>NZ_LWID01000001.1:0-343000 GCF_029783845.1 Volucribacter amazonae | reverse complement strand
CTTGTTCAGGGTATTGGGCGGTAAATTGCATAGCGGTTTTGCCCCCCATAGAATGTCCAATAAGACTGACTTTTTTTAGTTGAAGTTTCTCTAATAGTTGATAAATATCCTGTGCCATAAGTGGATAATTCATTTGTTCACTATGAAAACTTTGTCCATGATTGCGGAGATCAAGGCGGAGAATGTTGTATTGCTCACTAAATCCTTTGGCGATAATGCCGAGATTATTCATATCGCCAAATAAGCCATGTAAAAAAACTAAGGTTGGTTGGTGAGGTGAACCTTGCTGGTATTGATAATGTAATGCTTGTTCGTTCATTATTTTGCCGTTATTTTCTGTGATTTGCATAGTGTATTGAGAAAGAAATCAGTATAATGCACATTATATCGTCTTGCCACTTTAAAATAATACAGCGTTGGCACGCTTTGCCGTATTCTTTGTACTGTTTTCGGCGTGCTAGTTTGTCTTATTTTAAATTGAAGGACTATAACGAGCAAGCTAGATAACATAAAGAGGAAAGGGAAATGAAAATTATTGAGGTAGATGAAGAACTTTATCAATATATTGCGAGTAAAACTCAATCTATTGGCGAAAGTGCATCTGATATATTACGCCGTTTGTTAGATCTTGATCCTCTTTCTAACACGCAAACTCTTGTTGAAACAAGTGAAACGGAACCTTTAGAAACGCCACAAAAGGTATCGCAATCTTTAGAATTATCCGTAGTGAATAAAGGGAATCGTCAAACTGCCAAGGTGGTAAAAGAAGAAAAGGCGAGTGCGAGTGTAAAAACACAATCGGAACAAGATATTCAGCAAGTGGTAACTAAGTTGCGAGCTTTATTGCAGTCGGCGGATTTTGTGGAAGAAAATAAAGCGGTAGTGCGTTTTTTGGCGGTGCTTAACCTGTTGTATCGTACTAATCCAGAACGTTTTGCTCAAGCAACGGAGTCATTGCAAGGGCGTACTCGGGTTTATTTTGCACGAGATGAATCCACATTGTTGGCAGCGGGGAATCATACTAAGCCGAAGCAAATTCCAGACACCCCTTATTGGGTTATTACCAACACCAATAGTGGGCGGAAAATGTTAATGTTAGAGGGGGTTATGCAATCCATGCAGTTGCCTGAGGATTTAATTGAGCAAGTGCGGTCATTTTTTGTTGTAAATTAAATGAATAGGCAATTTTTATGGCGACAATATGCCGATAATCCCGATTATGCTCAGCGTATTGCCTTGCAATTTGAGCAGCAATCCTTAACCTGGCAAGTTTTTTCTGAGCGAATTGAGCAATTCGCTTTTTGTTTTGTTCAGCAAGGGGTGAAAGCTGGGCATACCGTAGCCCTATGTGGCAAAAATAGTCTGGATTTATTGTTAGCTTATTGTGCAGTGTTGCAACTGGGAGGGCGTGTATTGTTGCTTAATCCTGCGTTTAGTGTCAGTAAAATTCAGCAACTTTGCCGAGATCACCAAGCGGTCTTGCTTTGGTCTGAACAACAATGCCAGCCATTGGCACAAGTCAAAGCACAAGAGCAATTTGTTTCTTTGACCTTAACCTTAACCTCAGGATCTTCTGGACAACCTAAGGCGGTTGCGCATCGTATGGCGGATCATCTGGCTAATGCTCAGGGGGTCTGCCAGTTAATGAGGTTTCAAGCGGAGCATTGTTGGTTACTTTCTTTGCCTTTATTTCACGTTTCAGGGCAAGGCATTGTTTGGCGTTGGTTATTGACAGGGGCAAGATTGCAGTTAGTGGGCGATAATCTTTATGTTGCTATGACACAAGCCACGCATCTTTCTTTAGTCCCTACTCAATTACAACGTTGGTTGGCCTATTTAGCGGATAATCCCATTCAATCTCAACAAAAACAACATATTTTACTGGGCGGTAGCCATATTCCGCTTAATTTGGTAGAACAAGCGGAACAGCAAGGCTTTTCTTGCTATTGTGGTTATGGTATGACAGAAATGGCGTCCACGGTATTTGCGAAACCTTATGATAGCAAAGCTGGAGTAGGGCAAGCCTTAGCTGGGCGAGAATATTGTTTGGTAAATGGCGAAATTTGGTTGCGTGGTGCAGGCTTAGGCTTGGGCTATTGGCAGAATGGGCAGCTTACGCCGTTATGTAATCAACAAGGTTGGTTACAAACCAAAGATCGAGGATATTGGCAAGACAATGAATTAGTGATTGCAGGGCGATTGGATAATATGTTTATTTCAGGGGGAGAGAATATTCAACCTGAAGAAGTTGAAAAGATTTTATTGCAATATGAACATTTAAAGCAAGCGGTAGTGCTTGCTGTGAATGATCCTGAGTTTGGGCAACGCCCTGTGGCGATGGTGGAATTTTCTCAGGGATTTACCCAAAAGGACGTGAATAAATTGACCCATTGGTTGTCCAATAAACTGGAAAAATTTAAACAACCTATTGGGTATTTTCCTTTGCCAGAGCAAGCACAATCAGGGATTAAGGTTTCGCGTTATGAATTACAACAACAATTAGCTAAGATATGGGATAAAGAATAATTTATGAAATTACGGCGTATTGGCGTTTATATTATGTTGTTATTGGGTATTGTTACCTGTGTACAGGCAGCCGTACCGAGTTTAGAAGATCTCCGCACTCAATTAGAGGGCGCCAAAGCGGATAATAGCAGTTCGGCAGAGCATAAGCTAATGGTGCAAAATTTAGAAGAAGCGGTATCATTAGTCAGCAAAATTAATCAACAAAAACAGGCGAATGAACGTTTAGAAAACGAGATTGCCAATGCAGGTAAATTATTAGCGGAAAGCCAAAATAAATTACGCCAGCTACGGCAACAAAGTGCGGTGCAATCTGTTGAAGAATTGGAAAGCCAGTCTTTAACCAATTTACAAAGCCAATTAGAAAACACTTTTCAAAAAGTGCAAGAGGCACAAAGTGATTTAGCGGAAGTCAATGCTACGGTGGTGTCGCAAAGCACTGTACCAGAGCGTTCGCAAATGGCATTAAAAGATAACCTTGTGCGAAGTCAAGAGATTAATAGTAAGCTATTAAATCTTTCTCCGTCTGATAGCAGCCCGCAAACGGAAGCCTTACGTAATCGCTTAGAACTTGAGCAAGAATTGATCGAGTTAAGCAACCGTTATCATCAAATGTTATTACGTGGACACGATAGTTTAACGGTATTATATGAATCTCAAAGCGAAGAAGATACCCTAGCTTTACAACAGCTACAAGCACAATTAGCCAATTTACAACAAGCCATTAATGCCAAACATTTGCAAGAATCCCGTAAACAGGTGCAACAAGCTACTGAATTAGAGCAAAATACTAATGCTGATAATCCTGTGATTGTGCAAGAGCTTGCGTTAAATACCCGTTTTTCCCAGATTTTGTTACAAAATACTGCACAAATGAATGCCTTATCGCAAGACGATTTACGCATTACCAATGTGTTGGATAATTTACGCCAAATGCAACGCAATATTGAAGAACAAATTAGTGCCTTGCAAGGGACATTAGTGCTATCAAGAATTATTAATAAACAAAAACAAGCCTTACCCCAAGATCAAATGATTAAAGGTTTGTCTAAAACCATTGGTGAGTTACGGGTGCAGATTTTTGATACCACCGAAATTCGTGAGCATATTTATAATACCAATAGTTATATTGCCGAGTTAGAACAAACGTACAAAACGCAATTTGATGAAAAAGTGCGGTCAGAATTGGAAAAAATTTTACAAGAACGTTATAAAATTCTGAATGATTTAATTAAGTTATTGAATAACCAACTAAATTTAGCCATTACTATTGAATTAAACCAACAAGAAGTTTTATCTATTAGCGATACTTTACAGAGTAAATTACGCCAACAAAGTTTTTGGGTTGCTAGTAACAATCGTATTGATCTTGATTGGTTAGAATCTTTTCCACGCCTTGCGATTGCGGAGATTGGCGAGCTGGCAAGGCATATTAATCTTGCCAGCTTAACGCAGAATATTATTCCCCTTGGTTTGTTTATTTTGATTGCTTTAGCAGGTTATAGCCTGATTATTTATAAAAAACCAAGCATTAAAAAACGCCTTACCAGTTTAGCGGAACAAGTAAATACCTTAAAGCGAGATAGCCATTGGCATACCCCAGAAGCTTTGTTTTGGACGGTTATTCTAGCCTTGCCGAGTACCCTTATTTTTGTTTCGCTGGCGAGCTTAGCTACTTATGTGATTTTTCAGAATTTATATGAAGGTTGGAAATGGGCATGTTTTTTGGCGGGGTATTGGTTGTTTTTTGCTACAATTCTCTCCTTATTGCGTCCAAACGGTTTAGCCTATCGCCATTTTGGTATGCCACAAGGCAGTAATGAAATTTTCCGTATTGTCATTAAAAAATCCATTTTAGTGATTTCATTAATTTTCGGATCTTTTATTTTCTCTTATTTACAACAAATTGATTTTAGCCGCGATGTGATCGGGCAGGTTATGCTAATTGTGGCATTAATTCTCTGCCAATTTGTGATTTTACCACTTCTAACAAAAGCCATTAATCGTTATGAAAATACCGTAACAGAAACAGGCGAAATTCGTAGCACCAAGTTATTACGCTTAGTTAAAATCGTGCTATTTTTAACGCCAAGTAGCTTAATTGTTTTGGTGGTGTTGGGGTATTATTATACGGCGGTTGAGCTGATTAAATATTTATTTGAAAGCTATATGGTGGTGGTCATTTGGATTTTTGGGCGACAAATTGTTTACCGCTTTTTATCAGTGTCTTCAAGACGTATGGCATATCGGCGTTTACAAAAACGGCGTGAGGATATTCGTCAGCAATTAGAAGTGGGCGAAGACAAAGCCATTACAGAAGCAGATGTGGCGGAAAAAAGCATTAAAATTGCCACCGTCAATCAACAAATTTTCCGTATGGCAGATTTAATTGCTTGGGTGGTATTAATTTTAGCCTTTTATGCCGTATGGTCGGATCTATTCAGTGTGGCTTATTATTTAGACGGCGTGATTTTATGGGAAAGCATTGAAACCACCGCCAAAGGGACGGTTGCCAATTCCATAACCTTATTAAATTTAATGCGTGCGATGCTTGTGTTGCTAGCAATGTATATGTTAGTACGCAATTTAAAAGGGATCTTGGAAGTGTTAATTTTCTCTCGTAGTCGTTTTTCGCAGGGAACACCGCATACGATCACGTCATTATTAAGCTATTGTATTATTGTGATCGGCTTAATTTGGTCGTTTACTAACCTTGGTTTATCTTGGAATAAATTACAATGGTTATTTACCGCACTTTCTGTGGGGCTGGGTTTTGGTGTAAGGGAAATTTTCGGCAGTTTTGTGTCTGGGATTATTCTGTTATTTGAACGCCCTATTCGGGTTGGCGATAAAGTTACCGTAGGGCAATTTACGGGCGTAGTCACCAAAATTCGTTTGCGTTCAACCACCTTGCTTGATTCTGATGATAAAGACGTGGTATTACCTAACCAATCTTTTGTTACAGAACGTTTTATTAACTGGACATTATCAAACAGTATGACAAGATTGGTAGTGCATTTAAGTGTGGCTTATGGGTCAGATTTGGATCTTGTACATAAACTCTTGTTACAATCCGCTAAAGAAGCACCGAAAGTATTAGAAACGCCAGAGCCACAAGTGAATTTCTTAAATTTTGGCGAACATGGTTTAGAATATGAATTATTGGTACATGTACCAACTATTGATGATCGCGTACCAATGACGAATTTCTTGAATTACCGCATTAATCAATTATTTAACCTTAATCATATTGAGATTGCATTTAATCAGCTCAATGTTAATATTCGTAATCAAGAATTATCAGAGGATAGCCAACCGCATCAATTATTTAAACAATAAGGAACAATTATGGCAGGAAATAGTATAGGACAACTTTTTAGAGTAACCACTTTTGGCGAATCTCATGGGATTGCGTTAGGTTGTATTGTGGACGGTGTACCGCCCAATATGGCATTGTCAGAGCAAGATATTCAGCCTGATCTGGATCGCCGTAAACCGGGGACATCACGCTATACCACGGCACGCCGAGAAGAGGATCAAGTACAAATTTTATCAGGCGTGTTTGAGGGGAAAACGACTGGCACCAGTATCGGTTTATTAATTAAAAATGGCGATCAACGTTCGCAAGATTATAACGAGATTAAGGATCGTTTTCGCCCGGGGCATGCGGATTTTACCTATCAACAAAAATACGGTATTCGTGATTATCGTGGTGGTGGACGTTCTTCGGCGAGAGAAACCGCCATGCGTGTGGCAGCAGGTGCTATTGCTAAAAAATATCTACGCGAACAATTTGGTATTGAAGTGCGAGGTTTTTTAGCACAAATAGGTAATATTGAAATTGCACCACAGAAAATAGAGGAAATAGACTGGCAACAGGTTAATAGCAATCCTTTCTTCTGTCCTGATCAAAGTGCGGTGGAAAAATTTGATGAATTAATCCGCCAGCTTAAAAAAGAGGGAAATTCTGTAGGGGCAAAATTAACCGTTATCGCAGAAAATGTACCAGCAGGATTAGGTGAACCAGTCTTTGATCGTTTAGATGCGGATCTTGCTCATGCCTTAATGGGCATTAATGCTGTTAAAGGCGTGGAAATTGGCGATGGCTTTGCGGTAGTGAGTCAAAAAGGTACGGAGCATCGTGATGAAATGAATAAACAGGGCTTTTGCTCTAATCATGCAGGCGGTATTTTAGGGGGCATTAGTTCAGGGCAACCTATTATCGCGACTATTGCATTAAAACCCACTTCCAGTATTACTATTGCAGGTAAAACCTTAAATTTACAAGGGGAAGAAGTGGAAGTAATTACTAAAGGACGGCATGATCCTTGTGTTGGAATTCGTGCCGTACCTATCGCTGAAGCAATGGTTGCGATCGTACTATTGGATCATTTATTGCGTTTTAAAGCACAGTGCAAATAATGGCGGATTAAAGATAAAGGAACAAGTATGACAAAGAATCTGTGGGTAAGCCTTTGGGCAATATTGGGCTTATCGCTGTTTTTTATGCCATTAAATTCGCAAGCCTCGCCACAGGATTGGCAAAAAGTAAAACGTCCGATTCCGGGTGATCCTCAACCGATTGGTGGTTATTCTAATGGCTGTTTAATCGGTGCAGAGGCACTTCCTTCTGAGGGCGAGGGCTATCAAGTGATTCGCCTCAATCGTAACCGTTATTATGGACACCCAGATATGATTGCGTATTTGCAACGTTTAGGTAAAAAAGTTAAACAAGCAGGTTTACCCGAAATGTTGGTTGGCGATATTGCTATGCCGGGTGGTGGACGCTTTTTAACAGGGCATGCGAGCCACCAAATGGGGCTTGATGCGGATATTTGGTTGCGTATGGGAAAAATGTCGGCGAAAGATGCGTTAAATTCTGATGGAAAAGGCTTATTAGTGGTTAATCGCAAGGCACAACGGGTTGATGATAGGGTTTGGAATGACAATCATCGTAAACTGATCCAACTTGCCGCTCAAGATCCGCAGGTGAGCCGTATTTTTGTTAATCCAGCCATTAAAGTGAAGCTGTGCCAAACCGCACAAGGCGATCGGCGTTGGTTACAAAAAATTCGTCCTTGGTTTGGGCATGATTCCCATTTTCATGTACGTTTAACTTGTCCTAAAGGAGCGACTTATTGTGAAAATCAAGCTCCTGTCCCAGTGGGAGAAGGTTGTGGAGCTGAATTGTACTCTTGGTTTGAGCCTGCAAAACCCTCAGCCACACCTGCCAAGCCGAAAACCATACCGCCAGAGCCTATTTTATGTCAACAGATTAGATCAGCTCCTAATCGTAGTGAATGGTTAGAATAAGCAATGGAAATAAGTATTGAAATACTGTTATTACTGTTTGCCGTTGCAATGCTAGCAGGCTTTATTGATGCTATTGCAGGCGGTGGAGGCTTAATTACAATCCCTGTGTTAATGTCTATTGGGCTTTCGCCTGCGTTAGCTTTAGGGACAAATAAATTACAAGCCTGTGGCGGTTCATTTTCGGCAAGTTTATATTTTATTCGTCAGCGTGCGGTCAAATTGCGTGAAGTGGGAATACTGATTGCTTTTACCTTTATAGGTGCAGTGATTGGCACAATCTTAATTCAAAACCTTGATGCCTCGCTGTTAAAAAATATTCTTCCGATACTGATCATCATTATTGGCTTATATTTTTTATTTAGCCCCCAATTAGGCGAACTAGATCGCCAACAACGGGTATCTTATTTAGGCTTTGCCTTAACAGCGGGTTTAGGGATTGGATTTTATGACGGTTTTTTTGGACCGGGAACAGGATCTTTCTTTAGCCTTGCCTTTGTGGGCTTACTTGGTTTTAATTTAACCAAAGCTACTGCTCACGCTAAAGTGCTGAATTTTACCTCTAATTTTGCCTCATTATTATTCTTTATCCTTGGCGGACATATTGTTTGGTCATTGGGATTGATTATGATGCTAGGACAGTTTATTGGGGCGAATATGGGGGCAAAAATGGTATTAAGCAAAGGCAAAAAATTAATTCGCCCTATGGTTGTCGTAATGTCCTTGATTATGGCAAGTAAAATGATTTATGAACAAGGTTGGTTTAGTTAATAAATGAAGAATGAACAACATATCCGTTTAACCGCCAGAGTAGGCTACGATCCAAAATTTTTATGGTCATTTCTATTACCCAAATATTGGGGTATTTGGCTCGGCATTTTTTTCTTGTTTATTCTCGCCTTTATCCCTTTTCGTTGGCGTGATAAATTTGCCAGAAAAATCGGCTTAATTATTGCTCATAAAGCCAAAAAACAGCGTCATCGTGCCAGAGTAAATTTGCAATATTGTTTTCCGCAATGGACAGCACAACAGCGTGAACAAGTGATTGATGAAATGTTTGTGATTACTAGCCAAGTTATGCTAGGCATAGGTGAAATTGCTTTACGTTCTCAACAGCATCTTAATCAACGTAGCGAGTTTATTGGTTTAGAGCATATTCATCAAGCCAAAGCAGAGGGAAAAAATATCATTCTTTTAGTACCGCATGGCTGGGCGATTGATGCCTCAGGGATTATATTGCATACCCATGGTATGCCAATGACCGCCATGTATAATCCGCATCGCAATCCATTGGTGGATTGGCTATGGACAATTACTCGAGAGCGTTTTGGTGGCAAAATGCACGCCAGACAAAACGGCATAAAACCTTTTTTACTTTCAGTAAAACAAGGCAATATGGGCTATTACCTACCTGATGAAGATTATGGCTCAGAACTCAGCGTTTATGCGGATTTTTTTGCCACCTATAAAGCCACCTTGCCGGGTTTAAATAAAATGGCAAAATTAGCCAAAGCAGTGGTAATCCCTATGTTCCCACGCTATAAAGCACATCGTGGCAAATATGAAATAGAAATTCACCCCGCTATGGCATTAAGCGATGATCCCGAACAATCCGCCCGCGCGATGAACCAAGAAATTGAATCTTTTGTTACCCCAACCCCAGAACAATATGTTTGGATCTTACGTTTATTAAAAACCCGCAAGGATAATGAGGATATTTATCGTTAAGGAAGGTGTTTGATAAGAAGTGCGGTGTGTTTTGAAATTTTTTTGCTTATGATTAAAGGCTTTTATTTTTTGGTAATTTATTTTTACACTGGTAAAGAAAATGGCTATTTGGGGAAAGAGTGTGTTGGCAATTTATTGAAATAATTTTAGATTTCTCTGCGCTTTCAAAATGCATTTACCATTTTAAAGCATTGTTTGATCCAGTTTTTATTGTCTAATTAAGCTGATTTTAACGGGATAATTTGTTAGTTTTTTACTTTATATTATGTATTAAGCTAGCAAATTTGCAAATAGTGATCTCGATCTAATTTTGATTTAAGCGTATAATAGCCGAACTTTTTTCTAGCTTAGCGATAATGTTTTGTGCAATTCGTGGGCTATAACGATTTTTTTATAAGATTAATGTGTCAGATTTGATTAAATATTTACGGAGTATTTCATGTCTAGAAGACTAAGAAGAACGAAAATTGTATGTACAATGGGACCTGCTACCGATCGTGGTAATAATTTAGAAAAAATTATTGCCGCAGGGGCAAATGTGGTTCGTATGAATTTTTCTCATGGTTCGCCAGAAGATCATATTGAGCGTGCAGAGAAAGTGCGTGAAATTGCCAAAAAATTAGGTCGCCATGTGGCGATTTTAGGCGATTTGCAAGGACCTAAAATTCGTGTATCTACTTTTAAAGATGGTAAAATCTTCTTAAATATTGGTGATAAATTTGTATTAGATGCAGATTTACCGAAAGGTGAGGGAACACAAGAGGCAGTAGGTTTAGATTATAAAACCTTGCCACAAGATGTTGTGCCGGGCGATATTCTTTTATTAGATGACGGTCGTGTACAATTAAAAGTGTTATCTACTGAGGGGAGCAAAGTCTTTACCGAAGTGACTGTGGGTGGCCCTTTATCAAATAATAAAGGTATCAATAAATTAGGCGGTGGTTTATCTGCTGATGCTTTGACTGAAAAAGATAAAGAAGATATTAAAACTGCCGCAAGAATTGGGGTAGATTATCTTGCTGTTTCTTTCCCTCGTTCAAGTGCTGATTTAAATTATGCTCGTGAATTAGCTGAAGCGGCGGGTTTGAAAGCGAAAATTGTGGCGAAAGTAGAGCGTGCAGAAGCGGTGGCAACGGACGAAGCCATGGACGATATTATTCTTGCTTCTGATGTGATTATGGTCGCTCGTGGTGATTTAGGTGTTGAGATTGGCGATCCTGAATTAGTGGGTGTACAGAAAAAATTAATTCGCCGTTCACGCAAATTAAATCGTGTGGTTATTACGGCAACACAAATGATGGAAAGTATGATTAGCAATCCTATGCCAACTCGTGCGGAAGTGATGGATGTTGCTAATGCAGTATTAGACGGTACAGATGCGGTAATGTTATCGGCAGAAACTGCGGCAGGACAATATCCAGCGGAAACCGTAGCAGCAATGGCTCGTGTTTGTTTAGGGGCAGAGAAAATGCCTAGTATTAATATTTCTCGCCACCGTATGGACGTTAAATTTACCTCTATTGAAGAATCTGTGGCAATGTCTGCAATGTATGCAGCAAACCATATGGAAGGGGTGGCTGCCATTATTGCCATGACCAGTTCAGGACAAACCGCTCGTTTAATGTCAAGAATTAGCTCAGGATTACCGATTTTTGCTTTATCTCGTAATCAAGAGGCTTTAAATCAATGTGCATTGTATCGTGGGGTAACGCCAGTATATTGCGATGAAATCAGCCGTACCGTTGAAGGGGCTAAAGCCGCTGTACAAATCTTAAAAGATAAAGGTTTCCTTGTGGCGGGCGATCTTGTGTTATTAACCCAAGGTGATGAATTAGCGGTTGGTGGTACTAATACTTGCCGTACATTAGTGGTTGAATAATTCTCTTTTGTGATGAATAAGAAAAACGGTGAATTTTCACCGTTTTTTTATATCTATTGTGTCAGAAAAGGAGTAAGCTACCAAAGAAACTTGTAACAAGGAGCTAATATGAACGAACAAGAATTAGTGCAGGAATTAAACTCAACCGTAACGGATTTAGTGCGATTAACTCAATATAGCCATGGTGCAGGTTGTGGTTGTAAAATATCGCCGAAAGTATTGGAAACCATTTTGCATAGCCATTTGGATAAGTTTGTTGATCCTAATTTATTGGTGGGAAATGAAACCAAAGATGATGCGGCGGTGTATGATCTAGGTAATGGTACGGCGATTATTAGTACCACCGATTTTTTTATGCCCATTGTTGATGATGCATTTAATTTTGGACGAATAGCCGCCACCAATGCCATTAGCGATATATTTGCTATGGGGGGCAAACCAATTATGGCGATTGCTATTTTGGGTTTTCCTATCAAATTATTACCTGCTGAGGTTGCTCAACGTATAGTGGAGGGCGGGCGTTTTGCTTGCCAACAAGCAGGAATTGCCCTTGCAGGTGGTCATTCCATTGATGCCCCTGAACCTATTTTTGGCTTAGCGGTTACGGGTGTGATTGATAGTCATAAAGTGAAAAAAAATAGTTCAGCACAAGCAGGTTGTCAGCTGTACTTAACCAAACCTTTGGGAATTGGCATTTTAACCACCGCAGAGAAAAAAGGAAAGTTAAAAGCCGAGCATAAAAATCTTGCCACAGAAACCATGTGCCAAATTAACAGTATTGGGGCAAAATTTGCTGACATTGAAGGGGTTACTGCCATGACCGACGTAACGGGTTTTGGCTTATTGGGACATTTAGTGGAAATGTGCGAGGGATCGCATTTACAAGCAGAAGTACAATTCCAGCAGATTAAAACCTTAGCAGGTGTGCCTTATTATATTGAGAAAGGTTGTATTCCTGGGGGAACAGAGCGTAATTTTGCCAGTTATGGGCATAAAGTTAGTGCGTTGTCGCCACAGCAAAAAGCTATTTTATGCGATCCGCAGACATCAGGTGGCTTACTTATTGCGGTAACGCCACAAGCTGAACGTGAAGTATCTCAGCTTGCTCAACAAGCGGGGATTGAATTGATTGCCGTAGGAAAATTAATCCCGCAAAAACTTGGCGAGGAGATCTTGGTAAAAGTCATTTAGTGAGATAAATTTAATCTGATAGTACCTTGTGACATAAAAACTAGGGTGGCTGTCAGATTAATCTATGCCAAATGCTTATTAAAACTTGTTACAGTCGCCCCATTTTAAAATAATACAGCATTGGTATATTTTGCTGTACTGCCTTGTCTTATTTTAAATTGAAACGACTATATAAAATTGCCTAATAAATTATCGCATTTCCATTAATAAACGCTGTATAATTTGAGCATTAGCAGGCGGAAATTGGCTTGCGTCTAATTCATTTTGTGCCACCCATAATCCCTCTTGCCCTTCTCGTCCAAAGGGTTCATTTACCCATTCTTCTACCAAATAGAAGTAAAACTCAATGAATTTGGTTGGGTATTCAAAACAAAATTTTTCATAAGGATAAGCGGATAGCACATGAATTCCCACTTCTTCCTCTAATTCTCGCTTTAAGGCTTGTTCGGGGGTTTCTCCGGGATCCACTTTGCCACCTGGAAATTCTAATGCTTGAGCAAAATCTTGCCCTTCTAAACGTTGGGTTAAATAAATTTGTTTAAATTCATTACGAATAATCCCTACCGCTACCTTAATTAAGGGTTTTTTCATTATTTGGGTTTCTCCAAAGGGTTATAACAACTGATAAAAAAGTGCGGTGAGATTTTAAAAAATTTTTTAAAAATCTACCGCACTTTAGGGTACTAGCCTTTTACTCGGCTACCATGACAATGCTTATATTTCTTGCCCGAGCCACATGGACAAGGTTCATTGCGTCCGATTTTACGATTCGCTTGCTGTCGTTCTGTGTCATTGCGTTGCTCTCCATTAGCATGTAGTTGAATATTATCCGCCTCTCGTTGTGCGGCAGCAATTCTGGCACGCTCGGCAGCCTCAATTTCCTCTTGGCTACGCACTTGAACCTTGCTTAAGGTACTAATAACCCCTAATTTTAAGGCATCAAGCATTTCAGTAAACATTTGGAAAGATTCTTTTTTATATTCTTGTTTTGGATCTTTTTGGGCATAACCACGCAAATGAATACCTTTGCGTAAATGATCCATTGCGGACAAGTGATCTTTCCAGAGTTCATCTAGCAGTTGTAACATCACGCCTTTTTCAAAATTACGCATGGTGTCCGCACCAACAAGCTCTTCCTTACGTTTATATTCTTCTACGGCATATTGTAAAATACGTTCACGCAAGGTTTCCTCGTGCAAATGGTTATCTTCTTCTAGCCATTGTTGAATAGGTAAATCCAAGGCAAAATCTGTTTTTAAACGTTGTTCTAATGCAGGAATATCCCACATTTCTTCCAAGGATTGTGGCGGAATATATTGATCGATAACCGCATTGAAGACATCACTTCGTATAACATCAATGGTTTCGGAAATATCTTCATTATCCAATAAATAATTACGTTGGTTATAAATGGCATGACGTTGATCATTAGCGACATCGTCAAATTGTAATAAGTTTTTTCGTCCATCAAAGTTATGGGCTTCTACTTTTGCTTGTGCCGAGGCGATTACCTTGGCTAATAGCTTAGACTCCATTGCCTCACCCGGCTCGGTAAAGGCTTTTTTCATCATATTTAATTTACCTTCATTGAGATAAATCCGCATTAATGCGTCTTCCAAAGAAAGGTAAAAACGTGATGAACCGGGGTCGCCTTGACGTCCTGAACGTCCTCGCAACTGGTTATCAATACGGCGTGATTCGTGGCGTTCGGTGCCGATAATATGTAGCCCGCCTGCAGCCATTACAATATCATGACGTTTTTGCCAAGCGGCTTTAATTTCATCAATTTGTGCTTGAGTTGGATTGTCTAATTTTTCCACTTCCGCTTTCCAACTTCCGCCCAACACAATATCCGTTCCGCGTCCTGCCATATTGGTGGCAATGGTTACTGCACCAGGGTAACCGGCATTCGCCACAATTTCTGCTTCTTGTGCATGGAATTTCGCATTTAATACGCTATGTTTAATGCCTGCTTTGGTTAAGGCTAAAGACAATAATTCAGATTTTTCAATGGAAATCGTTCCCACTAATACAGGTTGATTGCGTGCCACGCAATCCTTAATGTCTTTAATAATGGCCTCAAATTTATAGGCTTCATTTTCAAACATTAAATCAGTGCGGTCATCACGAATCATAGGACGATTGGTTGGAATAACAACGGTTTCTAAACCATAAATTTGTTGAAATTCAAAGGCTTCGGTATCCGCTGTTCCTGTCATACCTGCTAATTTTTCATATAAACGGAAATAATTTTGATAAGTGATAGAGGCGACAGTTTGGTTCTCGCTTTGGATTTTCACGCCCTCTTTTGCCTCAATGGCTTGGTGTAAACCATCAGACCAACGGCGTCCTGCCATAGTACGCCCTGTATGTTCATCAACAATGACCACTTCGCCATCTTTCACAATATAATCCACATTGCGTTCAAATAAGGCGTGAGCGCGCAATGCTGCATAAACGTGGTGCAATAAAGAAATTTTTGAAGGCGAATATAAAGATTCGTCTTCGTTCATTAAACCT
Organism: Volucribacter amazonae; assembly: GCF_029783845.1. Lineage (NCBI taxonomy): Bacteria > Pseudomonadati > Pseudomonadota > Gammaproteobacteria > Pasteurellales > Pasteurellaceae > Volucribacter > Volucribacter amazonae. The sequence goes on along the minus strand of NZ_LWID01000001.1, from coordinate 327,849 downwards.
AATTCAGCCAATAATTTTTCAATTTTTATTTGTCCTCGTTCGGTTAAATAGGCTTGTTTATTTTTTAAATCAACGGTGTAATCGCCATCGCCTTGATATTCATCGCTATCTTCTTTTTCTTGTAAAATCAATTTAGGAATTAATTTATCAATGGCGACATAAAGCTCCGAACTGTCTTCTGCTTGCCCTGAAATAATCAAAGGGGTACGCGCTTCATCAATTAAAATGGAATCCACTTCGTCCACTAAAGCATAATGCAAGGGACGCTGGAAACGCTCTTGTGCTGAATGAGCCAGATTATCTCTTAAATAATCAAAGCCTAATTCGCTATTGGTGGCATAAGTAATATCTGCGGCATAAGCAGCACGCTTTTCTTGTGGCAACATTCCCGGCACATTGACAGCAACCGTCATACCTAAAAATTCAAATAACGGGCGATTGGTTTCCGCATCTCGGCGTGCCAAATAATCATTAACGGTAACCACATGCACCCCTTTGCCACTCAAGGCATTTAAATAACAAGGTAGGGTTGCGGTTAAGGTTTTGCCCTCACCAGTACGCATTTCCGCAATACAACGATCATTAAGCACCATTCCCCCGATAAGTTGTACATCAAAGGGACGCATGCCTAACACACGCTTACTTGCTTCACGCACCGTAGCAAAGGCTTCAGGAATTAAATCTTCAAGTTTTTCCCCTTGAGTTAAACGCTGACGAAACTCTGCGGTTTTGCCTTGTAGCTGTTCATCAGTCATCGCCTCATATTCAGGCTCTAATTTATTAATTTGTGCAACCCGTTTATTTAAACGGCGTAAAATACGGTCATTACGACTACCAAAAACTTTAGTTACAATAGTTGAAAACATAATATCTCTTTATTTTTCTTAAAAATTAAAAAAGACTTATTTAGCAAATAAATAAGCACAGACAAATATATAACGTAATAGACTTAAACCGCAGGACCTGCTCGGATAGGACGTTGACGCACAACAATTTGAGTATAAAAGTGCGGTAGGTTTGACGAAAATTTTGGGAAATCCAGTAAAGCAACAAAATCAATGGTAAAACAACAGGGTTGAATAACCGTTATATCAATTTTATTTTGTTCTATTTGCTGTAAAGATTGATAATTTGTTTCTAAATTCTCTTTAACTTGCTCAAAATCTTGACTTGCAGGCAATAAAAAAAGTGCCAACATACCTAACAGTAAATGTGGCCAAAATGTATTTTTTTTCTTATTCCCTGTAATGTTCACAATATTCTTCCCAAAAATTTTGCCCATTATAACGGAAATTCATTATAATGCCTACCTTAACATAGGGTTTAGCGAAGGAAAATCAAGTAATGCGTAATAAAAAAATGATGAATATCAAAGGCGTTCTGGCAAATTCAAGCCTAAGCCAAATTATGCAACGAGGACTTTTTCTATCACAACTTAACCAACAGTTGCAAAGTCTGCTTCCTGTGCAATTCCGTTATCAATTTCGTATTGCCAATATCCAAAGCAATCAACTTTGCTTAGAGGCGAAAAATGCCAGTGTCCGCCAAGCCTTATTATTTAAACAACCTGCATTATTAGCATTAATACAACAGCAATCGCCACACATAAATCAATTAGTTATTCGGATTAATCCTGAACTATAAATCGCTTTACTAACCTTTTCTAACTTCGTAAAATACGGACTTAAAATTTGAATTGGTACTAATATGTTAAAAATTATCCCAAGTTTAAAACGTCTTGTTATTATTAGCTTGAGTATATTAATCGTGGCTTGCTCAGTAACTGATGAACGTCCATCAGAGGTTCGTTATATTGATCCACAAGACCCAACTTGGCTTGCTCATTTACAAAAAATCCAACAAATTCGCTCTTATGCAGCGAATGGGCAGTTAGGCTATATAAGTGCTAATGATCGTTTTTCTAGTCGTTTTGATTGGCGTTACCAAAACCCACAATCCTATCAATTACAACTTTCATCAATGCTAACCAGCACAACCTTATCAATCGTTATGACCCCACAGGGTATGAGCATTTCAGATAACCGAGGTAATCAGCATAATGCTCAAGATGCCCAACAATTATTGCGGGAAATAATAGGTATGGATTTTCCGCTAGCCCAATTTAGCGATTGGTTAAAAGGGCAACCTGATTTAGCTCAACCTTATTATGTGGGCGAAAATCATTTATTGACACATTTTGATTATGTTCAGCCAACTGACTCTTGGACAGTGGACTATTTAAGCTATCACAGCCAAGAAACCCCAGCTTTACCAAAAGATATTGTAATTAAAAACCAAGATAAAACCTTGAAAATTCGTGTAGATAATTGGATTTATTAATGAAAACTTACCGATTTTCCACCGCACTTTTATCAGGAAATCCGAGCAATCGGTTTCCTTCCCCCGCTAAACTCAATTTATTTTTATATATCAATGGTAAACGTCCTGATGGTTATCATGAATTGCAAACTCTCTTTCAATTCCTTGATTATGGTGATTGGCTAACCATTGATTGTTTAGCACAGAGCAACCAAATAGTGCTTTCCCCTTCTTTGGCAAATCTTCCCATTCAAGATAATTTAATTTATCGAGCGGCTAAACTATTACAAAAATTCAGTGGCTGTCAAAAAGGTGCTAAAATTCACTTAGATAAAATTTTACCTATGGGCGGTGGGATTGGTGGTGGCTCATCAAATGCAGCGACAACATTATTGGTATTAAATAAATTATGGGGAATTAATTTTAAACCCAGTGAATTGGCTAGCATAGGTTTACAATTAGGCGCTGATATACCGATTTTTATTCATGGGCATGCCGCCTTTGCTGAAGGTGTTGGGGAACAACTTACCGATTGCTTACCGCAAGAAAAATGGTATTTGGTGTTAAAACCCCATGTGACGATTTCTACCGCAAAAATATTTTCTGATGCAAATTTGCCAAGAAATACCCCAAAACTTACATTGCCCCAATTACTTAAAGAACCATTTCATAATGATTGTGAAAAAATTGTGCTAAATCATTATCCTGAGGTTGAAGAACTGCTAAACTGGTTGTTACAATATGCACCCGCACGTTTAACAGGTACAGGGGCTTGTGTTTTTGCTGAGTTTGAGCAAGAACAACAGGCACAAGCGATTTTTAATATAAAACCAAAACAATATCAAGGTTTTATCGCAAAAGGGGTTAATCGTTCCCCTTTACAATATAAATTAAATGATATTTAACGTTACTTTCTCGGATTGCTCGCAATCCTAAACTTACTCACATTTGAGGTCAAACAATGCCCGACATAAAACTTTTTGCAGGTAATGCAACGCCAGAACTTGCCAAACGAATTTCTGAACGCCTTTATATTTCTATTGGTGATGCCACAGTAGGTCGCTTTAGCGATGGCGAAATTCAAGTACAAATTAATGAAAACGTGCGTGGTGCTGATGTTTTTATTATTCAATCTACTTGTGCCCCTACTAATGATAACCTGATGGAATTAATCGTAATGGTTGATGCCTTACGCCGAGCTTCCGCAGGGCGTATTACTGCAGTTATTCCTTATTTTGGTTATGCACGTCAAGATCGGCGTGTGCGTTCTGCTCGTGTACCTATTACCGCCAAAGTGGTAGCAGATTTTCTCTCTAGCGTAGGGGTAGATCGTGTGCTTACTTGTGATTTACACGCAGAACAAATTCAAGGTTTCTTTGACGTACCTGTGGATAATGTTTTTGGTTCACCAGTATTAATTCACGATATGCTGAAAAAAACAGATTTAGAAAACCCGATTGTGGTATCGCCAGATATTGGTGGAGTAGTACGAGCAAGGGCTATTGCGAAATTACTCAATGATACCGATATGGCAATTATTGATAAACGCCGTCCTCGTGCCAACGTATCGCAAGTTATGCACATTATTGGTGATGTCGCAGGCAGAGATTGTATCTTAGTTGATGATATGATTGATACAGGGGGAACACTGGTTAAAGCTGCAGAGGCATTAAAAGAACGTGGTGCGAAACGTGTATTTGCCTATGCAACCCACGCGGTATTCTCTGGTTCAGCGGCGAAAAATATTGCCAGCGAAGCCTTAGATGAAATCGTGGTTACCGATACAATCCCACTTTCCGCTGAAATTAAGGCGTTAAATAAAGTGAGAGTCTTAACCCTATCAGGTATGTTGGCAGAGGCAATCCGCAGAATCAGCAACGAAGAGTCTATTTCTGCAATGTTTAGTTAAAATAGATGAAATAAATCAATCAATTAATTAATGGCTGCAATTTTGTGGCCGTTTTTTTTATCCTTATTCGTTGTTGGCATAAAACCCTTATCAACAAACAAATAAAGCTGTGCGAGCAATTTTATCCTGTATAATAAAAATACCTATTGACCAACAATGGTTCTTTGCTGGACAATGTTGTGTTGTGGTCGTAAGCAAGGCGTATCAACATAGTCTATTTTAAATTGAAACGGCTATAACAATTAAGTTTGGAGAACAGTAAATAGCGTTAAAAATCAAGATATAAAAAATTTACAGTATAATATATGATATAAATTTAAATAGAGTTGGAGCTAAATCTATGTTTTCATATAGAATTACAAAATATTTTCTCATCAGAAAAATCATGAATGGACGAGTTTCTATGATTTCTCAGAAGAAAATATTAATAACTATCTCAATGTTGAAAACAAATATATATTTATAATAATAAATACCTGTAAATATTTAAATATAGATAATTTCTATCTTAACGAGATAGAAATATATGATAAAAATATAATGAATATAAATAGACAAGTAAAAGTTAAGAACATTATTCCTATCTTACGAAATATTCTTAGAGAAAAAATATGGTGTAAATTGAAAAGTTCAAAAATAGAAATACATTTTGGCTATGATTACTATATGTATTTTATTACTTATATTAATATTTATGATTTTCTACTATATAATTCAGACGATTTAAATGTAGAAGAGTTTGTATCCCCATATTTATAAAATAATGATGAAATTAATTAATTACCCATATAACTTAAAACATGGGAATATATTAAAAGTCCCTAATTTGGTCAAGGGCGAAAGCTTTACAGAAATGATGTTAAGTCAAACATATCATGAAAAAGGAAAGTTTAGTTTTATTGTTATATCAGGCAAGAAATCAGGAAAAATTTTATTTGAAATTCCTAATGAAGCAGAAATTGAAAAAAGTACAGCTATAAAAACCAAGTGGGTTATTGATTATTTAGAAAATTCATATCCTGAAAAAGATATAAAATTAATCTATATTAGAAAAGGTATTTTTCTTAGAAAGATGAAAAATAAAAGTGATTATAAAAAGCTAAGTAATTATAAAAAATCCCATATATCATATGGGAGCATTATAAGATTTTCAGCAAGTTACCCCTATGAACAAAATATTGAAGTAATATTATCAGAGTTTGATAAAAAGGAAAAAGAATTATGTTTTTTAATTTTATCTGGTCGTAGAGCTGGTCTTATTTTAGTTATTCCGCCTGAAGATTCTTTAGTTTATCATGAAGGTATACTAGGTATATCTATAAAATGGTTATCATATAACTGGAACTATTGGGTTTATCAAGACTGTGATTTTCATAAAATAATAATTAAACAGACAAGATATATAAAAAAATAAATTTGATAATAAAGGTATTTATGAAAACTCTAGGCATACAAAGTATTATTTTTGAAAACCCTTTTATAAACAAACTCTATGGAAGTGAACCTATAACGGAAGTTGCAATTCCCCAAATATATTTAGATGAATACGATCATGGGTTATCTCATATTTATATTCATATTAAAAAGAAACCTCTTTATTTTATTCCTAAATACGGTACTTGGGGAGTAGACTATAATGTTATTATATTACATTTAATTGGGAAAATTGATGATATAGAAATAAAAAATTTAGGTATAGGCACCGACTTTTCCACAGTAAATATACAACATATTAAAGATGATAAATATTTTTTATCAAAGGAAACTGAATTAGCTAGTCTAAAAATGGTATTATCACCTTGTATTTTGCAAAAAACGGAACGTTATAAACTATAATAATAGACTTTTATGAAGAAAATATAATGTAATAACTATTCTATATTAGAATAGGTTTTAATTAATCAATAAATTAGTTCTTTAAAAATTTTTAAATAATAAATAGGGTAATTCACCAGCTTTGCAGTTACCCAGCCCAATGGTAAAGTACTAGGCTTACTTGATCCCACAGTAATGGTAAGTAGAAGCTCAATCTTTATGGGGATTTGGGGATTAACTACAATCGCTTCCGCTACTACGATCCTGAAACCGCTTACTATTTATGTTCTGATCCCATTGGTTTATTGGGTGGGGAAACACCTTATAGTTATGTGGCTAATCCGTTGGATTGTGGGATCCTTTAGGATTAGTAAATGAATTAACTCAAGGCTATTCTGTTTACGGTTTATTTGAAAATAATAAAACTAAACCACACTATATAGGCATTACCAATAATATTCCTATCAGAGAAAATCAACATATAAAAAGTGGTCGTTTACCTAAAAACTCTAAATTGATACCTTTAGATTCAAATATTAACTATGGAAATGCTCGAGGTTATGAACAAGCATATATAGAGTACTATGGAACTAAAACAGTACGTAGAGGAGAAAATATATCTGGAGCAAATAAAGGAAATAAAAATAATTCCTTTTCTACTGAAAATAAAACAAGAAATATTAAAAGACAAAATCATTTTATGAATGTATATAATGAGAAATTACAAACACTTTCAAGTCAAAATATAAATGGGAGAAAATGTTAAATGACTAATATACAACTATGGGGATGGAATAAAAAACCTAGAACAATGAGACGTTTTCTGAATTCTGGTGATATTTTTTGTTTTAAATATCATAATCAATATGGATTTGGTAAATTATTATGTAAAAGCTTATTGGGACATTATGCTGAAATTTTTAACTATTTTTCTGAACAACCTGATATCAAAGAAAAAGATATATTAAAATCAAAAAGGTTACTTCCGCCCTTAATTATTAATACATATGTATTATTTGACAGAAAGTTAGAAGGTGATTGGAGAATTATTGGCAAGCAGCTTAATTTTAAACTAACTCAAGAAGATAAGGAACTATATTATAGATGGGGAATTTATCCATTTTTAAAAATTTCTAATATGACAGAAGAAATAACTAAGGATATTCCAGTTTCTGATATTATGAATTATCCTTTACAATCTCCGTATGTAGATTCATCTTTAAAAGAGCTAATTGATTACTTCATAAAAAATAAAAAATTACCAAAGAGTTTTTTTATGCCATAAAGTTTATACTAATCACTTCTGTTATTAAAAGTATAAAACAAACACTTATTATTTATACTCTGATCCAATAGGTTTATTAGGAGGGGATACGCCTTATCGTTATGTGGCTAATCCGTTGGATTGGGTGGATTGGTTTGGGTTGGCAGGGTGTAAAGGAAAAAAATGGGATGTTGGCTCATATCAACAACTTAGAAGTTCTGTAAAAAATCATGGGTTAGAATTAGATGCTCATCATATCGGTCAAAAAGCACTAATGAAAAAACTGGTTAAAAATTATGACCCTAATACGGGACCTGCTATTCTTGTACCTAAAGTGGGTCATACCATTTCTAAACCTAATACTGGAGTAGTATCTAGAAGCAATATTAATCCTAAAACTGGGCAAAAAATTAAATCCGCTAGAGAGTTGCTTGCTAGAGATATAAAAAAATTAAAAAGAGTATATCCAGAAATTCCAAAATCGAAAATTAGAGAAATAATAAAATTAAACAAATCTATGTATCCAGAAATGAATAAATAAGGAGTTACTATGTTGGATAAAAATATTATTGAACCTTAATAATGAACAAAAAGAAGTTTTTTTTAATTTTTTAAAGACCGTTATCATTGATACCGCTTCTACTATATTAGGAGCTATAGATGGTACAACATTTATAAAGGATGCTGATGGTGAATATATATTAAAATATAATAATGAAGATATTCAGGGATGTTTACAAGACTATTTTTTAGCTAAAGCAGAAGAAGACGGATACAAATAAACTCATTAAATATAGTAATTAGAAAATAAGTATTAATGAATTTGTTCTTTAAAAATAAAATAACCTAAATATAAACGGCGACTGAAAAGCCTCGCCGTTTTTTTGATAGCCTTCAAACTACAATGGCAAGCCGAAACTCAATCGTTATGGGGTTTAACCTTTAGCCAATATGGCAAAACACAACCTCTTGACCCACAACTGCTTTTTGCAGGACAATATTATGATGTAGAAAGTGGCTTAGCCTACAACCGCTTCCGCTACTACGATCCTGAAACTGCATGCTATTTATGTTCTGACCCGATTGGTTTATTGGGTGGCGAAACGCCTTATAGTTATGTGGCTAATCCGTTGGATTGGGTGGATTGGTTTGGATTGGCAGGATGTAAAAATCCTGTGCAAAAATATGAAGTTGGCACATATAATGATTTAAAAAAACGTTCTATTTCTGGAGATCAATTAGATATTCACCATGTAGTTCAAGCTCACCCAGGCAATCAAGTTATTCCTAATTATAATAGAAATACTGCTCCAGCAATAGCTATTCCTGTAGAAGAACATAAATTAATTCCTACTGTAAAAGGCAAGTATTCAGGCTCGCCAAGAGAATTATTAGCTAAAGATATTAAAGATCTAAGAAAATATACAAAAGCCCCTAATTCTAAAATTAAAGAATTAATTAACTTAAATAAAAGAATGTATCCACATAGTTTTAAAAAATAGGAGTATTAAATGACACAATTAGAATTCGTTAATATATTAAATGAATTAATCGTGAAAGGATCATGTGATAGTGTTTTGAAACTATTAAATGATCCCCCTGGAAGAAGACCACCACAATATCTGGTAGAAATGTCTAATTTTTTCAAGTCTCAAGATGAAAATAGCAAAGAAATGATAAAAAAAATTATATCTTTCACTGCTGATACAGCTCTGTTTGGTTTGTTTTGTATCATAGATGATGTAAGAACTTTTGATAATGAGCATGGGCATCTTGAACTATTTTATATTAAAGAAAAAACAAAAGTTCTATTGAATGATCCAGAACAAGAATATTTACATGATATTTTTAATTCATTAGAAAATAAATATTAATAAATTTGTTCTTTAAAAATAGAATAGGCTAAGTATAAACGGCGACTGAAAAGCCTCGCCGTTTTCCGAAATACTCTTTATTTATAAAACCTACCTATTTTCTAAGTTACTCTCTAACACCTGTATTAATTGTTCGCCAAAAGGCTGTCGCCAGCCTTTTAATAGTTCGGGTAATTTATCTTGCGGAGTTTTATGCCAATGCCATTTCATCAGTTTTTCTAAACTTCGGCGACTTGCAATTACTTCAGGTTTTAGATCTGTTGGGGTAATTTGCTTTAGCTTTTGTTGTAGCCGTTTTAATCCAGCTTTATAGCGTGGATCTTCGGCTAATCGTACTATTTTGTCTGGATAATCCTGTGCGGGAATATGTTTGACTTGGTCTAATAACTTTAACATTGTTTTGCCATGCAAACGCACTTCTTGATGTGTCAATCCTAATTCTAACAAAGCGGAAATGTTTTTGGGATTGTATTTCGCCAGTAACCAGAGATGTTCGCCCTTTACCACGAAATTTACCGCGAGATCTCGTTTTATCGCTTCTTGCTGTCGCCATTTGGCTAATAATTTTAATCGCATTAGCTCAAGAGGGGAAAGTTTCCAGCTATTTGATATGGCAATATAGGCGGTGTCAGGATCATCAAATTTTTGGCATTTTTCAAGTAATTGTTCACAATCATTGGTTAATGCGGATTGCCAAGGCGTTTGTTGTAAATCTTGCCACATTCTTTGATATAAGGGCAATAGATACCATACGTCAGCCGCCGCATAACTTAGCTGGGTCTCCGTCAATGGTCTAGCTAACCAATCTGTGCGAGCGGGGGATTTGTCTAATACAAGAGAAAAATAATGTTGCACTAAATTAGCAAAGCCCGTAGATTGCGGAAAATCTAAGAATTTTGCCATGACTTGGGTATCACATAAGGGCTGTGGTAATACCTTAAAATAATGATAAAACACTGCCAAATCCTCTGAACAAGCGTGCAGTACCTTGAGGATATTTGGGTGATTAAATAATGCCAATAATGGCGAGAAATCGCTGATTTTGCTTGGATCAATCAGGCTTAATCGTTCTCCGTCATAGAGTTGGATAAGTCCTAATTTAGGGTAATAGCTTCGCACACGAATAAACTCTGTATCCAATGCAAGTAAGGTTTTGGTTTGAGCTAAGGCACAAATTTCCGCTAATTGTTGGTCATTATCAATAAGTTTAAAGTGCGGTGGGTTTTGTAATTCTTTTATGCACATAATGTAAATACGATGATTTTAAAAGAAAAAACGGTGGCGAGTTACCTCGCCATCTTGGTTTAGTCTGTTTGGCGATGTTTAGCTAATTCTTCATCACGCAATACGCGACGTAAAATTTTTCCTACATTTGATTTTGGTAATTCACTACGAAATTCAATTTCTTTCGGAATTTTATAGCCTGTTAAATGTTGGCGACAATGTTTACGCAACTCATCTCGTGTGAGGCTTTCATCATTTTTCACTACAAAGATTTTAACGACTTCGCCTGACACTTCGTGAGGTACACCAATCGCCACGACTTCAGCCACTTTATAATTAAGCATTACCACGTCTTCAATTTCATTCGGATAAACATTAAAGCCCGACACCAAGATCATATCTTTTTTGCGGTCCACAATGCGTAAATGATAATGTTCGTCCATTAGCACAATATCGCCAGTGGCAATCCAACCCTCTTTAAGCACTTCTTCTGTTGCTTTAGGACGCTGCCAATACCCTAGCATTACTTGTTCGCCTTTAACCCAAAGTTCCCCGGCTTCCCCTAATTCGGCTTCTGTGCCATCGTCTTTTAAAATTTTAATATCCGTATTCGGTACAGGCACGCCAATACTGCCATTATGTTTGGTCATATTAATAGGACAAGCGGCAATTAATGGCGAACATTCGGTCATACCATAGCCCTCCATAATATTGCACCCCGTTACTTGTTGCCAACGGGTTGCAACCGCTTGTTGCACCGACATACCGCCGCCAACCGTTAATTTAAGGGCGGAAAAATCTAGTTCACGAAAACTTTCATTATTCAGTAAGGCATTAAACAGGGTATTTACGCCCGTAATCGCCACTATAGGATATTTACGCAATTCTTTGACAAAGCTATCAATATCACGTGGATTGGTAATTAGCACCCCAGTAATACCAAGCTCTAAAAATAATAGGCAGTTGGTAGTTAAAGCAAAAATATGATAAAGGGGTAAAGCAATAACCGCTTTACGGCTCAATTTATTGTCGCCCACAAAAGGCTCTGCAAACCATTTGGATTGAAATACATTGGTAATAATATTACCATGGGATAACATTGCCCCTTTCGCTACCCCTGTTGTTCCCCCTGTATATTGTAAAAATGCCAAATCGTTGCGTTCAAGATCAGGTCTAACATATTGACGGTGTTTACCAATGCTTAACACTTCTCTAAAGGTTGCAGCGTGAGGCAGTTTATATTTAGGCACTAGTTTTTTTACATACTTCACCACAAAATTCACTAAGGTTCGCTTACCAAAGGAAAGTTGATCGCCCATTCGGGTTAAAATAACATGCTTAACTTGGGTATTAAACACCACTTGCTCTAACGTTGAGGCAAAGTTAGAAACAATCACAATCGCCGTTGCACCGCTATCTTGTAATTGGTGTTCTAATTCTCTCGGGGTATATAAGGGATTAACATTAACCACTGTCATACCCGCTCGCAAAATCCCAAATAACGCAATGGGATATTGCAATAAATTCGGCATCATTAACGCCACTCTATCGCCTTTATTAAGTTTTAATTCATTTTGTAAATAAGCGGCAAAAGCTCGGCTACGTTCTTCTAATTTACGGAAAGTTAGCACTTGCCCCATATTAATATAAGCGGCACGATCAGGGTGGCTACGCACTGCATTTTCAAACATATCAAGCAAGGAAGTATAGTTTTTCGTATCAATTTCCTGTGCCACATTTTGCGGATAATTTTTTAGCCAACGTTTTTCCATAATCAATCCTTTTTGTTTTTATTATCGGCGAGAGTTTACCTTGTTCTTTTCATGAATACAAATTAATGCTTGTAGAGAAAAAAGAAGATAGACCATATAAACCTTAACTTTCTCGCCCCGGTAATTTTTGCCAAGTTACTTCATTGCGTAAATAAACTGGTTCAATTTGCTCAGCACGAATAAAGGCTTGTTGTTGCCATAAAGGCAAAGCTAATGGCAACATATAACGTGCTGAAGGCAGTAAAATCTCTGTGGTTATAGCTGAGATTTCTGCCAGTTGTGGATAAGCCTGCCAGCCCGTCCCCACCTTATAAGCTGACGAAAGATCATCAGCCAGATTCATAACTAATTGTTCAGGTTTAATGACTACTTCTGCAATATCCGCTTGCCAAACAGAAAATCCTTTTTCAGACTGGACTTGAGTTAATTGCGAAAAATACACTTCATTCATTCTGGCATCAATCGCCGCTAGCACATTGGTGGCTTGATATTGTTCATAAGCCGCCTGTGCCATTGCGGTTAAATTAGAAATAGGGATAACGGGTAAGTCTGCCCCAAAAGCCAATCCCTGTGCAATACCTGCCCCAACTCTTACCCCAGTAAAACTACCCGGTCCTCGCCCAAATACAAGAGCATCAACTTGATTAAGCTGAATAGCAGATTGTGCCAATAACTGATCAATTAAGGGTAAAATTCGTTGGGTATGGGTACGTTGAGCCAGTTCATCAAAATGGGTAATTTCATTGTTATAAAGTAACGCTACTGAACAAGCCTCAGTAGAAGTATCAAGTGCAAGTAATGTTGTCATAAGGTTCTCTGTTGTTTATTTTTGTTGTAAAAAATCAATTAACTGTTCCAAATCTCTGGTGCGTTTCGCATTGGGCAAACTGCGTAAAAAAATACCGCCATAGTTTCGCATAACTAAGCGACTATCACAAATAATCACTGCTCCTCGATCGGTAATATCACGAATTAAACGTCCTACCCCCTGTTTTAGAGTAATTACCGCCTCAGGAATTTGAATATCATAAAAAGGCTCGCCACCTTGCAAACGGCAATCTTCCATACGAGCTTTTAACAAAGGTTCATCAGGGGCAGTAAAAGGCAATTTATCAATAATCACTAAGGACAAACTATCGCCTCGCACATCAACCCCTTCCCAAAAACTTGAAGTCGCCACTAAAACAGAATGGGGTTGTTGCACAAATTGAGCTAATAATTTAGGTTTAACCATTTCGCCCTGTAACAAAATATCCAATGAACTATGCTGACGAAAATAATCCGCTAACGCACGCATCATCGCGTAAGAGGTACATAAAACAAAACAACGCCCCTGATTTGCCTCAATCACAGGCAACAGCATTTTGCCCAGTTGAAGTGCGGTGTGTTTTTGATTTAAATTTGGTAAAAACCGAGGAACACATAGCATTGCCTGTTCAGGATAATTAAAAGGGCTAGGCAAAATTTGTTTAGTTGCTTGCTCAATGCCCATACGCTGACAAAAATGTTCAAAATCGCCGCCCACTTCTAAAGTAGCAGAAGTAAAGATCCAACTGGCTTTTTGGGCAGTCATTTGCTGACTAAATTTATCCGCTACTGTTAAGGGCGTTATATGCAAGGCAAAATAACGTCCCATAGTTTCATACCAATAACAATAGCCTGTGATTTCCGTTTGGGCTAAACGTTGTAACAGCGTACCAATATTATTAATCCGCTCAAAAATATTATCTAAGGTCTGCGAACGCCCCAACGCCTGTTTAATCACTTCCGTTAAAAAATCTAAACGTTGTTGCAACCAAGCTAGCCCTTTTTGTATTGCCCCTTGTTGCAAAAGCTGTCGCCAATTTCCTCGCTGATTGCCCTCACCCAATAATAAACGAAAATCTTGTATTGCCTTGAGTAATTGATCTGCCCCCGCTCCCAGTTGGGCTAAATCTTTAAGCTCGGTACGATGCACCACCGTAATATCTTTACATAAATCATTGAGTTGGCGTGCGGTTAATGATTGCCCAAAATATTGGCTAGCAATATCCGGTAACTGGTGTGCTTCATCAAAAATAATCACTTCCGCATTGGGAATAAGCTCGCCAAATCCACTTTCTTTCACGGCCATATCGGCAAAAAACAAATGATGATTTACCACCACCAAATCCGCATTCATTGCCTTTTTGCGTGCTAATGCCACATAACAATCAGCATAATTAGGGCAATCACTACCTAAACAGCTTTCCGTTGTGCTAGTAAGTTGAGGTAATAACGGACTATCTTCAGCAAGCTCCACACATTCAATTAAATCCCCTGTTTTGGTTGCTGTACTCCATTTAGTTACCTTTGCCAAATCCGCCAACACCGAACGATCTCCCACAACCCCTTGACTGGTTAATTGTGCTAGCCGTTCTAAACATAAATAGTTGGCTCGTCCTTTTAATAACGCAATTTTTCCTTGGTAATTTAACGCTTTTTTTATGGTAGGCAGATCACGATTAAACAACTGATCCTGTAAATTTTTAGATCCTGTGGAAACAATGGTTTTTTTCTTTGCCAATAAGGCAGGGGCAAGATAAGCAAAGGTTTTGCCTGTACCTGTACCTGCCTCTACCACTAACGTCCCATGCTGTTTAATGGTTTTTTCCACTGCCAACGCCATTTCCAACTGTTCCGCTCGTGGACGAAATGCGCTGATATTACGGCTTAACACCCCTTGCGGTGCAAAAACAGACTGGACATTATCAATATTAACCATAGGTATTTCAAATTGCTTTCCCAAAAAATTAGAGTATTATACCTAAATACACTGAATAAAAGAACAGTATAAGGATAAATCATGCTAAATAACCATTTTTCAATCATTGCAAACCTCAGCCCTGAATTGCAACTAATTCAAATTAACCAATTACAATGCCTTAAACTTTCTCATTCCGTTGGTACAGCCTTAATTGCCTTGCAGGGGGCTCAATTATTGCAATGGCAACCTACTCACGCTAAACAGCCCGTACTTTGGTTAAGCGATATTGAACCTTATCAACAAGGCAAAGCGATTCGAGGTGGTATCCCTCTTTGTTTTCCTTGGTTTAATAATAATGGCACACCTGCCCATGGCTTTGCTCGCATTAGTTTATGGCAACTTAAACAATACGACATTAGTAAAGACAAAGTGCGGTTAGTTTTTCAATTATTTTTAGAACAACAATTACAAGCGGAAATTTGTTTTACTTTTAGTGACAAATGTGAACTTGAATTTATTAACCATGCCCAAGCTAACGCACAACTTGCCCTGCATAGCTATTTTCAAGTCAGCCATATTCAACAAACTTACATTCAAGGATTAGGCGAAACTTGTTTTAATAGCCTTACTCAGAAACAAGAAAACGTGGCAACTCCGCGACAAATTGAGCAAAATGTAGATTGCATCTATCCTGCTCAAGACATTTGTCATAATGCAATCCACGATCAAGGCTGGCAACGCACCATTCAACTTGAACATCATCACGCTAGCGATATGGTATTATGGAATCCTTGGCATAAACCTACCAGTGCCATGAACGAGCAGGCATATCAATCTATGCTTTGCCTAGAAACCGCCAGAATTCATCAGCCACTCGCCATAGGGGAATGTGTGAAATTAAGTATCAGTGTGGAAAATCATTAATATTTCATTTAAAGTGCGGTGGATTGTGAGATTTTTTAATCTTTTCCAATTTGCTAATAGTTATAGCTCCTTTATCAAAGGGGACAACTTATTTTATTTATAATAATAAAGAAGTCGCTTACCCAATGGAGAAAAAACACTAGTAAAAATACTTAAAAAACTAACCGCACTTTAATTTAAAATCAATAGCGTACTAATCTTTAATACCTTGTTGAATACGATCGGCAAACATACCAATACTTAAGGCAAAATAATTTGAACGGTTCCAATCTAATAATGTTCTAAAATTATTGGAAACCAAAAAGGCTCGTCCTTTTTCTTTATCAGGGCGAATTAACCATAAATCTGCTTTGGCTAAGGTATTCCACTTTTGTAATTCCTGTAAACTATGGGTTTTTAACCTAATACCTTGTGCTTGCCAAGCCTGTAAAGAGAGGGATTTATGGGGTTCAGTGCCAGCTAAATCCAATGGTAAATCTCCATTAATTTCTACTTCTACACCCCAAGGTAAATTGGCATTCCAGCCCACAGTGGATAAATAATTCGCAATGGAAGCAAATACATCGGCAGGATCTTGCCAAATATTTTTTACACCATCATTATTGCCATCAACGGCATAATTTAAATAAGAAGTGGGCATAAATTGCGTTTGTCCCATTGCTCCAGCCCAAGAACCTAACATATTCTCGCGGGTAATATCTCCTTGTTCTAGCATTTTCATGGCATTAATAAACTCTTGGCTAAATAAGGTTTCTCGCCGTCCTTCAAATGCCAAAGTGGCTAATACTGATAACACATCATAATTACCTTGATAATAACCAAAACTGCTCTCCATTCCCCATAACGCCATTAAATATTCAGGTTGTACGCCATATTTTTGGCTCGCACGCTTTAAATGGGATTGCACGCCTGCATAACGGCGGTTTGCTACTTCCACTTTATTATTGGTTAAAACTCGTTTAAGGTAATTAGTTGCCCCATTCGGATTGGCAACTCTTGGTTGGCTAGGATCTCGGCGGGGGCGTGCCGCTTGTTTGCGATCAAGATCCACCGCTTGTTGAATATAGCGAATATCTTGGTTAGTTTGCAATGTTTGGCTAGATACGCCTTGTCCTGCGGCTTTGCGTTTTAGAAAGTCTACATAATCGGCAAAGTAATGTAATTCTCGTGAATTTGGATAAACCGCTTGTGGATCAAGAGGTTGAACTTTAGGTTGGCTACTGCAAGCCCATAATAATGTGCTTAAAACACAAGGGATAAAGGTTTTGGCTAAACGCATAGTTTCCTCAATAAAATTTTGATAAATGATAAATATAGTCGTTTCAATTCATTAAAGGATACAATAATTCATACAATAATTTTTGTGCGACTTGTTCTGACAGAGGTTCGCCATTGAGTTTCATTTCGTCATCCTCTAAAATCAAGCTTACTTTTACTTCATTATCTTTATTAACAATCAAATTATCTGCTTGTAAATTATCAAGTACCTCTGAGATTAATTGAGTTTCTCGTTGAGCTTGTTGCTCCGATAAATTATAAATATTTTGATGCAAAATGGTGGAATATTGTTCTAATGCTCCTTTATCTAAATCAAGCAAAATCTCAAATTGTTTAAATAAATCTAACAATTTGGAGCGTCTCTGCTGAAATTTGGATAATTCTATATTAACTTTTGCCTTTAGTTTGCCCGCTGTATTTTCAAAGGAAGATTTTAATATCAAGTGCGGTTGATTTCGCCAAATTTTTCTCTTTGCTTGTTTATAGATAGAAAGCTCTTTTTCGGTAAATTGCTTGCTATTCGGTAATTGTGCAAGATCAACAAAGGCTTGTTTTTCTAAGTGTTTCAAACTCACCAAAAATGTTATTTCACCTAATGGTTTGTTTTGCCAATAATTTTCTTTGGTTACTAATGATAAGTCAGCATTAATAAAGCCTTCTTCTTCCTCTGTACTTTGTTCCATTTTTCCGTCTTTCAATAAAAAATGTTGTTCTTTGGCTTGTAAGGCAAGTTGAGCAAATTGAAGTTTGCTATCCCCTAAATAAAGATTACCGCCCAATAATTTTTGGATATTCAAATTAATGTCTAGTTTATCCAAAGAAAAACT
Source organism: Volucribacter amazonae (assembly GCF_029783845.1). Taxonomy (NCBI): domain Bacteria; kingdom Pseudomonadati; phylum Pseudomonadota; class Gammaproteobacteria; order Pasteurellales; family Pasteurellaceae; genus Volucribacter; species Volucribacter amazonae. Next base: position 309,918 of record NZ_LWID01000001.1, on the reverse strand, counting down.
TTCCCCTAGTGGCGTTTTGGATTGAAATGATCCCAAATACACATTACCTTTACCTACCCCATCAAAATTCATTCCATCAAGGTTTAAGGTAAAATCTTGCCAAGCAAGACTGTTCTGATCAGAAACATAATTTGTATCAGCAATTTTCACTTGCCCTGTTATTTTTTGATTATAACTAATCACTAAATCAGAAATAATTGGCGAAACCCCTTGAGTTACTTTAAACCACCCAGCAATACTGTCGTGAGGAGTAACTTCTGATACCCAACTCAGCATATTTGGCATAAAATTAAAGGCTTTTACTTGATTAAGAGGGAATGGACCATGATAAAGTGTATCGCTAAAAGGCACAATCCATTGTACTTTTTCCCCTTTTATCACTGCATTAATAACCAATTGATCTTTAATTTGAGAAGAAAAAATGCCCCGTTGAAAATCGAGGGTATTGATATGTAAGGTTAATGCTTGATTTGAGCTTTCTGCGATTTGTTGTAATTGAGCGTTGGTATCAGCCACAGCTTGCCGATAATACTCTTCAGCCTTACTGCCCGTAAACCAAGCGGCGCCTGTCCAAACAGCCCCTAATAGGGCGATAATCCCAATGGCAATGGTGGATTTTTTCATATTGTTTTCCTTTAATTTTTTAATAGATGAATCAGAATGTACTAACTTAACACAGATTATTGTTTATACAAACATATCTTTACATATAGTCGTCCCACTTTAAAATAATACAGCATTAGTATGCCTCGCCGTACTATTCGTACTGTCTTTGGCGACTCGCCTTGTCTTATTTTAAATTGAAACGACGATAATAAACAAAGGATATGCCATGCACCCATAAAGTGCGGTTAAAATTTAAATAATTTTTTCTTTGCCCTTGAACTCTGATTTTTTAGCCTTATTTATAGCAACAAGCCAAAATCAAGTGATTTTTTATTAAATAAATTTTTAAAAAAATGTCCTTGAAAAACAAAATTCAAACCTTATTTAAGGTAACGTGAATGATTTTACAAATTTAATTAGGAGAAACAAAATGGGAAAAATTATTGGTATTGACTTAGGTACAACAAACTCTTGTGTGGCAGTAATGGACGGTGATAAACCGCGTGTGATTGAAAATGCAGAAGGCGATCGCACCACGCCATCAATTATTGCTTACACCGCAGATAACGAAACCTTAGTGGGGCAACCTGCAAAACGTCAAGCGGTAACCAATCCAAAAAATACATTATTTGCAATCAAACGTTTAATCGGTCGCCGTTTTGAAGATAATGAAGTGCAACGTGATGTGAGCATTATGCCATTTGAAATTATCAAAGCAGACAATGGCGATGCTTGGGTATCAGCAAAAGGCGAAAAATTAGCACCACCACAAATTTCTGCTGAAGTGTTGAAAAAAATGAAAAAAACAGCGGAAGATTATTTAGGTGAGCCTGTTACTGAGGCCGTAATTACTGTACCTGCTTACTTTAACGATGCTCAACGTCAAGCTACTAAAGATGCAGGACGTATCGCAGGTTTAGATGTTAAACGTATCATCAACGAACCAACTGCGGCGGCGTTAGCTTATGGTTTAGACAAAGATAAAGGCAATCATACTATCGCTGTTTATGACTTAGGGGGTGGTACATTTGACTTATCTATCATTGAAATTGATGAAGTAGATGGCGAAAAAACCTTTGAAGTATTAGCTACTAACGGCGACACCCACTTAGGTGGTGAAGACTTTGATAATCGTGTAATTAACTACTTAGTTGATGAATTCAAAAAAGAGCAAGGTGTTGATTTACGCAATGATCCGTTAGCAATGCAACGTTTGAAAGAAGCCGCTGAAAAAGCCAAAATTGAGCTTTCATCAGCCCAACAAACCGATGTAAATTTACCTTACATTACCGCAGACGCAACAGGGCCAAAACACTTAAACATTAAATTAACACGTGCGAAATTAGAATCTTTAGTAGAAGATTTGGTTACACGTTCCTTAGAACCTGTGCGTGTGGCTTTAAAAGATGCAGGCTTAACGGTAAGTGAGATTAATGAAGTCATCTTAGTGGGCGGTCAAACTCGTATGCCATTGGTACAACAAAAAGTATCTGAATTCTTTGGCAAAGATCCTCGTAAAGATGTGAACCCAGATGAAGCTGTGGCGATTGGTGCGGCAATTCAAGGTGGGGTACTTGCTGGCGATGTGCATGATGTATTGTTATTAGACGTTACACCATTGTCATTAGGTATTGAAACTATGGGTGGCGTAATGACGACGTTAATTGAGAAAAATACTACGATTCCAACGAAGAAATCGCAAGTATTCTCAACAGCGGAAGATAACCAAAGTGCGGTAACTATCCATGTGTTACAAGGTGAACGTAAACAAGCGTCAGCCAATAAATCACTTGGTCAATTCAATTTAGAAGGTATTAACCCAGCACCACGTGGTATGCCACAAATTGAAGTTACCTTTGATATTGACGCTGACGGTATTATCCATGTTTCAGCTAAAGACAAAGGCACAGGTAAAGAACAACAAATTACCATTAAGGCTTCTTCAGGGTTGACTGATGATGAAATTCAACAAATGGTTCGTGATGCGGAAGCCAATGCCGAAGCGGATCGTAAATTTGAAGAATTAGTACAGGCTCGTAACCAAGCGGATCATCTTGTACACTCAACCCGCAAACAATTAGCGGAAGTGGGCGATAAATTATCTGCTGAAGATAAAGCCCCAATTGAAAAAGCTGTAGAAGAATTAGAAACGGCAGCAAAAGGGGAAGATAAAGCAGAAATTGATGCGAAAGTACAAGCATTAATTCAAGCCTCTGAAAAATTGATCCAAGCAGGTCAAGCACAAGCTGAAACTAACGCTCAACAAGCACAAAGCGGTAAAAACAACGATGACGGTGTTGTTGATGCTGAGTTTGAAGAAGTGAAAGATAAGTAATTTCTGTACCTATTAGGACAAGTTCGTCTTGTCCTAGTTTCCATAAGGGCGTTGTCGCCCTTTTGGTGTATTTATTTCAAATAAAAACAACCTAACACAGTAAATATTATGGCAAAAAAAGATTATTACGAACTGCTCGGCGTAAATAAAGGGGCTGATGAAAAAGAGATCAAAAAAGCCTACAAACGCCTTGCAATGAAATATCACCCTGACCGTAATCAGGGCGATAAAGAGGCTGCCGAAAAATTTAAAGAAATTCAAGAGGCCTATGAAGTATTAAGCGATAGCCAAAAACGTGCGGCTTATGATCAATATGGACATGCTGCCTTTGAACAAGGCGGTGGTGCTGGCGGTTTTGGAGGCTTTGGCGGCGGTGCTGATTTTGGCGATATTTTCGGCGATATATTTAGTGATATGTTTGGTGGACGAGGTGGTCGCCAACGTGTCGTTCGTGGCGATGATTTACGCTATGATTTAGAAATTAGCCTTGAAGAAGCGGTAAAAGGAACAACCAAAGATATTCAAATTACTACTTTAGCGGAATGTGAGCATTGTCATGGTAGTGGTGCTGAAAAAGATAGCAAAGTGGAAACTTGCCCAACTTGCCATGGTTCTGGTCGTTTACGCCGTCAATCAGGCTTTTTTGTTCAAGAAACCCCTTGCCCAACTTGTCATGGTACAGGTAAAAAAATTGATAAACCTTGTAAAAAATGCCATGGCGATGGACGAGTACAAAAACCGAAAAACCTTTCTGTAAAAATCCCAGCGGGGGTGGATACAGGTAACCAACTACGCTTATCGGGCGAAGGGGCTGCGGGCGAACAAGGTGCACCTGCTGGCGATTTATATGTGGTTATCCATGTTAGACCTCATCATATTTTTGAGCGTGATGGCAATAACTTATATTGTGAAGTGCCAATTAGTTTTACCATGGCAGCATTAGGTGGCGAAGTGGAAGTGCCGACCTTAGACGGCAGAGTGAAACTCAAAATTCCTGCGGAAACCCAAACAGGTAAGCTGTTCCGTATGCGTGGTAAAGGAGTGGCAAGTGTACGCAGTGGTTATGCTGGCGATTTAATCGTTAAGATTATTGTAGAAACCCCAGTTCATCTTAATGAAGAACAAAAAGAATTGTTACGCAAACTTGAAGAAAGCTTAGAAGGACAACCTAAACAACGTCCTAAATCCTCAGGTTTCTTCGATGGAGTAAAAAAATTCTTTGATGATTTGACTAAATAATTATTTATAAACCCCAATTTAAAATATACAAATTGGGGTTTACTATTTCTTAGTTTATCCTCCCCTGTAAATAGTTTATACTTTTAATTCTTTCATTCAGCAAAAAGAGAAAAAAATGACCGCACTTTTAAAAATTGGTTTGGTGTCTGTTTCTGATCGAGCCTCACAAGGGATTTATCAAGATCAAGGTATTCCTGAGTTAGAGGCTTGGCTAGCTTCAGCGTTGACGACTGCTTTTGAAGTAGAAACACGTTTAATTGCCGATGAACAACAACAAATTGAACAAACATTATGTGAATTGGTAGATGTTCATCATTGCCATTTAGTCTTGACGACAGGGGGAACAGGTCCAGCTAAACGTGATGTTACCCCTGACGCCACATTGGCTGTAGCGGATCGTGAAATGCCAGGATTTGGTGAACAAATGCGACAAATTAGTTTGCATTTTGTACCTACGGCAATACTTTCACGACAAGTGGGGGTAATCCGTCAACAAAGCCTGATTTTAAATCTACCAGGGCAACCAAAAGCCATTAAAGAAACTTTAGAAGGTTTAAAAGATGAACAAGGTAAAACCCTTGTTAAAGGTATTTTCGCCGCTATTCCTTATTGTTTACAATTATTAAGTGGTATTTATATTGAAACCGATCCTGCGGTTGTTACCGCTTTTAGACCAAAATCTGCGAGGAAATAATATGAAAAAAATTGAAGCCATCATTAAACCCTTTAAACTTGATGATGTACGAGAAGCCTTATCTGATATTGGCATAACAGGTATGACTGTTAGCGAAGTCAAAGGCTTTGGTAGACAAAAAGGACATACTGAGCTTTATCGTGGAGCGGAATATATGATCGATTTTCTACCTAAAGTTAAACTTGAAATCGTTGTTGCTGATGATATTGTGGAGCAATGTTTAGAAGCGATTATAGATACTGCACAAACTGGCAAAATTGGCGATGGAAAAATCTTTATTTATGATGTGGAACGTGTTATCCGCATTCGTACAGGAGAACAAGACGAAGAAGCCCTATGAAACAATCTAACTCTTTAATTCGTGCCTTTATTATTGCAGCCTGCTTAGTGATTATTTTAGCTGGGGTAAAATCTGCAGTACAAATTGTTGTTCCTTTCTTATTGTCATTATTTATTGCGATTATTTGTTCGCCATTAATTACCATGATGACAATGCGAAAAATCCCTCGTTGGCTCGCAATCAGTTTATTATTTGTACTAATATTATTGATTTTTTTCTTCTTAGTCGGACTAATTAATAGCACGATCAAAGAATTTACCAGTTCTATTCCACAATATCGTGCGTTACTCACTCGCCGAGTTGATGAAATATCAGCTTTTGCCCAATCCATTAATTATCCATTAAGTATTTCACAAGAAGCCATATTAGAAAACTTCGATCCAAGTGTGATTATGGATTTTGTGAGTAAAGTATTATTGAGTTTTTCTGGTGCGGTAAGTAATGTGTTTATTTTGCTGTTAGTGGTTATTTTTATGCTAATTGAAGCCCCTACGGCGAAACACAAAATGGCATTGGCTTTTAGCCAAGTTGATGGCGATATTAATGAACACGAACGCAATATTGATCGTATCCTTAATGGTGTTATTCGTTATTTAGGGGTAAAAACGCTAATTAGTTTAGCCACAGGGATCTGTGTGTGGATATTATTAGAGATTTTAGGTGTGCAATATGCCGTATTATGGGCAACATTAAGTTTCTTGTTAAATTATATCCCTAATATTGGCTCTATTATTGCCGCTATTCCTATCGTAGTACAAGTATTATTACTCAATGGTTTCTCTACTGGTATTATTGTCGCCTCTGGTTTAGTAGGAATTAATATGGTTATCGGTAATGTGATTGAACCTCGTTTAATGGGTAAAACCTTAGGTTTATCCACACTTATCGTATTTTTATCCTTACTATTCTGGGGCTGGTTACTAGGTTCTGTGGGTATGCTACTTTCTGTTCCCTTAACAATGGCATTAAAAATTGCATTAGAATCAAGCCCTCAAACTAAAAAATATGCGGCTCTATTAGGGGAAATTGAGGAAAATAATCAAAACAAAGAAACTAAATCCGTATGATATAGTCGTTTCAATTTAAAAGATTAACGCAATATCATTGTAAAATGGAACTATAAACAAGGGCTGAATAATCAGCCCTTATTATTTAATCAATAATTTTCTTAACCGTTTTACCTATATCCGCAAGGCTTTCTACCACTGTTACACCTGCCGCTCTTAATGCGGCAAATTTTTCTTGGGCTGTGCCTTTACCACCACTAATAATAGCACCTGCATGCCCCATTCGTTTCCCTTTTGGCGCAGTAACGCCGGCGATATATCCTATCACTGGTTTGGTAATATGTTGCTTAATAAAAGCAGCCGCTTCTTCTTCAGCTGTTCCTCCGATTTCGCCAATCATCACAATCGCTTCAGTTTGTGGATCTTGCTCAAATAAACGCAGAATATCAATAAAATTACTGCCTGGAATCGGATCACCACCAATCCCCACACAAGTTGATTGTCCTAATCCTTCGTCAGTAGTTTGTTTGACAGCCTCGTAAGTTAATGTACCTGAACGTGAAACAATGCCAATGCGTCCTTTTTGATGAATATGCCCCGGCATAATACCGATTTTACATTCCTCAGGAGTAATAATTCCTGGGCAGTTTGGGCCGATCATACGTACGCCTGTTTGATTTAGCCGTTGTTTGACTTGTAACATATCTAAGGTTGGTATGCCTTCGGTAATACAAACGATTAATTCAATCCCGGCATCAATGGCTTCTAAAATCGCATCTTTACAACCTATTGCTGGCACATAGATAACTGTTGCAGTTGCCCCCGTTGCTTCAACAGCTTGTTTTACCGTATTAAATACTGGCAGCCCTAAGTGGGTTGTTCCGCCTTTACCTGGCGATACACCACCTACTAATTGTGTACCATAAGCAAGCGCTTGTTCAGAATGAAAAGTACCTTGTCCACCAGTAAAACCTTGGCAAATCACTTTGGTATGTTTATCAATAAGAATAGCCATTATTTTCCCTCCACTGCTGCAACCACTTGTTGTGCGGCTTCGGCTAAACCTTGAGCAGCAATAATGTTCAAGTTGCTTGTAGCAAGAATTTCTCGCCCTAATTGTGCATTGGTTCCCTCTAAACGCACGACAACAGGCACATTCACCCCTACTTCGTCTACCGCCGCAATAATGCCTTCAGCGATTAAATCACAACGTACAATACCACCGAAAATGTTTACCAGTACCGCTTTTACTGCATTATCAGATAAAATAATTTTAAATGCTTCGGCAACCCGCTGTTTGGTTGCACCGCCTCCTACATCAAGAAAATTAGCTGGCTCACCACCATATAATTTAATAATGTCCATGGTTGCCATAGCAAGCCCTGCTCCATTAACCATACAGCCAATATTGCCTGTTAATGCCACATAATTAAGCTGAAAAGACTCTGCAAGCGACTCTCTTGGATCTTCTTGGCTAATATCCTGCATTTTAGCTAATTCAGGTTGGCGATATAACGCATTGTTATCCACCACCATTTTCGCATCTAAACATAATAACTGCCCTGTCGGCGTGATACCAAGAGGATTAATCTCCAATAACGCTAAATCTTTTTCCACAAAAAGTTTCGCCAGTTGGCAAAAGATCTGCACAAATTGTTTTAACTGCTCAGCTTGTAAACCTAGTTTAAAACCTAGCTCACGCCCTTGATAAGGCATTGCCCCCAACAAGGGATCAATAACGACTTTATGCAATAAGTGCGGTGTTTTTTCTGCCACTTCTTCAATATCCATACCGCCCTGTTCGGACACGATAAATACCAATTTTTGCAAGGATCGATCAATAACAGCACTTAAATATAATTCTTTATGAATATCTGAACATTGTTCTACATAAATACAATTCACTGGCTGTCCTTGCGAATCGGTTTGAAAAGTCACTAAAGGTTGCCCTAGCCATTTCTGTACAAAATTTGCCATTTCACTTTTATTATGAACAAGTTGTACGCCACCTGCTTTACCTCGTCCCCCCGCATGAATTTGGCATTTTGCAACCCATTTATCGCTATCAAGCTGTTCCATCGCATTAATTGCCTGTTGTTCCGAATAGCAAGCAATGCCCTTTGGAATAGGTAAACCATAGTCTGCTAATAATTGTTTACTTTGATATTCATGTAAGTTCATTTGATCTCCTCACATTAAAAGCCTTGTTGTGTTTATTGCATTTATTTTTATTCGCATTTAAAAATAATTCAAAAATGCACCGCACTTTTATGCTGAATAATTAAATTTCTAATAATAAACGTGTTGGATCTTCTAATAATTCTTTAACCGTCAATAAAAATCCTACTGATTCTCTGCCGTCAATTAAACGATGATCATAAGATAATGCCAAATACATCATTGGACGAATCTCTACTTGTCCATTGATTGCGACAGGTCTATCCTTAATGGCGTGCATACCTAAAATGGCACTTTGTGGTGGATTAATAATCGGCGTTGACATTAATGAGCCAAAAACGCCACCATTAGTAATGGTAAAGTTTCCGCCCGTTAAGTCTTCTACGGTTAATTTACCCTCACGCCCTTTCTCTGCTAAGGCTTTAATATGTTTTTCAATATCCGCCATACTGAGCTTATCACAATCACGCAATACAGGCGTAACCAATCCTCTTGGGGTAGATACTGCGATACTAATATCAAAATAATTATGATACACAATATCATCGCCATCAATAGAAGCGTTCACTTCAGGATAGCGTTTTAATGCTTCCACTACGGCTTTGATATAAAAAGACATAAAGCCTAAACGTGTATCATGTTGTTGTTCAAATTTATCACCATAACGTTTACGTAAGGTCATAATCGGTTGCATATCCACTTCATTAAAGGTAGTGAGCATTGCTGTATTATTTTTCGCTTCTAACAAACGTTCGGCAATACGTTTACGCAAGCGGGTCATCGCTACACGTTTTTCACTGCGTTGAGTAATAATCGGCTCAGCCTCTTTAATTGGCGAAACAGCGGACGGTTGTTGAGCTAAATATTGTTCAATATCTTCCCGAGTTATACGCCCACCTACGCCTGTACCTTTAATCGCATTAGCATCTAAATCATGCTCTGCCAATAAACGGCGAATAGCAGGGCTTTGATGATCCCCTTGGCTTTCCTCAATAGTTAATGTGGCTTGATGACGATCCGCCGGCGTTGCTTCATTAGCTTGTGGAGCTGGTGCTTTGGTAATTTGCCCATCACCAGCTTGTTGTTCTAACTTGCCCAGTAATTGCTTACTGACTACGGTCGCCCCCTCTTGTTGGTGAATCTCCGTTAAAATGCCGTCCACACTGGCAGGTACTTCAAGTACTACTTTGTCTGTTTCAATTTCCACCAACACTTCATCACGACTAATCTTATCGCCGACTTTTTTATGCCAAGTGGCGACAGTGGCGTCAGCAACGGATTCAGGTAAATCTGGCACTAAAATTTCAATGGTCATATTACTTTCCTTATGGGTTATTACGTTGGTAATGCTCAAAACAACGAAAAAATAATCGCAAAAACCACCGCACTTTTTCTATAATACAGGTTAAAAATTCTACATTTATGCTATTAAGGCATCTTCAATCAGTTGCTGTTGTTGTTTTATATGTAAAGACATATAACCTACCGCAGGCGAAGCAGAGGCTGGTCGCCCTGCATAACGCAATTTCGCTTGTGCAGGAATTGATGCCTCAAAGTTATGTTTAGAGCAATACCAAGCCCCTTGATTTTGCGGTTCTTCTTGACACCAAACAAAATCGGTAACTTGTGGATATTGTGCCAAAATAGCTTTCACTTCTTCGTGTGGGTAAGGGTAAAGTTGTTCAATACGAATAATTGCCACTTGCTCAAGCTGTTGTTGACGGCGATATTCCAATAAATCGTAATAAACCTTACCTGAACAAAGCACAATTCGCTTAATTTGACTTGCCTCTAAAGGCTCAATTTCGCCGATAACCGTTTGAAAACACCCCTCTGTTAATTCAGTAATGGAAGACACCGCCAATGGGTGGCGTAACAAGGATTTTGGCGAAATTGCAATTAATGGACGGCGAACTTTACGCAAGGCTTGACGGCGTAACATATGATAAACCTGAGCAGGCGTAGAAGGCACGCAAACTTGCATATTTTGCTCAGCACAAAGTTGCAAATAACGTTCTAAACGTGCGGAAGAATGTTCTGGTCCTTGTCCTTCATAACCGTGAGGTAATAGCATTGTTAAGCCACACATTCTCCCCCATTTTTGTTCGCCTGAACTAATAAATTGGTCAATTACCACCTGTGCCACATTGGCAAAATCGCCAAATTGTGCTTCCCAAATGGTTAAGGTTTTTGGATCGGTGGTGGCAAAACCATATTCAAAAGCCAATACTGCCTCCTCGGATAATACCGAATCCCAGACTTCAAAACGCCCTTGCTTGCTATGTAAATTTGCTAAGGGAATATAACCCGTACCATCATTTTGATTATGAATGACTGCATGACGATGAAAAAACGTACCTCGCCCTGCATCTTCACCCGATAAACGCACAGGTATGCCTTCATCTAACAAGGTTGCATAAGCCATTGTTTCTGCCATACCCCAATCTAACGGTTTTTCTCCCTCTGCCATTAATTGACGATCTTGATAAATTTTCGCCACTCGGCTATGCAATTTATGATTTTCTGGGTATTCGCAAACTCGCCGAGCCAAGGCTTGAAAACGTGCTTGCTCAAATTGATAAGGATAAGGGGCTGTCCAATCCTGATTAAGATACTGCAACCAATCCACCTTAGTCATATCCATTGGGCGAAATTCAGGCACAACACATTCCCCATTATCCAACGCATCACGATAGGTATTAATCATCTCAATTTCTTGTTCTGAGCTAATGACCTGTTCTGCAATCAAACGATCCGCATAAACCTTACGAGGCGTTGGGTGTTTTTTAATAATGCTATACATCATAGGCTGAGTGACTAAAGGTTCATCAGCTTCATTATGTCCATGGCGGCGATAAGAAATTAAATCAATAAAAATATCTTGTTTAAACAAATTGCGATACTCTACTGCCATTCTCGCCGCAAAGGCTACCGCTTCAGGATCATCACCATTAACATGAATAATCGGTGCTTGGATCATTTTGGCAATATCCGTACAATATTCGGTTGAACGTGTATCATTTGGGTTAGAAGTGGTAAAACCAATTTGGTTATTAATCACAATGCGAATTGTCCCCCCCACATTATAGCCTCTTGCCGCCGACATATTGAGGGTTTCTTGCACTACCCCTTGTCCCGTTACCGCTGAATCGCCATGTACAGTAACCGCTAACACTTTATCATGATTTTTATCATTCGCTCGGGTTTGTCTTGCACGCACCGAACCAATTACCACCGGATTAACAATTTCTAAATGGGAAGGATTAAAGGCGAGGGTAAGATGCACTTTACCCCAATCGGTTTCAAAATCAGAAGAAAAGCCCTGATGATATTTTACATCGCCCGTACGATCGCCCACATGCTTACCCGCAAACTCGTCAAATAATTCCGCTGGTTTCTTACCCAAAACATTTACTAGCAAATTTAATCGTCCACGGTGTGCCATACCCATCACAATATCCGTTACCCCTTGCTTACCGGCATGACGAATAATCTCTTTCATCATCGGAATAAACGCATCTGATCCTTCTAATGAAAAACGTTTCGCCCCCGGAAATTTCGCCCCTAAATAACGTTCTAAGCCATCAGCTGCGGTCAACTCCTGCAAAAAAGTCTTTTTTTCTTGAGTGGTAAATAAAGGTTTATTTAACAAGGTTTCAATTTTGGCTTGCAACCACTGTTTCTGAGCCATATCTGACACATGCATAAACTCTAACCCAATACTACCACAATAGGTTTCTTTGAGTGCCACCGCCAAATCCGCCATTTTAATATTGTCTTTATCAAAAACATAACGCCCAATATTAAAGGTTTCATTTAAATCTTGTTCAGTAAAACCATGATAACGATAATCTAATTCAGGCACCGTTGAACGTTTCCAACGATAATAATGTAATGGATCTAAATTTGCCTCCAAATGCCCCCTAAAACGATAAGCATTAATCCATTGCAATAAACGCACCTGTCTTGCTCCAGCATCAGGATCAATCACTGTTACTGTATTCTGATTAGATTCTCGTGCTAATTTACGAAAATATTGACGGACGTGAGAATGTTGCTGTTCAAGTGTCTCTGATTGAGGGAAAGATTTAAATAACTGTTGCCAGCTTTCATCAACACTTTCAGGATCATCAAGATATTGCTCATAAATATCTTCAATATAAGATTGATTCACCCCACCTAATGCTGTGGAAGATAACCAATCTTTTAGTGCTTTGTTTTTTTGCATACCGCTTCCTTTAGAGCCTTAAATTTTGCGAGCCATTATATAATAGATTGCCTTGTTTTCGCATAGAAATTATTATGCCTGAAAAAATCATAAAATACTGTGATCTAAGCTCAAATTTTACAAAAAAGCAACATTATTTATAACAATTAAAAAACACCCCACAACGATATGCTCTACCTAGGTAAAATTGAAATGACTATATTTTTACTAGAACTAAAATTGTCGTTGAGTATGCTATACTCAAAATCTAATCAATTAGAGAATAAACAGTATTGGAAAGAAATTGCCCATACGGTTTTGTCCTTATTTTTCTTCATTACTTAGAATATTTATTGTACAATAATTTATCATATTTTAACTATTTAAAAACTAAGGAGTTTATATGAATAAAGATGAATATATAGCTAAATTTAGTGAAAATGATGCGGTTGGCTGGGAAGCAATAGATGAAATATTAGATGAAATTTATAAAGGTAAAGAACCTCGCCATTATGCTACAACATTAAAATATATGCTAGGTGGAGAAGATCCTCTTGATGGAGTAAGTATTTATGACACTAATCAGCAACAATTTCATAGACATATTATTAGCTATGGAATGAGTGAACTTTATTATAACCCTGAAAGTGTTGAGAATGAATTTAGTGGTTGGGGCTTTGAGTTTAATATGCGTGTTACACCTTTTAGTGAAGATGAAAATTCAGGTGATGCTAAAAATGAGCCTATATGGGTTATAAATTTAATGCAAAATTTAGCTCGTTATGTTTTTGATAGTAAAAACTTTTTTCAAGCATACCATTTTATTCCTACAGATGGCCCGATTAGATTTGATACAGATACTAAACTAAGTGCAATTATATTTGTACCAGATCCAATTATCGATCGCATAAATACTCCAAATGGTATGGTAGAAATGCTTTGTATGTTTGGTATAACCGATGATGAATATAACTGGCTATTACTTGAACCAACCGCACAAAGAGTTAAAGAATTAGCAGACATTATAGCAAAGGATAACCCTATGTTTATAACTGATCTAACACGTAAATTCTCATACGTTTAAAATACTTTGAATTCTGTAAAACTGATAGGAATTTCAGATATAATGGGCAAAAGAGTAGGATTTAGCGATTTAATATTAATCTTACCTACTCTTTTACTCAAAAAATTCTTTATAAACATGGTCTTACGTTTTCTACTTAATCCATTATAATTAATTTCCGCTTAAGTTTACTAAATAAACCTTCTAACCGATTTATTGTTTTTTCGATATTTAGTAGTAGTCTGAAAAGTATGTTGATATAGAAACAAAAAAGACAACTTAGGCAAAAGACGATAATTTGAGGTTATGAAAAAAGAAATTACCATCAAATGCCCAAGTTACCTAAGTTTGAGAATCAAGGAAAATGGAATAAAAATCTACGGTAAACAAAACTATCGATATAAAGATTGTCATCGGCAATTTGTTCACGAAACTGACCTCACTTATCAAGGTTGTCAACGTAGTATCAATAATAAAATACGTTTAATGCTGGTTCGAGGTTGCAGCATTGCTGACGTTATTGTGATTGAAAAGATAAGCAAATACAAAGTGCTAGAAGTACTGGTTCAATCTAAACATCAGATAAAGCCAAAACAGAAGTATTATCGAAAATGGCAAGTTGATGAATTTTGGACGTATGTAGGGCACAAGAAAAACAAAGGGTGGTTGATGTATGCCTATGACCTAGATACGCGTGAAATCGTTGCTTTTGTGTGGGATAAACGCAATTTAAACACAGTAAAACAGCTTCGTACGAAACTTGATAGCTATGCAAGATGAGTTTGTCAGCCAAGTGCAACGGTAAATCCGTTTTGAGCAAGATGCATTGGGATGGTTAGTGTATTATACGAAATTTATGGGGTTGTTTTATGTTTTAGCTGTTTCTGATATGTTAGATATAAATCATGATTATGATCAAGTTTACTTTATTTCTAGATTATTAGATCCTGATAACTATATAAATCAATATTATTCTAGTTGGGATAATGTTGAAATTAATGAATTAATTAGTAGGTTTAATAATGCACAATTATATTTAATTAGCGAGTTAATTGTATATTTAGATAAAAATAATATTTGTTATGTGAGTGATATTGCAAAAGAGTTTTGTGGATATGTAAATAAAAATGTGTTATAAAATTACTTAATGCTATTTTAAGTAAAAAGTGCGGTAAGAAATACAAGTTTTTTGTATTTATAATTAAAGTTAATAGGAATAACAATGAATTTATTTTTTCATCATTTTGATATATATAAATCTATATATAAAAAAGAAGATCAGTTTATATTATCTCCATATTTATGTGAGAGTATAGATGATAATTTATTTATAAATGATATTAAAAATAAGGTTAAGTTAGGTTATGGAAATGATTTCTGTTATACTAATGATTTAATTTTGTATGATAAGTCTTTGTTAGAAGATTTAAAAGATAAAAATTGTTTTGTAATATTTTTTCTTTGCAATGAAGCTTATCAGGATAAACATAGTTATTATTATAATGATGAGTGGGATAATAATTTAAAAAAAGAAGATTTAATTTTTCTTGGTTGGAATATATATAGTTATACAGATAGTGCTATGACAGATGGTATATATCCAATTATGATCAAGTCTCCTTTTTTTGGAGAAGATATATCTAAAAATTTAATTTTAAATGATAAAGGTGATATAAATCATTGGGGGCTTCTACCAGATATATTCACTTTAGAAAAATATTTGAAATTAAATAAAGAAGAAGTTATACAATATATTAATAATAAAGAGGTTAAAATGGATTGGGAGCCAATAGGCGTATTTTGTGATAAATATACTTTCAATAAATTAAATTCATTATTAATATAAAATATATGTTGTTAATTTAATTAAGATAACATGAGACATAGTTTTACATTATAACTTCTATTATTATTCTGATATTAGTTTGACATTCAAATCTAGATTGAGCCTCTGGGATTAAATTCTATGATTATTATACAAGAGAGTTAGAGATTATTCATATTATCGACTTGGTACATAGGGTATCAAATACTTCGGATGTATAAAATTACATTGGATTAATTTGAATAATAGTTCTATTATCCCACTAAACTATCCGCATTAAGGAAGGAGAAATATGAAATTTTTATCTACTAGAATTTGTAGTCAATGTAAAGTGTTTCCTTTTACCTATGATTCTGGAATAACGCCGTCTAGTAATAATATTGAATTGATCTCTTTATATTATTATGATCAATATAATATGCCAATAAATATATTAGATGAATATATAGAACACTTTCAACCTAAAAATATTCACTCTTTTGAATTTATTAGCACAAATTTTTATCCTTGTATATTAGCGGTGGAGGATATAGACTATGAATATTGGATAAAAACTAAAAATTTTTATCCAAATCAAGATATTTATAATAGATCTAATCTGATTTTTCTAGGGTATGATATAATTGATACTTGCTTTATTAGTATTAAAAGCCATGTAATATCAGTTGAATATAAAAGAAAATCATATTTATTAAATAAATTTGGGTTATTTGATAACTATCAATTGAGTTTAGATTATTTACATAAGAATAGAAAATATATACCTGAACATAATTGGAAAATTGTTTATATTTATACTAATTTATCAACTTATTTATTAATAGACTGAAATATGAATTATAATAACAATCAAAAAATTAATATTTGTGATCTTGTTTTATGGGAAAAACCATATCCAATAGAAAAAGGTATTGTTGTTTGTTTAATTGATGAAGGAAAATTTATAGATAATTATGACTTCACCTATTTAACAAATAGCGGTGGCGGAGTAATGATATTTTTTGAGAAAATGGGATTAGTTCAAATAATGCGAGATGATATGAATATTAATATTGAATTAATTAAACGTTTATCTATGAGAGATAGTAAAGATCTCTTAGAAAGTTTTATAAGTAATAGAGATTATATTTTGTAATAACAATATTATTATTGGGTGCCTAAAGATAATTTTATGAAAATAACTCAATTTTTTAATACTTATTTTGGAAATAAAATAAAAATTATTTTATTTCTGTTATTGGTATTGTTATGTTATAAATGTAATTTTTCAACTAATGTTTATTTAGTTTCATTAGGGGAAACTATTGCATATCCTTCTATAGATGCTGTACTAGAAAGGGATAAAAATAGTGAAATAACTTATTTAAACAAAGGAGAATATGTTAAAGTAAACAAATTAGTTGATGTAAAAACATATTTTATTTATCAAGTAGATATTAACGGAAGTAAAAAATATATTATTTCTGGTGATTATGTAGTGATAAATAAAGATAAATTATGGTTATAATATCTAATAATTATAACCATTATATTAAACTCTGTTGGTATGGGGATTATCAAGGCTGGGGAGCGGTTAAAAACGAGTATGCTTTAACACCGCATATTCATCAACCATTCCGTCTACAAAACCAATATTACGATCAAGAAACAGGATTGCACTATAATTTCTACCGTTACTACGATCCGCATATGGGACGCTTTACTCAGCGTGATCCGATAGGGTTATTGGGTGGGGAGAATTTGTATCAGTTTGCTCCAAATACGGTTAGCTGGGTTGATCCGTCTGGGTTGGCGGTTATATGTACTAGACCTTTAGATTTCAATCAAGGAAACAAAATTTATAGTGATTTCGATCCTTCATCTAGAGATGGTTTTGATTTAGGATTTTTCCATGAGCAAATTATGTTTAAAAATGGTTCTAATATTGGTTATTCAGGAACCAAAGATGATAAAGGGAAGATTTTAGGAATTTATGAAGAAAAAGATCCACGTTTATTATCACAATATAAATGTTCAAACGTTCAATATGATGATGAGATTATGTTAAAAGCAGTAAAAAACGTAAAAGAAAAGCTGCTTCCTGTATATTCTTCCGTAGGACAATATGGAGATAAAAATATCTGGATTTAAACCTAAATATTCCCCTGAACAATATAATATTCTCTTTAATAACTGCCAAGATTTTGTGACTGATGTGTTAAAAGAGTATGAAAAAATTAAAATGCAAATAAAATAATTAAGGATATAGATATGAAAAAAAAGTTAATTTATCAAGATACAATAGTAGTTATATATGTTTTTATTATGATACATATATTATTTTTTTGTGAAGATGAGATAATTGGAGAATATATATCTTATCTTCTTTTTTCTAGATATAATGGAGTTACATTCTTTATCTATACACCTATTATTTTATTAATTTTTCAACTATATTGTAAATATATTAATAGAGCTATGAAAGATGTTAATTTATTAGTCATTATAGTGAATTTCTTAATAATGATGTTCCTTTGTTGTTCAATTATATATATTTTGCTTGCTATATATTATCCTTATCTTTAATTTGGTTATAATCTTAATTTTTAGGCAGCAGGCAAAAGTATCGCCAAAGTGCGGTCAGAAAATGGAAAATTTTTGGAAGAAAGTCGGATTGAATTTATTTGGGACGGCAGCCATTTATTGCAAGAAAAACATCACAAAACCGACTGCACTTATCAGTATATTTACAGTCACCCAGCGAGCTACGAGCCTTTGGCACAAGTAGGAAAATGATGGTGAAAACCAAACCATTTATTACTTCCATTGCGATCAAATCGGCATGCCAAGAGAGCTAACCGATGAACAAGGAAAACTCTGTTGGTATGGTGATTATCAAGGCTGGGGTGCGGTTAAACATCAAACTTCATTGATTGAAAATATACATCAACCTTTCCGCCTACAAAACCAATATTATGATCAAGAAACAGGCTTGCACTATAATTTTTATCGTTACTATGATCCGCATATGGGGCGTTTTATTCAGCGTGATCCGATAAAATTATTAGGTGGTAATAATTTATATCGGTTTGAAGGTACGATACAAAATGCTTTTGATCCTATGGGGTTAATTGCTGTGGCTATATCGGGATATCAGTCAGCAGTTATAGGTGCAGGTGCAATACTTAGTTCTACTGATAATTCAAATTCTATTTCAATGCAACGAAGAAGCAAGAGAAGTTCTGCATCAATAGAGCCTAAAGTTAGCGATAAAGCGATACAATTATCAGAAGCACATCATAGTGGAACAAATCTTGGAGGGAATTGTACCCCTGGTGAATTAGAGGCTTTACAAGGAGATAAAAATTATTTTTGTAATCAAAAAAGGAATTGTGATGATCAAAAATTATCTGATGCAGAGATTTTTTATAGAGTTGCATTAAATAGAAATTGCGCAATGACAAGAGATAAAATCAATAAGAAATGTTTTGCTGGTGGAGATCTTAAGCATCAGAAAGAAGCTGAAAATGCTTGGGTTACTTATGCTAAATGTCAGGAAAAACTTTCAAAATATTTAAAATAAGGAATAATTTAATAAATATTAATTTTCAAGATATAAATTTAGTTAAGAATATAGCGCTTAAAAATTTTGAATCAGACTATATTTTATATGATATACCTAATAAATATATTTCCAGGTATGAAGGTTTGTATGATACTGAGATTATGTATATTTTTAACAAAAAAAGCGCGAGAGATATTATAAATAAATTAAATTTAAGAGAGATTAGTCATTTTATAGATAGTAGCCCTTTTCTATTATATGGACTCATATGTGACTATTATAAATATTTTGAACAAGAAAGAGAAGACTTTTATTATTTGTATTATACGAAATTTATGGGGTTGTTTTATGTTTTAGCTGTTTCTGATATGTTAGATATAAATCATGATTATGATCAAATTTACTTTATTTCTAGATTATTAGATCCTGATAACTATATAAATCAATATTATTCTAGTTGGGATAATGTTGAAATTAATGAATTAATTAGTAGATTTAATAATACACAATTATATTTAATTAGTGAGTTAATTGTATATTTAGATAAAAATAATATTTGTTATATGAGTGATATTGCGAAAGAATTTTGGGGATATGTAAATAAAAATGTGTTATAAAATTACTTAATATTATTTTGAGTAAAAAATGAGGTAAGAAATAGAAAGTTTTTGGTGGAAAGTCGGATTGATTTTTTGTCGATATGGTGATTATCAAGGCTGGGGCGCGATTAAACATCAAACTTCATTGGTTGAAAATATACATCAACCATTCCGCTTACAAAATCAATATTACGATTAAGAAACAGGCTTGCACTATAATTTTTATCGTTACTATGATCCGCATACGGGGCGCTTTACTCAGCGTGATCCGATAGGGTTATTGGGTGGGGAGAATTTGTATAACTATTCTGAAAATATTTTTGTAAGAGAGGTCGAATTAGGATTAGAGCCCATAGATGTAAATAAATCGATAAGATATAATTCTCCATTTTTTGAAGGAAGTGCTTATAAAATATTATAAACAACTTTTGAATATATGAAAAGAATGAGTATATTTGAAACAGATAGATATAAAAATATCTAAATCCTAATCATTTAAAAACTAGGGAAATATTAAGAATAGAGGAATATTTAAAATGAAAAACAAAGTGATTTTATTTTTTCTTATTTTACTTGGTTTAGGGATAACCTTGATTATTCTTTCAAAAATATTGACCAGTGTAAAGAGTCAAATCTCTCAGATATATGTAATAATATATTACCATCAGATTCTGAAAATATAGAAATATATTTTTTTGTAGAAAGTAATATTTTGTCTTTACATTTCTTATCTTCTTATAAGAATTATTTTAATAAGAATAAGGTTGGTAAGGCAAGTAATGTAGGGATTGATTTCTTTATTAGAAATAATGCAGTAGTTAATTTATTTAAAGAGAAGGGTCGTTATATTCTTGACAATAATTTATATATTGGTGAAAATAAAGAAACTTTAAACAAAACAGAGTTTACATTAGTTTTTGTTGATAATAGGTATGGAAATATAGAAAGTATGTGTGATATATATTAATTAAATTTTATAAACATATTTATTATATGTTATATTTTTATTATAGTTTATAAATTTTAGAGATTTTAATTTCGTTTCTTAAAATATACACCATCTATTCCGCTTATAAAACCAATATTATGAGTAAGAAAATGGCTTGCATTATAAATTTTATCTTTACTACGCTCCGAATATGGGATGTTTTTATCCAATGTGATTTGATATGAGAATATGTTATGATAGGGTTATAATGATGGCTCAATAAATAGCTTCTAATTTAGAATATATGGAAATCGTTATGTTGGGTATACTAATAAGTGTAGCGATGAAAGATATTGATATAAAAATGGAGTAATAAATGTCAAAAAGTTATGGGATAAGATATGTTTACTCTATTAAGTATTAAATCATTTCCAGAAAAATTTTTACGTTATGAGCGCGAGTATGTGCTTTTAACAAGGCTAGAAGATATTAATGAGTATGATTATTTATTAACATTAAAAGAAGGTATTCCTTTGGACTTCTCGAAATTTAGGGGAGCATCCAGTGATATTTCATGGAATGGTTGGGCTTATATTATTCCTCTTGCACAAAGAGAGTGGTTATATAATTTTAATGAAGTTATTGATAACTTTTTAGATGATATGTTTTTTAATTTAAATTATGATAATGGGTTACTGAAATTAATTTCTTTTATGAGTAAGAAAGATATTTTTAATTTATATTCATGGTTTGTTTTTCTAATAAAATATAGAAATAATCAATATTGTGTATCTGTAAATCGTGATGAGTTAGAGAGTTTTACTAAGACTATAGCAATATTTATATAGTATAAGTTATTATGGTAACGTTAATTAATTTTGTGATTTATATAGTATGTTAAAGAAATTTTTAATTCTATTATTTGTTATTTTTCCTTTAGGAATGTTCGTTATATCAAAAAATAACGAAGTGAATACATATGATATATTTTTCAATAAATTTATTTATAATATTAAATCTCATAATTATATCAAAGCTTTTAATGAATTTTATCCTTTAATTAGACAAAATAATAAGGAGGCATTTTCGTTGATTGCTGAAGTTTATCAAAGCAATTCTTATGGTATAGAAATGGATTTGATAAAATCTAAAATATGGAATGAGAGATATAGGGTAGGTAGTTTTGATACAGGAGTTTTAGAATATAATCAATATCATCATTTTTTGAAAAAAGGGGACCTTAGTATGGCATCTGTCTTTTTACAAAAATCAGCAGAAAAGGGAAATAAAAATGCAATTGATATTTTAAAAAATAAAGATTTTATAAATAAAAATAGTTTATATGTAGATATTAGGTGGAGTAAATACTGGGAACAATTTGATTATGATGAACTATATCCATTTTGTATGAAAATAAAAGAATGTAGTTAGTAAGTAATTTGGGGATAGATATGGGTAGGAAAGAATTATTAGAACTTTTTAATAAATATCAAAAACACCCTGATTTCTTAGAAGAAATTTCAGATATTAATCAAAAAAATATAGATGGCGATAATATGTTACATATAGCAACAAGAAAAAAAGATATTCATGATATTAAAGTTCTTATTGAGTATGGAATTAATATTGATGACCAAGGGGATTTAGGTTATACAGCTATTCATTATGCTTGTATTAATGGATATCAAGATATTGTTGAATTGTTATTATTTTATGGAGCAAATCCTAACATTAAAGATGAATTTGGGCAAACAGCCTTAGATATTGCATTTTCATCAAATGAACATAATAAAAAGAAAATTATTTCTATATTAAAGAAAAACATAAAAAATAAAAAGTATGGGGATAAATCTTATTAATCATAGTATTACTACAAGGCTATGAAGATTGCAGGATCTCATTAATAACTTGGTTAAGTAGATGTAACAAATATTAAAAGAGAAACCTATATAAACAAGGTTTCTCTTGAACCTTTAGAGAGATTTTACTTTTCTATTCTAGTTATTTGTTAGAACGGTTGTTTCTATATTTATATAAAGTGTAAATTATAAAATAAATTTATATCAAATAGTTAAATGAAGAATATCTAATTTTTTATGTAAATATGTAAAAAATAAAAATGCAAAAGGTTAGATTTCAGATTTTATTTTTACACAATGTACTTACTATGAAACATCAAGCAGACAATATTTGTCCATAAAGTCATTGAAAGCACGAAAAAATTGGCATCTGTCGCGTTCATCCCTATAAGAAGTATCACTAAATTTGATTATGCCGTTTTTACACTTATTGATCATGTTTGTTTAATCTTATCATCTGCCTTATTCTACCTCTACCCGTTTCCCAATATCCTTCAACTTCGACAATTCTTCCATCAATCTTGGTGATAGGCTAATAGCGAAAGTCCAAAGATAGATAATCACCGCATAAATATGCCCTGCGGTTATACCTTGTTTTAGGGTTAAAACCGTCAATGTTACGCCAAACAGCAGGCACATCGCGACGCCAATACACAAAAAGCTTAATGCCTCTTGGTTGGAAATCAGAATACGGAAACGTTCCACCAAGCGATAATGTTTAATCAGTTCACTGTTTTTAGCACGTTCCACTCGGTCTACTTCTTTTTCTAGGCAGTTATTGAGTTGAAATAATGACGGTCATTGACCTTCACATAACTGGGTAACAGAAAGCCAAATTCCACCACAATCAGTAACGCCACGACGCCCGACCAAAATTCAATCAACAGCAACATCAGTACCGCCCCAATAATCGAAAACGCAGATGTGATCAAGGTCGGCAAATGGTGTTCAAAGAAATTAACGAACTCACGGGATAGAGCCACGCGTGCGGTGCTAGTTGAAGTATCAACGCCTTTAACCCGCTGGGTCAAAATCACTGGCACGGCAAGTTCTGTGTAAATACGAGTGAAGGCACGAGTATCCACCGCACGACGAGCTGAACCTACCCCAAAAATAATCAGTACTATTAAGGCATAAGCTAGTGCGGAAAGCAGTTTCCCGTTTAACACCGCATCCACCGCAAAACTACCCATCAAAGGATAAACCAACAACAATAAATTTTCCGCCGCTACCAAGCCGAATGTATCAAACAGGCGCTTTTTATGTTGTAAAGCAAGAGTTTTGAGCGAACGGAGCATTGTCGGTTCAATATTTTCTAAGGACATCACGCCCCCTTATCCGTTACACCAATTTTATCAATTTGCTCACGGCAAACCATGCAGAACTCCACCAACAAAGCAAACAGTTGAGCGGTCTTTTTCTCGTCTAATTTTGTAAAGGTTTTATCCGCCAACTGCTGTGTTGCCTGCCAAACAGGTTCCTCTTTCGCCTTGCCGTCTGCGATTAAACACATCATTTTCCCCATTTATCCACCGCACTTTCGCTAAATTCAATCCAGCCTTTTTTCTTATATTCCTTGCAAACGTTGAATACCGTCCGATTCGGCAACAGACATTCATCGTAAATCTGCTTTTGCGTACACGCCCATTTTCCGCCGCTGCCAACGAATATAGCATCACAAAATAGTTATAGCCCAAGCCTAATTTAGCGATCCAAGCGTCCTTGTGGCATCCACTTCACTGATTTGTTGCCTAATTTGTCGAAGTTGCTTATATTTAAAGTCCTAAAATTTACTAAATTAAGTGCTGTTTTAGGTGTGATCAAGAGAAAAGGTAAGGGATATTGGCATTAAAATTTACTTTTTTGATTTGGTATAGCCAGTATTATCAAGGGGTATGCTGATATTCTCTTATTTGTGAGACAAAGTATTCAATAAAAAAGTGCGGTCGTTTTTACCTCACTTTGTAATGTGATTTATTTTTAACGCAGGTTGCCAAAAACTATCTTGATACCACATAGCCGGCATCCCCATATTAAAGAGAGAGATTTTTGGGTGTTTGTCCATTAATGCTTTTAATCGTTTTGCCCAGCTAGACTTTGGACTGACAGCATAAAGCATAGTCTGCAATGCTACGAGAATAGAATAAATACGGCGTTCGAACTGAACGTTATTAAGCTGCGAACGTTGTGGTGTTGCCGAAAGCCATTTAATTTGTGTTGATTGAGGGATTTTTATAGCAATGCCTAACTCTCTATTCCAAAGACGGCTATGATGAGCGCAAATATTGCGAATACTGTTAAATGCTTTTAACCAAGATTCTAAAATTTCAGCATTTAATCCTAAATTTGTAGCGATTTGTTTCTTTAACGCAGAAGATTGCAAATTGGCATATAAATGACTTAATTCTCCCCAAGTTAGCATTTCCATCATCATCCAGCAAGGTGGAAGTCTAGGTTCATCGTATTGGGATAAATAATGACGCAAGAAGTTTTCTTTTTGGGCGTTTGAAATGAGTGTTTGTCGTTGTGTTTGTGACAGTTTTTTTCTTTGAGATATATGATGAATATCTTGCTCAAGCCTCTCTTTTTCTTCTAATAGCTGTTTTTCAAGGTTGGCTAAAAATCGGAAATGTGGAAATTTACGAAGAAAATGTTTTCCGTTAAGATACCAAAATGCACCGAAAGCATTGTTATTTTGATCTTTTGCGAGAGAAATGACATTACAAATTTGTGTTCTGATCGCAACTTCAATACGTTCAATTGCATCCATAATAAGTAGGCGCAACTCTCGGTCAAAAATATATAAATCTAAAATATCGTCAAAACTCGTATTTGTTCGAAATTGATGTGATTCTGAAATTTGAAAAGGAATAGAATAAGCAGAAAGGCAGTAATAGCTGATAAAATCCAAATAGCGTTGCGCTCGTTGTTTATCAGGAATGAATAAACCTCGCTTTTTCCACTCAATAATGAGTTCTGAATTACTTTTTTCTGGTTTGTTAAAAGTCGTCATTTCAACCCTCAATATAAAAAACTCGCCGATTTGTGCATTATCACAGAACAGATAAGAGGCATGGCGAGTGTGTTGCTCGGAATTCTACAGGAATCCGTGATAATTTGCAAGCATTGATTTTTAAACTGCTTGCCCCTTCCTACATGCAATCTTATTTTTCGTTTACAATCAAATATTACCCTTGTGAATGCATGTACTAATCGGTAATTGTGTTAGCTTGAAAATCCACAATTGTTGTACTGTCAGAGTTGTTCGGGATTTCAGATGATTTTGTAAAACGACTCCTATTGAATGTAGAGGAAAAAGATTATTTTGATTATGTAGAGAAAATTGAATAGGGTTGTAGTGGTATTCAACAATGATAAAAAATAATCGAACATCTCACCGTATTTTTGCTTTTTATACACTTTATTGATGGCGTATGAACAGGATTTTTCTAAACATATTTCCGATGGGCAAACGGTGAAAAAAGTGCGGTCAATTTTGGCATCCATTCCTGAAAAATTGGAGAAATAAAACAAAAAATTTATGTGTGCACAAATGCAAAAAGGCGAGAAGTAAAGATTATGAAATTGCCTTGCAATGGCTGAAAGGCAGCGGTTTAGTTCAGGTTGTACCGCGAGTGAAAAAGCCACATTTGCCTTTGTTTGCCTCTCAAGGTAACGCCTTTAAATTATATGGTTTGGATGTCGGTTTACTTGCCGACCAAAGTTATTTAAATGCAACTACGCTATTGGAAGGCAATCGCATTTTTACCGAATTTAAAGGTTCTTTAACTGAGCACTATGTATTGCAACAAACTGATTGAAACCCAAGAAAACCCTATATTTTACTGGACAACGGAAAAAGGTACAGCAGAAGTGGATTTTGTGCTACAATGCAAACAAACAGTCATTCCGATTGAAGTCAAAGCCAAAGAAAATCTGAAAGCGAAAAGTTTGAAAGTGTATGTAGAACAGTTCCAGGCTGAATAGGCTTTTCGTTTCTCTATGGCGGATTTTAGGGAACAGGACTGGATAGAGAATGTACCGTTGTATGGTTGTGTATAAAGGAGAATATATGTTTAAAAATGAAATTAGAATTTATACGCCATTTTTGGAAGATGATAACATTAATTCTTTAATTTCCTATGCAAAGTCAAAAAATATACAAAGAGAAGCTATTCAGATAAATTTAGATAATTGTAGCATTCAACGAATGGAGCAATTAAATGAATATTCCACTTTAGATGATGTAAGAGAAATGGGATTATATCCATTATATAGATTATTAAATGAATGTCCCAATATGCTTATGTCTGCATTGGGCATAAAGGAAATGCCAGGAATTTATATTCCTAAGGCAAGAAAAGCATATAATTTATTTTGTAAAAAATTCTGGAAAACATCATCAGATGATCCTTTGGCAACAAATAAAGAAATCGTTGAAAATGAACAAGTATTTAGTTTTCATGAATTATCTGAAATTTCTAAAAAGGCATTAGGCTGTTTTTATTTACCTTATTTACTTATTCAACAAATCTATAAGTCGGATAAAACTATATCAGGTGCTAAAAAATTCGAGAAATATTTATATGGAATAGCTTACTATTTAGATATGGTATCTGGTTTTGAAATGGAAATTGCTAAATATGCTTTTTGGGATATAAGCGAAAAAGAAATCCATTCATTACCCGAGAATATACGAGAACGTCGCCGACGAATTAGAAATAATTTTTGTAAAGAAAGAAATTCCTTACAAGCTATTCGAGTAGCAAGCATGAATGCTGCAATGGATACATATTGGATTAGAAGCATTGGGTTTGGCACAGAAAAAAAGGAAGTGCTAAGTAATGGCTATACGATATCTGAGCATTGGCTAGCAACTAATGATGACAAACTCTATGTTATAGCAAATGATATAAAGCCCAAGGAAAAATCTGGACAATTTGGATATTTTTTAGAAACTGTTAGAGAGTCTGAACTATTAGCATTTCAATACTGGAAAGATGTTGATTTACTATCTGATACAGTTTTGGAATATAGGAAAAATAAAATAAACAAATTTAATGACAAGATCGAAGATATTGAAAGAGCAATATTAAAAATAGAAACTGAATTGAAGAAACACATTGATTAATTTGGAGTATATTCCACAATTTATCTAAAATTTATTACTGATAAAAAATAATTTAAGAAAAATATTATGATTGATAACACATTTATTGTATCAGCATCGGCTATTTTAGCTGATACGAATGAAGGACTAAGCGGGAATGAAATATGTAAATATTTATCGAACTATGCAATGGAATATGGGGTTGATATTCCATATTCATCTTATCCGTTTCCTAAAACTCTCCCAAATAAAAGAACCGCATTAAAAGAAAATTTAATGTGCTTTTCTCCCGAACAGCAATATAAAATTATTAAAGATTTATGTAGTTTGCCAAAATTTACTGATAATGAGAAAGCTAAAGATATACAGAATAAATTAGCCAGCAGATATTATCAATACTCTAATGGAATTGATGATATACCAGAAGTCGCAATAGAAACAAAAGAGTGGCTAGATAACTATCCAGAAACTAAAAAGCATTATGAAAGTGCTTTAGCCAAAAAATCTAATCAAATTTTCACAAGAAATTTATTAGACGACTTGAGATGTGCATTCGAATCGTTAATTCAACAGATTTTGCGTAATCCTAAATCCTTAGAAAATCAAAGAAATGAATTAGGTAACTTTCTTGATAATAAAGGAATTTCAAAAGAAATAAAAAATTTTTATAATGATAAAGTTATAAAATTTTTTACTACATATCAAAATAATAATGTCAAACATCAAGATAATTATAAAGAACAAGAGGTTGATTATATACTTGAGCAAACAACTGTGTTGATGAGATTTCTCATACGACTTTACGAATCAAAATAAAAAAACACCGTTTGAACCCAAATTTCAGATAGTATTTAATTTTGGAGCTGTATTAGATTAGCAGTTATGATAGACTGCAAAAATGAAGATAACTCATTGTAAATTAAAAAGAAAAGTACAACTAAAACTTCTTGAGTTTTTTGTTCTTGAAGTGACGGCAAGAGCAGCAGCTAATCTATTAGGAATAAACCCTAATTCTTCGGCACTTTTTTACCGTAAAATTCGCCAAGTGATTGGCTATCATCTTGCCCTACAAGCTCATGAAGTTTTTGAGGGCGAAGTTGAATTAGATGAAAGTTATTTTAGTGGTGTTAGGAAAAGAAAACGAGGACGCGGTACAATAGGTAAAATTGCTGTATTCGTGCTTTTAAAGCGTCATGGTAAAGTTTATACCGTTTGCCCCTAATACAAAATCAGCGACATTACGGCCCATTATTCGAGAAAAAGTAAAACCTGATAGTATTTTACACCGATACTTATCGCAGTTATGATGTACTTGATGTGAGTGAATTTAGTCATTTTCGCATCAATCATAGCACACATTTTGCTGAACATCATAATCATATTAATGGCATTGAGAATTTTTGGAGTCAAGCAAAACGTTATTTGCGTAAGTTTAATGGCATTCCTAAAACCCATTTTGAGCTATATTTAAAAGAATGTGAATGGTGTTTTAATCACAGTAACATAAAGTCTAAAATTTCCATTTTAAAACAATGAGTTAAAAGTAATTTGCTCTAGTTATCTAGTACAGCCCCTAAAATTATGTATAAATACTGCTCTTTAAGGTTAACTATGTCAATAAAAGTGTAAAAAAGAGAAACTTTATTTTGTAATGTTTCCCTTTGAGTTTTATGATGTATTTTTACAGAATTTATGTATATAGAATTCAGAACGGAATATCATCATCAAAACCATTCATATCAGGTTCTGCTGGCGTTGATGGTTTTTGAGGTGCCGATCTGGTAGGTTGTGCTTGATAGCTTGGTTGTGGAGATGATTGTTGTGGTGCATAACCTGTTTGTGCTCTGTCGCTGCGACTATCTAGCATTTGTAATACGTCACCTTGAATTTCTGTGGTATAGCGATCTTGTCCATTTTGATCTTGCCATTTTCTTGTTCTTAAACGTCCTTCTACATAAACTTTGGAGCCTTTACGTAGGTATTCGCCGACAATTTCGGCTTGGCGACGATAGAATACAATTCTATGCCATTCAGTGATTTCACGACGTTCACCAGTATTTCTATCATTCCAACTTTCACTGGTGGCAACGCTAATGTTTGCGACAGCTTCGCCGTTTGGCATTGTTCTAATTTCTGGGTCGTTGCCTAAATTTCCTACAATAATAACTTTATTTACTCCAGCCATAATATCCTCTTTATTTGAAAGTTAATAACTGCGTTATTTTGCCTGAAAAAGAAAAAAAGATCTATTAAAATCCACTGGATATTTGAACAGTCGTTGCAAAAATGCGATAATTATTCCAATTTTTAAATTTTTTTGTCAAAAGGTTTAGCTGAAAATGGATAAAATTGAGATTCGTGGGGCGAGAACACATAATTTAAAAAATATTAATTTAACTATTCCAAGAGATAAGTTAATTGTGATTACAGGATTATCAGGTTCTGGTAAGTCTTCATTAGCTTTTGATACGCTATATGCAGAGGGGCAACGGCGTTATGTAGAGTCTTTGTCAGCTTATGCACGTCAGTTTTTGTCTTTAATGGAAAAACCTGATGTTGATCATATTGAGGGGCTATCACCTGCCATTTCTATTGAGCAAAAATCAACTTCACATAATCCTCGTTCTACGGTGGGGACTATTACGGAAATCTATGATTATTTACGTTTGTTATTTGCTCGAGTTGGAGAACCTCGTTGTCCTAATCATCATATTCCATTAACTGCTCAGACGGTAAGTCAAATGGTGGATAATGTGCTTACTTTGCCTGAGGAAAGTAAAATGATGTTACTTGCGCCAGTGGTTAAGGCTCGTAAAGGAGAGCATGTTAAATTATTAGAGCAAATTGCCTCTCAGGGGTATATTCGAGCAAGAATTGATGGCGAAATTTGTGATTTATCTGATCCGCCGAAGTTAGAATTACATAAAAAGCATACTATTGAGGTTGTGGTTGATCGTTTTAAAGTGCGGTCTGATTTAGCACAACGTTTAGCCGAGTCTTTTGAAACCGCTTTAGAGCTTTCTGGAGGAACGGCGATTGTGGCAAGTATGGATAATTCTCAAGGGGAAGAGTTGGTTTTTTCTGCTAATTTTGCTTGTCCTCATTGTGGTTATTCTGTGCCAGAACTTGAACCTCGTTTGTTTTCTTTTAATAATCCCGCCGGAGCTTGTCCTACTTGTGATGGCTTGGGTGTTGAACAATATTTTGATGCAGCAAGGGTAATACAAAATCCGTCTATTTCTTTAGCAAATGGGGCAATAAAAGGTTGGGATCGGCGTAATTTTTATTATTATCAAATGCTTACTTCATTAGCAAAGCATTATCATTTTGATATTGAAACACCTTTTGAGGAACTTCCTAAAAAAATTCAGCAAATTATTTTGCAGGGGTCAGGTAAAGAAGAAATTGAATTCCAATATGTGAATGATCGTGGTGATGTAGTGCTACGTCGGCATAGTTTTGAAGGTATTTTGAATAATATGGCACGCCGTTATAAAGAAACGGAATCTATGTCAGTGCGTGAAGAATTGGCAAAAAATATTAGTACACGTCCTTGTGCTGATTGTTTAGGATCGCGTTTACGTCCTGAGGCTCGTAATGTATTTATTAATGAAATCAATTTACCTGCTATTGCGGAGATGAGTATTGGTGGAGCATTAGATTTTTTTGGGATGTTAAGTCTAGAGGGACAACGAGCAAGAATTGCGGATAAAATTTTGAAAGAAATTCGTGAGCGGTTGGCATTTTTGGTCAATGTTGGACTCAATTATTTATCCTTATCTCGTTCTGCTGAAACCTTGTCTGGTGGAGAAGCACAACGTATTCGCCTTGCTAGTCAAATAGGGGCTGGGCTTGTAGGAGTAATGTATGTATTAGATGAACCTTCTATTGGTTTGCATCAACGTGATAACGAAAGATTATTAAATACCTTACTCCATTTACGTAATTTAGGTAATACCGTTATTGTGGTTGAGCATGATGAAGATGCTATTTTAGCCGCCGATCATATTATTGATATTGGTCCTGGGGCTGGTGTGCATGGTGGGTCTGTGGTTGCTCAAGGTAATGCTCAAGAAATTATGCAAAATCCAGCGTCATTGACAGGGAAATTCTTATCAGGCAAAGAGAAAATAGAAATTCCTGAAAAACGCACCGCACTTGATAAAAAGAAAATGTTAAAACTTATGGGAGCAACGGGAAATAATTTAAAAGGGGTAAATCTTGAAATTCCAGTAGGATTATTTACCTGTGTAACAGGGGTTTCTGGTTCAGGAAAATCCACTTTAATTAATGATACTTTATTTCCTTTAGCTCAACATAAGTTAAATCGTGCGGAACAAGGGCAACCAGCCCCTTATAAAGAGATTAAAGGTTTAGAATTTTTTGATAAGGTAATTGATATTAATCAAAGTCCTATTGGTCGTACACCCCGTTCTAACCCTGCCACTTATACAGGGTTATTTACCCCTATTCGAGAATTATTTGCAGGTGTGCCTGAAGCTCGAGCAAGGGGCTATAATCCTGGACGTTTTAGTTTTAATGTGCGAGGTGGACGCTGTGAGGCTTGTCAGGGCGATGGGGTAATTAAGGTTGAAATGCATTTTTTACCTGATGTTTATGTGCCTTGTGATCAATGTAAAGGTAAACGCTATAACCGAGAAACCTTAGATATTCGTTATAAAGGAAAAACCATTGACCAAGTATTAAATATGACAGTGGAAGATGCACGAGAATTTTTTGATGCTATTCCCGCTATTGCACGTAAATTACAAACATTAATTGATGTTGGTTTGTCTTATATTCGTTTAGGGCAATCATCAACAACCTTATCTGGTGGTGAAGCTCAGCGTGTAAAATTGGCGACAGAGCTTTCTAAACGAGATACAGGAAAAACCCTTTATATCCTTGACGAGCCTACAACAGGGTTGCATTTTGCCGATATTAAACAATTATTAGAAGTATTGCATCGTTTACGTGATCAGGGCAATACCATTGTTGTGATTGAGCATAATCTTGATGTGATTAAAACCGCTGACTGGATTGTGGATCTTGGACCCGAAGGGGGAAGTGGTGGAGGACAAATTATCGCCACTGGTACACCTGAACAGGTCGCTAAAATTGAGGGGTCACATACGGCGAGATTTTTAGCGCCGATATTGCAGAAAAAATAGGTTATAGTTGTTTATTATAAAGTGGCTGTTATTGCCACTTTTCTTATGATAAAACTTTAGGTGTAATGGACAAAATGGTTGCTAATAATAATTTTCTTAAATTGTTAGCAACTCTTTTTGTTAAAAAATCCTTTATAAACATGATATTACGTTTTTTCTTAATCCATTGTGATTAATTAATTTGGGGCTGAAGTAGATTAGGTCCTAAATTTCATACTATTTTCGTAGGATTTTAAGTTGCTGAGAAGGTTTCCCAAAGTTAAACCGCACATTCAAGAATCAAGAGAAATATTTTCGGCTAATACATGATATTTTCTTAATATACGTTTTTCTTGATTCTACAAATTTTTAATGCTATTGATGTGATTTTTTAATTTACAATGAGTTATTTTCATTTTTACAGTCGATCATAACTGGCTCATCTACTTCAGCTCTAATAATTTTTTCATAAAAACTTCTCTATTTGGTTAAAAGGAAAGATTGTTGTACAAAAAAACAATTTGCAATCTAATTAAGGAATTGACATAAAGTAAATCGTTTCCCCACTAAATTTCTTTTTTAGCCAGAAAATGCAAATGGATTTGATTAATTAACAAAATACCTAGCACAATCAAACTTGCACCAATAAAAAATTGATGATTAGGTATTTCTTGTAAAAACCACCAAGCAAGTAAAACCGCAAAAATAGGTTCAGATAATTCAATCACTTGTACCTTAGTCGCCGTTAAATAAGATAAGGCTTTGGTTGTGCAATAGAAACCTAAAATGGTGGGTAAAATAGCTAAAGCAACAAGGTAAATAACAACTTCTAAATGCCACTGAATGTGATTTCCTTTCCACCAATAAGGAAAAAATAAATATAAACTCCCGAAAAACAATAAAAAACTTGTTAAATGCCAGCCACCGCGTAAACCAAATTTTCTTAAGCAGACGGAAAATAAACCATATCCAGTCCCCGCAATAACGGCATTTAAAATCATAAAAATATGACTATCACTACCACCTGCCCAAGAAATCACAAAAATACCCATGACCGCAAATAACACACCCAGTACGGAAGTCATTTTTAACGGTTCTTTTAACAAGAATACTTCAAAAATTAATGCGGAGATGGTGGCTGACGCCATTAAAATAACCACAACATTAGAAGCAAACCCATAGCCATAAGCCAGAGTTTCAAAGAAAAACAGGACAAAAATACCAAGAAAAGCACAAATTGCCACTTTCCATAACCAAGCTCGAGAATGTAATGGCGTTTGAATGATTTGTTGTTTTTGATAAGCAAGCGGTTTACGCCAACATAAACTGCTCAAAACAAAAAAAGCTATTAAGGTCTTAAAAAATGCAATATCTTGTGCATTTAATCCATTCTGCATTAGAATTTTGCTAAAAATACCAATAGAACTATTTAGCAATGCCGCAAACAAAGCAAGGATAATGCCTAAGAGTAGGTTATTGGTTAGCATATCATTGTGTCCTTTCATTAATTTCTTATCAATTTTACATTACTTAACAATTCTATAACAAATAAAAATTACTCACAATATAATGAATTTAATCTCGCTAATATACTTAATTTAGTAACAAAGTGCGGTTTATTTTAAGATTTTTTTGCTGTTAATTCTCCGCCTTGGTTAACAGTTTTTTCCCGTTGGACGACTTACTTTCTTTGCTTATCAGAGGACAGAGGACAGAGAACGGAAGACAGAGGACAGAATAATAAAAACGCTAATTTATTGATATTAAAAGTGAATACTGTCTTCTGTCATCAGTCCTCTGTTATCTGACCAGCAGAAATATGCCTATGGTTCTAAGTTTTACACAGGGAATTTTTAAGGAGGAAAGATCGGAAAATTAAGATTTTTGGAAAATTATGCTAAATTTGACCGCACTTATTAACAAAACTAAAAATTGAAAAATAATTTATTGCCTAAAACATAAAACGCCTCCTTGCAAAGAGGAGGCGTTACATGAAATAAAATGCTCAAAACATTGACAATTATTCCTCAATATCCGCTATTCCCCCAGTATTAAATAGCTCCATATAAATTTGCGTTGTTGGAATACCTAATTTGCGCAGGGCTTGATATTGTTGTTGCATAAAGGCTTTTGGTCCACAAATATAGTAATCTGCTTGAGCGGGTAAATATTTGCGATCAATTTGGCTTAGATCTAAACGTCCTACGCAATCTATGTTTACTTGATCGGAAGCAGTTTCACAAGCTAAATAAGTATATAAATTATTATGTTGTGCTTGTAATTGTTCAATATGTTGGTGCATTGCCAAGGCTTCAACATTACGGCAAGCATGTAAAAAACTAATTTGCATAGGATTATGATGAGCTAATAAGGTATTTAGCATAGCAATCATTGGTGTTACGCCCACACCTGCACTGATTAAGACGGTATCTTTATCTTGATGTTGTAACACAAAATCCCCCGTAGGGTGCGTAACCTCTACAATATCGCCAATATGATAATCACGATGTAAGGTGGTGGAAACATAGCCTTCTGCTAAACCATCGTGAGCTACTTCATTTTTGACTGAAATACGGAAATAATCAGGATGATAACGATCAGATAAGCTATATTGGCGAGGTTGTTTTAAGCCTAATTCTGGCACAGAAATACGCAATGAAATATATTGCCCTGCTTGATATTGTGGCAATTTTCCGCCATCTACGGGAGCAAGGTAAAAAGAGGTAATTTCATTGCTTTCTGCTTGGCGATCAATAATTTTAAAGGCTTTCCAACCATTCCAGCCGTAAGGGGTTTGCTGTTGCTGACAATAAAGTTCTGCCTCCGCATTAATTAAAATATCCGCTAATTGTTGATAAGCCGCTGCCCAAGCGTCAATTAATTCATGCTCCATTGGAATATTTAACACTTCGCTAATGGAATGTAATAAGTTTTCGCCCACAATCGCATATTGCTCTGGTTGAATGTTTAGACTCACATGCTTATGTGCCATTAAGCTCACCGCCGAACCTAATCGCTCTAAATGTTCAATATTTTCTGCATAAGCAAGTACCGCTCCAGCTAAAGAACGAGCTTGTGCACCACTGCGTTGATGACCTAAATTAAAGGTTTCTTTTAACGCTGGATTATTACCTAACATTCTTTGGTAAAAATAAGCGGTAAGATCTGCACCATTTTCTTTTAACACAGGAATAGTAGATTGAATAAGCTCAATTTGATGTTTATTTAATGCCATAATAAGACTCCATTTATTATTAAAAAATATTGCCATTTGGTAGCAAATGGCAATAAATTAGCAAGTAAGTATTCGCTTGTTAATACCTAAAAATAATTAAAAAAGAGACCGCACTTTTTCCAATTTTTCACTAGATTATTCAAGGGTACGCCGCCCTAAAAAGGAATGGGTTAGAGTTGTGCCATCAACCATTTCTAATTCGCCACCAACAGGAATACCATGGGCAATACGGCTAACTTTTATGCCCTGTTGTAAACATAATTCCGCAATATAATTTGCCGTTGCGTCCCCCTCAATGGTGGGATTGGTGGCTAAAATGACTTCGTTAAACTGTTCTTGTTGTAAACGCTGTTGCAATAAATCAAGCCCAATTTCTTTTGGCCCTATGCCATCTAGGGGCGATAAATGCCCCATTAGGACAAAATAACGTCCAGAAAATTGCCCTGTTTGTTCAATGGCTTGAATATCCGCAGGCATTTCCACAATACAAAGCAAGCCTGTATTTTGTCGGCGTGGATTGTTACAGATATTACAAATTTCTTGTTCAGTGAAAGTACGACAATGTTCACAATGTCCAATTTGCGACATGGCTTTGGTTAACGATTGAGCAAGATTCATACCACCACTGCGATCACGTTGCAATAAATGATAAGCCATACGCTGTGCCGATTTCGGTCCGACACCGGGCAAGCAACGTAACGCTTCAATGAGATTTTCAAGTAAAGGACTAATTTGCATAAAATTTTAAAATAAATGACCGCACTTTAACAAACAGCTAAAAAGTGCGGTGAGATTTTGTATTATTTTTTTGTTGAAAATGACGAATTAGAATGGCATTTTAAAACCCGGTGGTAATGACATACCTGCGGTAACTGATGCCATTTTTTCTTTTTGTAACTCTTCCGCCCGGCGAACCGCATCATTAAATGCTGCTGCAATCAGATCTTCTAACATTTCTTTATCGTCTTCCATTAAAGAAGGATCGATTTCAATACGGCGGCAATTATGTGCTCCATTTACCGTTACTTTCACTAATCCCGCACCAGATTCCCCTGTTACTTCCAACTGTGCAATTTCTTCTTGCATTTTTTGCATACGATCTTGCATCTGTTGTGCTTGTTTCATTAAATTGCCTAAGCCACCTTTTCCAAACATAATTTTTCTTCCATTGTTGTTAATTAAATTAAAACGACTATAAATGATTAATCGAGCTATTGTAACGAAAATTTTAGCTTGTGCAACGCCTTTCTTTTTATGAGCTTACACTGGGCGAATACTTTCAAGATCTAATGTGCCATCAAATTCCTTAATCAGCAATGCCACCTTTTCATCGGCTAACAAATGTTGCTTCGCTTGCTCTTGCAATTCACGATAAATCTGCTGACGATGTTCCATAGGGGTTAATATTTCCATTTCTTCATAGGGTTGCACTATTAAGCGAAGATCCCGTTGATAATAATGAACAACTATTTGTTGCAACTGCTGCACTAATTTTTCTTTGTTTAAATGTGCTTGTACAGGACGAATACCTAAGGTAATTTGCTGATCCTGTTGCTCCAATAATACCGAATGTAACGCTAATTGCTTAACAAAGCCCTCTAATTGTAAATCCTCAATCATTTTTGCCCAAGGATCACGTTGTGCAGTTAAATTAACCACTTTATCAATCAATTCTTGGGTTTTTTCCTGTAAAATCGCTCGCTTAATTTCTGAGGGGCGCATACCCTCATCAACTTGTGCCATTTCTGGATTAATCCATTCCCAGCGATAATCTTGCTCAAGCTGTGTTTCGTTATCTAATTCTTCATCTTGTTGATTTATCTGTACATCTTGTTTTAATAATGCCTGTTTGGAATTGAGATTATTGGTTTTATGATTTTTGGCTTGCTCCGCTAAATGACTTAACCTTGCCACTAAATCATTTTTTGCAGTAGATTGCCCCACATCGATCACAGGCACATCAAGCAAAGCCTTATCATTTATAGGAGAGTTACTGTTTTTTTTTTCCTTTTGTGCCATATTCCTTGATAAACCACGCAGGCTTTCTATGGCTGATAACGCAGGATTAGAGGGGCTATCTTGTAACGCTTGTTGATTAATAACGGGAACATCAGGCATCTCAGACTTTTGCATCGTTGCAACTTGGTTATTTTCTGTTGCTATCTGCTTTGTAGATGAAGAAGTTGGATTTACCGCTGAGATTGTTGTTTGCTCAAGGCTACTCTCCTGTTGAGGTGAAGATTGATAAGCAAGATATTTTGGGTGAAAAGCTAAAGCACGCAATAGCGTCATTTCAACCCCTGTACGATAATCAGGGGCTAAATTTAATTCCTTACGCCCCGTAATAATAATTTGATA
Organism: Volucribacter amazonae; assembly: GCF_029783845.1. Lineage (NCBI taxonomy): Bacteria > Pseudomonadati > Pseudomonadota > Gammaproteobacteria > Pasteurellales > Pasteurellaceae > Volucribacter > Volucribacter amazonae. The sequence continues at coordinate 271,641 of NZ_LWID01000001.1, read as the reverse complement.
GTAAAATTGTACATCTTCAGGGGATAACTGTTTTGCCAATAAAATTAACTGATCTTGAGCCATATAATCACTGTTCGGCAATAATTGGCACAATGCGATCTTATGCAATAATTCACTAATCTCTATTAAAAACTGCTCCCAATCTCCCCCTTTTGAAGCAACCTCTTGCACCACTTGCATAAGTTCATCACCCGCCGCACGATGTAAGGCACGAATTACATTTAATGCTTGATTTTCATCAAGTAAACCAAGCATTTGATTGACCATATCAAGGCGTACTTCACCATTCCCCATAGCAATCGCCTGATCAGTCAAACTCAAACTATCACGAATACTGCCTTGTGCTGATTTGGCAATTTTTTCTAGGGCTAACATATCAAAATCAATATGTTCTGCGGTAAGAATTTTTTCTAAATGCAAGCTAATTTGTGCAGGTTCTAAGGCTTTTAAATGAAACTGCATACAGCGGGAAAGGATCGTAATGGGTAATTTGTGGGGATCAGTGGTCGCCAATAAAAATTTGACATATTCAGGCGGTTCCTCCAAGGTTTTTAACAACGCATTAAAAGAATGACGAGAAAGCATATGCACCTCATCAATCAAATAAACCTTATAACGCCCCTCTACGGGTTTATATTGCACATTGTCAAGCAATTCCCTGGTATCTTCAACCTTAGTGCGTGATGCCGCATCAATTTCAATTAGATCGATAAAACGCCCTTGTTCAATGGCTTTACAATGCGCACACTCGCCACAAGGCTCTGCTGTAACCCCTTTAACGCAATTTAACCCCTTGGCAAATAAACGAGCAATAGAGGTTTTTCCCACCCCTCTAGTGCCTGAAAAAAGATAAGCATGATGTAACCGATTTTGTTTTAAGCCATTTGCTAACGCTGTTAAAATATGCTGTTGTCCCACCACCTCGGCAAAGGTTTTTGGACGCCATTTTCTTGCTAAAACTTGATAACTCATGCCTATCCTTATTTAAGAGTAATAATTAATGCCCTGCAAAATTGACCAAGACAAAAGGTTCAATCCCCATATTACGCAAACGTTGTTCGCCACCTAACTCAGGCAAGTTAATCACAAACGCACAATGTTTTACTTCGCCCCCTAAACGTTGCACCAATTTCACCGTTGCCTCAACCGTTCCCCCTGTTGCTAATAAATCATCAATAATTAGCACATTATCACCTGCTTGAATGGAATCCGTATGAATCTCCAAAGTATCTTGCCCATACTCCAATTCATAGCTTTGTGATAGGGTTTCTCTTGGCAATTTATTTGGTTTACGCACCAATACAAAAGGACAATTTAATGCTAAAGCCACAGGTGCACCAAAAATAAAGCCCCTTGACTCCGTACCAATTACTTTAGTAATGCCCATCGATTTAAATTTCGCCACAAATAACTCCACCACACAACGAAATGCCTCAGGATTTTCCACTAAACTGGTAATATCACGAAAAATTATCCCTTTTTTAGGGTAATCAGGAATGGATTTAATTGAAGATTGAATCAAACTTAATTGTTGTTCTGTCATATTCTTTGCCTAATGTCAGAGTAACTGCCAAAACACGAAGTTTAGCATAAATAGGCGAAATACACAGTATTATTTTTTATGGGCAAAGCAAATAGAAATATCAAATAATTATGATAATGTTAAATTCTTAATTAAGCATGAATACTGTCCTCGGCTAGGGATATTTGTTAGAATAATTATATTTTATGACATCAAATTTCGCTTGTTTGGTATAAACAGCTCTTAATAAAAGGCAATATATGGCATTAATTCATCTTAGCAACGCTTATCTTTCCTTTGGCGATTACCCTTTATTAGATCATTGTGAACTTTATATTGAAAAAGGCGAACGGGTTTGTTTAGTCGGACGTAACGGTGCGGGTAAATCATCATTACTCAAAATTCTTGCTGGTGAAATAAAGCTTGATGATGGACTGTTACAATATGAAAAAGAAACCGTTATTGCTCGTTTAGAACAAGATCCACCGCGTCATAGTAACGGAACGGTATTTGATTATGTAGCAGAAGGGATTGGACATTTAGCTGAGTTACTCAAACAATATCATTCCCTTTCGCTTCAATTAGAACAACAATATAGCGAACAAAAATTAAATGAATTAGCTTCATTACAAAGTCAATTAGATCATCTTGGTGCTTGGCAATTTGAAAATAAAATTCATGATGTACTAACTAAATTGTCCTTATCCGCTCAAACCCCATTATCAGCACTTTCTGGCGGTTGGTTACGCAAAGCCGCTTTGGCTCGTGCTTTAGTTTGCGATCCTGATGTATTATTACTTGATGAACCTACTAACCATTTAGATGTTGCCACCATTGAATGGCTAGAAGAGTTTTTGCTGACGTTTAAAGGAGCGATTGTGTTTATTTCTCACGATCGTGCCTTTATCCGCAAAATGGCAACTCGTATTGTGGATTTAGACCGAGGCAAATTAGTTTCTTATGCAAGTAATTATGATGATTATGTACAAAGCAAAGAAGAAAACTTGCGAGTTGAAGCCTTACAAAATGAATTATTTGATAAAAAACTTACTCAAGAAGAAGTCTGGATTAGACAAGGCATAAAAGCACGCCGTACTCGCAATGAAGGGCGTGTAAGAGCATTAAAAGCTCTACGAGAGGAAAGACGCCAGCGGCGAGAAGTGATGGGCAATGCCAAAATCCAATTAGATCAATCTCCCCGTTCTGGCAAAATTGTCTTTGAATTGGATAAAGTAAATTACCAAATTAATGATAAAGTCTTACTTAAAGATTTTTCTACCACCATTTTACGTGGCGATAAAATTGCCTTAGTGGGCGAAAACGGCTGTGGAAAAACTACCTTTATTAAATTGTTATTAGGACAATTAACCCCCACCAGCGGTACAATTCGTTGTGGTACTAAACTGGAAGTGGCTTATTTTGATCAATATCGTGCCGAATTAGATCCTGAAAAAACAGTGATGGACAATGTGGCTGATGGCAAACAAGATATTGAAGTAAATGGGGTTAAACGCCATGTATTAGGTTATTTACAAGACTTTTTATTCCCACCAAAACGTGCAATGACCCCGGTAAAAGCTTTATCAGGTGGCGAGCGTAACCGTTTATTATTGGCAAAACTCTTGCTAAAACCCAATAATTTATTAATTCTTGATGAACCAACCAACGATCTTGATGTGGAAACCTTAGAGTTATTAGAAGATATTCTAACCCATTATCAAGGTACATTATTGATTGTTAGCCACGATCGTCAATTTATTGATAATACCGTAACTGAATGTTATTTTTTTGAGGGCGAAGGTGTAGTTAATCAATATGTTGGTGGCTTTGCTGATGCCAAACAGCAACAACAGCAATATTTTGCTCAAAAACAAACTACTTCCGTAACAAATTCAGTAACAGATAAAGACAAAGAAAAAATAAGTGCGGTCAAAAACAAAAAAGTTTTCTTACAAGAGAAAAAAGTTAAACTAAGTTATAAAGAACAACGAGAATTAGAACAATTACCGCAATTATTAGAACAATTAGAACAACAAATTACCGTATTACAACAAGAAGTAAGCCAAGCCGAATTTTTCCAACAGGAGCATCAATATACTTCGGCTAAATTACAACAGCTAGCCGATTTAGAAACGGCGTTAGAGCAAGCCTTTGAGCGTTGGGAATACTTAGAGGAAAAAAATAGTCAGGCAAAATAAGAATATTATTTAGGCAGATTACAATCATTTTATGGTTAATTAAAAATAGCCCTGTTTTTTTGTTCTCAATTCTTTGATTCCATGCTTATGTCTCTAAATTTTCAGAGTATTTTTTTAGGAAAATAATCGGAAATACTGAGTTTACGGAAAAAAATTATTTCAAAACTGACCGCACTTTGCTGTTTGAGGGGGGATTGCTTTACCTTATTTCAACATGAAACGATGATAAATTAGTGAATTTCCTGAATAATGTCAATTTCTAACGTTTTAACCTGATAAGAAAATTGTTAGAATAACTGTTCGTTTGACTTGAGAGGAGTGGCTATGTATTGTCCATTTTGTTCTGCCGAGGAAACTAAAGTTATTGATAGCCGTTTAGTGGCGGAAGGTTATCAAGTTCGCCGTCGTCGTGAATGTACTCAATGCCATGAGCGTTTTACTACCTTTGAAGAGGCTGAGTTAATTATCCCGAGAATTATCAAGAATAATGGTACAAGAGAACCTTTTAATGAAGACAAATTAAGAGGGGGTATGCAACACGCTTTAGAAAAACGCCCTGTTAGTGCCGATGATATTGAACAAGCTATTGGGCGAATTATTCATCAATTAAGGACGTCAGGCGAGCGTGAGGTGCCGAGTAAATGGGTTGGGACGTTAGTGATGAATGAATTAAAACATTTAGATAAAGTGGCTTATATTCGTTTTGCTTCCATTTACTTGAGCTTTGAAGATATTAATGAATTTAGTAAAGAAATTGAGAAATTAAAGGATTGAGATGACATTTCGTCAGCAAGATTATCAATTTATGCAACTGGCTTTGGATTTAGCTAAGCAAGGGGAGTTTACGACAAGCCCAAATCCTGCGGTAGGTTGTGTGATTGTGAATAAAGATGAGATCGTTGGACAGGGTTTTCATGTAAAAGCTGGTGAGCCTCACGCAGAAGTCATGGCATTGCGTATGGCTGGGCATAAAGCTAAAGGGGCGACTGCTTATGTTACTTTAGAGCCTTGTGCCCATTTTGGGCGTACACCGCCTTGTGCTATGGGGTTAATTGGGGCTGGGGTAAGCAGGGTAATCGCGGCAATGCAAGATCCTAATCCACAGGTTGCAGGCAAGGGATTAGCGATGTTAGAAAAGGCAGGGATTGCAACTCAAGTGGGGCTATTGGCAGAGTCTGCGGAATGGTTAAATCGTGGTTTTTTAAAACGTATGCGAACAGGCTTGCCCTATGTGCGATTAAAAATGGCGATGACCATTGATGGTAGGACGGCGACAGCCACAGGGGAGAGCAAATGGATTACGGGGCAACAAGCACGAGCTGATGTGCAAGTGGAACGTGCGAAAGCGAGTGCTATTCTTTCTACTAGCCAAACTGTTTTAATGGATAATGCTCAGTTAAATGTACGTTGGCAACAATTACCTGAGGGGGTAAAACAGGGGTATCCTGATAAAACTTTACGCCAACCTATTCGTATTATTATGGATCGTCATCATCAATTAAGTGCTGATTTGGCATTATTTCAAACTAATTCGCCCATTTATGTGGTTAGCCAAACGGAAAAAAAATCGCAAAATCTACCGCACTTTTGTCAAGCCATTTCCTTACCAGCGCTATCTGGCACTCAGCAGTTAGTTTATTTAATGGAGCAATTAGGGCAACGACAAATTAATTCTGTTTGGGTTGAGGCAGGGGCGACTTTTGCTGGGGCTTTAGTTGAAGCCGATCTTGTTGATGAATTAATTGTTTATATTGCCCCGAAATTATTGGGGGATCAGGCGAGGGGATTATGCCATTTACCTCACTTAACCCAACTTGCCCAAGCACCACAATGGCGTTTGCAAGAAGTAAAACAATTCGATCAGGATCTCAAGTTAATTTATGTTAAGGATAAATTATGTTGAAAAAACTCTTGCAAGCCGCTGGTATAGGATTAGCGGTTGCTTTGCTCATTTTATTTGTATTGCCACAATTAAACGTTAACCGAAATAGTGAGCCTATGAGCTTTAAAAATGCGGTGAGAAATGCTTCGCCTGCGGTGGTTAATGTATATAGCCAATCCTTTTCATTACAAAATAATGCACGTCAAGGATTACAAATTAGTAATTTAGGCTCAGGTGTGATTATGTCAAAAGAAGGCTATATTTTGACTAATCGCCATGTGATTAATAATGCCGATCAAATTGTGGTGGCATTGCAATCAGGGCAAATTTTTAATGCTAATGTGATAGGTTCGGACAGTTTAACGGATTTGGCAGTATTAAAAATTAAAGCCAATAATTTACCGACCATTCACTATAATCCTGCACGTCAAGTTTATGTGGGTGATGTGGTGTTAGCCATAGGTAATCCGTATAATCTTGGGCAAAGTGTTTCACAAGGCATTATTAGTGCCACTGGGCGTAATGCGGTGGGTGATGCCATTGGGCGACAAAATTTTATTCAAACTGATGCTTCTATTAATCGGGGTAATTCAGGGGGGGCGTTAATTAATTCTCTGGGAGAGCTGGTTGGGATCAGTACTCTAAGTATTGGCAAGGATAGTAATGAAATTGCCGAGGGGTTGAGTTTTGCCATTCCTACGGATATTGCCATTGATGTGATGAATAAAATTATTCGTGATGGACGTGTTATTCGGGGCTATATTGGGATTGAAAGCGATTTATATACCCTTGGGCAGCGAGCGAGCAATGCGGGGGTATTGGTTACCAATGTTGCCACAAATGGTCCAGCCTATAAGGCAGGAATTCGTCAAGGCGATATTATTTTAAAATTTAACGGTCAACCTGTTACATCGCCAACCAATTTAATGCGTTTGGTGTCGGATATACCACCGAATACTCAAGTTAAAGTGTTAGTGGCACGTTTAGCACAACAATTAGAATTTAATGTTACCTTGGCAGAATATCCGAACTAAAAGAGGGAAATTATGCTACAACAAATAAAACCCAGTCATTTTTTTGCCTGCCTTGACCGTTTGCGTTTGATTTATCGTTGGTCATTAATGCGAACCATTGAAAAAGAAAATCTCGCTGAGCATAGCCTACAAGTGGCTTTTGTTGCCCATGCATTAGCGATTATTAAAAATAAGTATTATGCTGGTAAGGTAAACCCTGATCGTATTGCGGTTATGGCAATGTATCACGACAGTTCTGAAATTTTTACAGGCGATTTGCCTACCCCTATTAAATATTTTAATCAAAATATTACCCAGGCTTATAAACAAATTGAGGAAGTGGCAGAAAAACATTTACTCAGTTTTTTACCTCAAGAATTACAACAAGATTTTGCCCCTTATTTAGATAGTGGGCTGTTTAGCGAGCAAGAAAAAAATATTGTCAAACAAGCTGATATTTTATGTGCTTATATTAAAGCAAAATTTGAATTAGAGCAGGGTAATCTTGAATTTTCTTCAGCCAAAGCACGCTTAGATCAACTTATACAGCAATGGTATAGTGAAGAAATGCGTTATTTTCTAGAGGTATTTGTACCAAGTTTTGGACGAAGTTTGGATGATATGACCTTATAGTGATGATAGATAATGCTATGGTCGTTTCAATTTAAAATAAGGCGAGGCGTGCCAACACTTTATTATTTTATATATTTGATTTCAATCTCTATATCCTGTTCAACAAGACAGCAGCAAAGTAAGATTTCATTAGGTTGTAAAAAGGCAAGGGGCGTTTCTTGATAGGATACCTTGCCTTTAATGAGTTTTGCTCGACAAGCACCGCAATAGCCGCTGCGACATTGGTATTCTGGATATATGCCATGTTGTTCCAAATTTTCCAATAGGGATATTTGGTTATTATGTTGCAAGGTTATTTTTTGTGGTAAAAGAGAAATTTTGGGCATAAGGGTAAATATATAGCAAACCACAGAACGGATTTGCTATTTTCTTGCGAATACTAAGGATTAAACCTTGTCTTTGGTTTTTTTATTCCAAACAAATAAAGCGAAAAACAGCACCACAAAAGCTAAAGCGATAATTGACGTGATAAGATAGCCTGGGTGGTTATCTAGAACTTCAATGACAATAAATATTTCGGCTAAAACAGCGATAACTAACCAAACGCCGAGAAAAGAAATGAGAAATTCTTTGGTATGGCGTTTTTGTTGGCGTTCTAATTTGCTGAGTTTATGTTGTTTGTTCATATAGCTTTACCTTTGTATTTGTTCAATATGTGTGTTGTCTAAACTATGCGATTTAGTCTAAATACGCAAATACTTTTACCACTTTTTGTACACCTGCAATATTTCGTGCAATTTCTGCGGCAGCATTGCCTTGTTGTTGAGTAACATTCCCCATTAGGAAAACCTCGCCATTTTCGGTAATCACTTTAATATTAGAGGCTTTTACTTCAGCACTCACTAGCATTTTAGATTTAATTTGGGTAGTGATCCAGCTATCTTTGCTGATTTGTCCAATGGTAATGGGGTTACCAATGCGGATTTCATTGTAAACATCGGTTACGCCATTTACGCCCATCGCAAGATTCTTAGCCATTTCTTTTAGGCTTTCCTGAGGAACTTGTCCGATTAATAAAATGCGTCCATTATAGGATACCACTTGAATACGTCCCTCTTGTTTAATTTGTTCATCAGAGCGTATTTGTGATAATACCCGTTCTTCTAAAGTTTCATCATCAATTTGAGTGCCTAATGTGCGTGGATCAGTGGCAACTTTGGTGGCAACGGCAGCGGTTGTACCAACTACGGCGGCGGTTACACAAGCCTGTAAGGCAAAAATACTGCCAATAATAACAGTCAGTTTGAGCAAATTGCTTTTTTTCATGATAACTCCTTGGCAAATAGGGAATTGAGATAAATTGCGATAATTTAGTGAGCTAGTATATAACAAAAACCCTTTTACCGCATTATCATCTTTTAACTTGTTAGTTGTTATTCTTTAATCTATTAAAATAGAATGGCTATATTAATGGCTATAATGCTCTGATGAAAATAAAATACCATGATCGATAAGTTCACAAAGCACATTAATCACAAAAGTATGGCTTTCTATAATTCGGCTTTCTTTACTTGTTGGTGGGGCGATTTCTACATCATCATCAGCCAATAGCCCTTGAATATGGTCATTTTGGGCGCTGGTTAGGGCGATAACCATAATGTCTTTACTGGCGGCGTTATGGATAAGGTTTAAAATCATCTCTTCTTTTCCATAGGGCGAAAAAACCACCAAAATATCCCCTTGTTGAATGACGGCGTTAAATTGGCGTTGATATAAACAACTTGGATCGCTATCAAAAATAATTGCAGAACCAACCGCACTTTCTAGTGAAAGTAATACCGCTGGAAAACTTGGGCGTTCTAATTCGTATCTATTGAGGAGGTTTGCTACCAGTAATTGAGCATTGATATGTGAGCGTCCATGACCACAGACAATAATTTTATTCCCACGAATAAGGCAATTTACCATATTTTGGGCGGCTTGCTGAATTTTTTGCGGAAGTAATTCAGCTGCCGAAATTTGGGTTTGTAGGCTTTCTGTATAAAGATCTTTAATTTTTTCTAACATAAAACTAATTGTTTAATTCAATAAAATTTTGCAACCATTGTAGTTGTTGTGGATTTGCACCAAAAGCAACTAAATCAAAACGACAATCGGTATCTTCAAGGCTACGTTCATATTGAGCAAGCCAAAGATTAGCAGCTTGGATCCATTTTTGCCGTTTACGATAGTCAATACTTTCAACGGCATTACCAAATTGGCTGGTGGAGCGTTGGCGTACCTCAACAAAAACAAGGGTATGCTGATCTTGCATAATGAGATCCAATTCACCACATTGAAAATATTGGTTCGCTGCAATGAACGTTAATCCTTGAGATTCTAAAAAGAGGCGAGCTTGATATTCAAACTCTGCCCCTTGTTGTCGTTTATTGATTTTTTTCATTAATTAAGAATACGAATATCGCCATTGACATATTGGAACCAAGTCATACCACGCTCAATATTACAATTTGGACCTGCACTTAGTACGCCTGTTAAGCCATTAATGCTATAACCTGGAATTTGGCGTAATTCGTTAAATTGATTAATCAACAACCAAGCATCAGAACCCATGGCATATAAACGCATAAGAGAATAGTCGCCATGGGTTAAATTATCAACTTTTTTGTATTGTTCCGATTGTGTATCTCGGAAAAATGGAATATCGCTGAATGTTAATCCGTCCATAATCATACGATATTCAGGCCCATTGTTGCCGGAATGACTTCTTGAACTCGCATAAAGTTTAACCTGACGATTGCTATTATCCACCGCATTTTTGATCATTGGTAAGCTGTCACTTAATGCCACAATATAGAGGGCTTGTACATTTTCGCCACTTTGTTCTAATAATGGCAATATATCATCAGGATTGTTATAGAAACGAGTATTGGCATCGGTGGCCGCCAGTTGTTGCCAACGTAAGTTAAAGGCGGAGGCGGTACGTTGTCCTAAGTCATTTTGCGGCACGATCACCAAAGGTTCACGAATACCATCATTCCACATTTTATTTGCTGCTGATTGCGCTTCATCTTCAGGGGCTAATCCATAATAACAGACTTGGCTCAAGGCACGCGAGTTTGGCGTTGAATTTAAGGCAAGAATATTAAAACCTTGTAGATTATTGCTGTTAAGTAAATTATCTACATTGCTTTTGATTAATGGACCGATTAATGTAGTAATACCTGCTTGTTGTGCTTGGGCAATGATTTCAGGCATAGTATTTGTCATCGTGTCAAAGATACGCACATTTTCAGGGCTATTGCCTTTGGCATCATCAAAGCCTGCTTTTACGGTAGAACCAATTAATTGGGCATTGCCACTTAATGGCAAGAATAAACCGATATTCCCTAAATGAGTTTGTTGGAAGTTGAAAATACCTTGCAATTCAGTAGGTAATAAATAAGCGGCACTGTGGTTTGGATAAGAAGCTCGCCAATTTTGTAATGCGGTAGCAAGGTAACTCGGATTAGAGAGATTATCATTATAAGCTCGGGCTAAATCTAACCAGCCAGCTAAACCAGCATTGCCTTGTGGGTTAGTATTATTGATCATTCCACGATTAGCATTGCGTAATAATGCCCAAATACGATCATTATTTTCTTGTTTTCGTTGGGTATCTGATAATTCGGTATCCATTTTAATTCTGGCTTGGATCGCCGCTAAAATATCATATTGGTTTTCAGCTATGCGAGCTTCTGTTTGATAATAGCGTGATTTTTGTGATGGGCTAAGTTGAGATAAATCAAGGGTTCTTAGTAAGTTTGTGGCTTTACTGTTTTCTTTTTTCGCTGCTGCGATTTCTGCTTCCACAAGGTTTTTATCCATTAATTGTATTTTGTCAGAAATAGCACCTAATTCGGTTAATAATGCTTCTGCTTGAGGAATTTTGTTTTCGCTGACTAATACTCGTGCCGCTAAAAGTTGATAAGTGATTTTGTCTTCAACATTTTGTTGGCGTTGAATTTGATTGAGATAAAATTCAGAATTGTAATTAGCATCATTTTTTAGTAGGTTACTGCTATTGTTGCCAAAAATGCCATTTGCAGTACAACCAGCAAGTAAAAGTGCGGATAAAAAAAGCATTAATAGATTTTTAAAATTAATGCGTTGTAATAAAATAGCGAACATAATTACTCCATAAGGATTGTTAAATCAATGATTATGTTTATAACTAATTGTTAGCAAAATATGGTCGTTTTAAGTTGAAAGAAGATAAGGCGACAAGCCGAAAACAGTACAATGGGTACGGAGAGGCTTATCAACACAGTATTATTTCAAAATATAACGACTATAATATGACCTTATTTTGTTGCTAATTAGTTATAATATCACTAAATTTTTTAGAATTTCCAGAATTGGTGGAAATTTTAGCAAATTGAGTGGCAAAATCATCAGTGATCTTAACTTTCTCAATGATTAAAAGCAAATTAAAGACAAAAATATGATGAATAATTCAACAGGAACACTTTATATTGTGGCTACCCCTATTGGGCATTTACAAGATATTAGCCAACGAGCCTTGCAAGTTTTACAGCAAGTGGATTTAGTTGCCGCAGAAGATACTAGACATTCAGGTTTATTACTTAGCCATTATGGTATTGATAAAAAATTTTTTGCTTTGCATGATCATAATGAACAACAAAAAGCGGATTTATTAGTGGAAAAACTTAAACAAGGACAGCATATTGCCTTAGTATCTGATGCGGGAACACCATTAATTAGCGACCCCGGATTTCATTTAGTGCGCAAATGCCGACAAGCAGGCATTACTATTGTGCCTATCCCGGGGGCTTGTGCCGCCATTGTTGGGCTTTGTGCCTCGGGAATTGCCTCTGACCGTTTTTGTTTTGAGGGATTTTTACCAGCCAAAAGCAAAGCCCGTTGCGATAAATTAAAAAATTTAGCCAAAGAAGACCGCACTTTGATTTTTTACGAATCTACGCATCGTATTTTGGCTTGTTTACAGGATATGATGAATATATTTGGTGGCGATCGTTATGTGGTATTAGCGAGAGAATTAACCAAAACTTGGGAAACCCTTTATGGCGATAATTTGGCAAATTTGCTTAATTGGTTGCAACAAGATCCTTATCGTACAAAAGGCGAAATGGTGTTGATTGTGGAAGGTTACCAACAGACGGAAGAACAAGCGTTTTCTAATCAAGCTATTCAAGCTTTGCAGTTAATTAGTGAAGAATTGCCGTTGAAAAAAGCGGCCGCCATTGTGGCACAATTATATGGATATAAGAAAAATGCTTTATATCAATTTGGGTTAGAACATTTTTGAATAATTTATTGTGGTTTCAATTTATAGTCATTCCACTTTAAAATGATACAGCGTTGGTACGCCTCGCCGTACTACTTGTACTGTCTTCGGCGTACCGCCTTGTCTCATTTTAAATTGAAACGACTATAAAATGGAATGAGGATATTAGCAAAATCATTGAGGAAAGTATGACAATTCAACGTTTTCAAGCAAATTCACGTTTATGTGAAATGACAGTTTATCAAGACATTGCTTATTTGGCAGGACAAGTACCAGAAGATACAACGGCAGATGCTTATGGGCAAACCCAACAAGTGTTACATTTGATTGATGGTTTATTGGCTTCGGTGGGTTCAGATAAAGGAAAAATTTTATCCGCACAAATCTTTTTAGCGGATATGCAAGATTATGCTTTGATGAATCAGGCTTGGGATCAATGGGTTGATCCTACTTCTCCACCAGCTCGAGCTTGTGTCCAAGCGGCTTTAGCCGATCCAGCTTGGAAAGTGGAAATTGTGGTAACTGCCGCAGTATAAATGGGGTTTGCTGTGACGATGATAAACAAAAGTGCGGTGCTTTTTACCATTATTTTTACTCTATTAACCGCTTGTGAGCCGGTGTCGCAATCTTCTATTGAGCATCAGGAACCGCAATCCGCTCAAGCTAGCCGAACCTTATTAACTCGAGGGGTTTATGGTGATTTGACTTTAGATGTTTATCAGCTTGAACGACAAGAACAAGCACAGTTTTTGCGTGATTTATTTGAAGGTTTGGTGGGGCTTGACCCTACTGGGCAGGTTATTCCTGCCTTGGCAGAAAGTTGGCATACAGAAGATTATCAACAATGGCGATTTACCTTGCGTGAGGGTTTATCTTGGTCTAATGGCACACCATTGGTGGCACAAGATTTTGTGCAAAGCTGGCAACAATTAGCTCGTTCAGAAACGGCGTTAAAGCAATATTTAGCCTTAATGAATATCAATAATGCTCAAGCGGTGATTGCTGGGCATTTACCTGTGCAACAACTTGGGGTTGTGGCGATTGATGAGCGTATATTGCAATTAACCCTAGATAAACCCACCCCTTATTTGGTAAAAATGTTATCCAATGTGGCATTATTTCCCCATTATCAAGGGCAATTAAAGGAGGGAGAATTTGTTAGTAATGGGGCTTATCAGTTGTTATCTCAGCAGGACAATGTGATCCATTTAGGTAAAAATCCCTATTATTGGAATGAAAAGGCGGTGGCATTTAAGCAGGTAGATTATCATAAAATTAATGCAACGCAGGATATAACTACGCTAGATCTCGTTGAAGAACCACGACAACCAGTTGCTAACCTGCAATATTTTGATCGATTATGTACCTATTATTATGAATTTAATTTCCGCCACCCTTTATTAGCACAACAACGCATACGCAATGGTTTGACATCTTTGCTGGCGTTGACCCATATAGAGGGGCTACCTGCTACATTGCGTGTTCATCGTGATTTTTTACCACAAAATTTGCAACAACAATTTATGGATCATTGGCAAGGGAATAGTGTAGAGCAGTTATTATCTCAACAGGGGATTAGTGAGCGAAATCCTTTAACCTTACGTTTAACTTATGATACCGAGAGTATCCATCCTTTAATCGCTGAACAGTTGATCCGAATGTGGTCGCAATCGGATATGATCAGAATAAAGCCAGAACCAGTAACTTGGCAGCAATTACAGCAAAAGCGTAATCAAGGCGATTTTGATTTAATCCGTTCGGGCTGGTGTGCGGATTATAATGATCCTATGGCTTTTTTTAGCCTTTTGTATTCCCATAGTCCAGATAATAAAATGGGCTATCAAAACGCACAGTTTGATAAATTTTTGGAACAAGCTTTGCTTGCTCAACAGGAAAATGTAAAGGCGCTTTATGTTCAATTAGAAAATCTTGTACAAGAGGATAAGGTAGTTTTACCGTTGTTCCAATATCGTTATCCTGTTTATTTTAGCCCAAGTATCGCAGGCTATCAGCAAGATAATCCCACAGGTGTTATTTATAGCAAGGACTTATTTCGCCGTGTTATAAGTCGTTCCACTTTGAAATAATACCGTGTTAGCACGCCTTGCCGTACTATCTGTACTGTCTGTACTGTCTGTACTGTCTTCGGCGTGCTGCCTTGTCTTATTTCAAATTGAAACGACTATATTAGTCCATGGCTTTTATAGCCGTTCTTCTTTGAAATAACACAGTGTTTGCCTTGCCTTATTTTAGAAAAGGCTAGCGTTGTTGAGCTGTTGGTCAATACAGTGTTTGAGTTGATCAACCTGCTGATAGGTTTTTATTTGCTGAAAGAGTTCATTGGCTTCAGGGTAAACTTGTTTTAAATATTGAAGCCATTGTTTAATACGTGCAATGTGATAAAAACCTGTATCATAAGGGTTGTGTAAATAAGCATATCGTTGTAATAATTGCATCACTTCACACCATGAGGCTTTAGTTTGTTGATATTTAATCACTAAGCTCAAATTAGGAATATTCAATGCACCACGCCCAATCATTAAATCTTGGCAACCTGTGATTTGTTGGCAACGTTGTGCCGAGTCCCAATCCCAAATTTCGCCATTAGCAATAACGGGGATTTGTAGTTTTTCACGAATTTGCTGGATTTTATGCCAATTTATTCGATCGGCTCGATAACCGTCCGTTTTGGTTCTAGCATGAATAGTAATTTCATTTGCACCACCTTGTTGTACCGCATCGGCGATTTCCCAAGCAAAATCTGCACTATCCCAACCTAGTCGTACTTTGACGCTCACCACCTGTTCTTGCGGTACAGCTTGGCGAATGGCTTTGGTCGCTTGATAAATTAATTCAGGCTGTTTGAGCAGACTTGCCCCACCTTGGCTACCGTTTACGGTTTTTGAGGGACAACCACAATTTAAATCAATACCTTGAGACCCTAGTTCAATAGCGTGTTCGGCATTTTCTGCCAACCATTGAGGATATTGCCCCAGTAATTGCACACGTACAGGCGTGCCAGAGGGGGTAAAACCTTGATTGGCTAATTCTGGACAAAGACGATAGAACACCTTACTGGGCAAGCGTTGATCCACTACACGGACAAATTCAGAAATGCACAGATCGTATTGATTAATGGCAGTTAATAATTGGCGTACAAGGGGATCCAAAACCCCTTGCATGGGGGCGAGAATAATACGCATAGCAAAATTTATTTCCAACCTTTGCTTTTGCAAATTAAATCATAAGCGGCTTGAATTTGTTGGGCTTTTTCTTTTGCCATTTCCATCATTTCTTCTGGTAAACCTTTAGAAACCAATTTGTCAGGGTGGTGTTCATTCATTAAACGGCGATAAGCCCGTTTAACGGTTTTTTGATCATCTTGTGCGGTTACCCCTAAGACTTGATAAGCGTGTTCAAGGGTTGCTCCCTGTTGATATTGATGTTGCTGATAGCCTTGTTGGTTTTGTTGATGATGGCGATGTTGTTGATAATAACCACCACGAGCAAATTGTTGTGAGGCATAGACCATGGCTAACATACGCTCAAATTGTAAGCGAGATAGCCCTAATTCTTCCGCCACCACAAATAAGACATCTTTTTCGTTATCGTGTAAATGGGCATCGGCAAAAGCGGCTTGCACCTGAATTTCTAAGAACATACGCAACAAATCGCCACGTTGTCCGCAAGCGACACGAAATTCACGTATAACTTGGCGAATAGGGAAATCCGCTTGTTTACCACGATTAAAGGCTTGTTGAGCGAGTTTGCGGTTTGCATCATCAAGTTGCATCTGTGCCATTAAATTGGTGGCGAGCTGAATATCGTTTTCGGTTACACGCCCTTTGGCTTTACTTAAATGCCCTAATACTGCAAAGGTAGATTGCATAAAGAGCGATTGGCGAGTAAGGGGTTTTGGGAAAAAACTGGAGCTGACAGAGCCTAATTCATAAATCTTTTTATCCGCTAAATGCCCTAAAATCGCCCCAAAAATTGCACCGAAAAAACCGCCAAAGCGGTATCCCACAATAAAACCTAATAATTTTCCAATAAAATTCACCTTAAATTTTCCCTCTTTATTTTGTTATGGTTTCTTATATGCCTTACCATAATGATAATGGTTAAAACTTAATAAATTATTAATCTTTGTCTTAAATTAAAACAAGGATATAACGCATAAAAAAATCTTACCTACATAAAGTAGGTAAGAGTATGATACAAAAAAATTTAAAAACGTACCGCACTTAATTTATTGGTTATCGCCAATTAATACCGATTCTAAAGCAATTTCAATCATTTCGTTAAAGGTTAATTGACGTTCTTCGGCGGAGGTTTGTTCGCCAGTACGAATATGATCAGAAACGGTACAAATAGACAACGCTTTAGCACCAAATTCTGCGGCAACACCATAGATCCCTGCAGCTTCCATTTCTACGCCTAAAATGCCATATTTTTCCATCACATCAAACATTTCAACATCAGGGGTATAGAATAAATCCGCAGAAAAAAGATTGCCCACGCGTACATTAATCTTTTTCTCTTGTGCTGCTTGCACTGCCGCCGAGGTCATTGCGAAGTCAGCGATAGCAGCAAAATCATTATCTTTAAAGCGAATACGATTTACTTTAGAATCAGTACAAGCCCCTAAGCCAATGATAATATCGCGGATCTTGACATCGCTACGCACCGCACCACAAGAACCTACACGAATAATTTTTTTCACGCCATATTCGGTAATTAATTCTTTGGCATAAATAGAGCAAGAAGGGATACCCATACCATGCCCCATAACAGAGATTTTTCTGCCTTTATAAGTGCCAGTATAGCCTAGCATATTACGTACATTAGTGACTTCTTTGGCATCTTGTAAAAAGGTTTCGGCGATATATTTGGCACGCAATGGATCGCCCGGCATTAATACAACATCAGCGAAAGCACCAGCAGGTGCATTAATATGTGGAGTCATTTTTTTATCCTTATTTTGTCAGTTAATCTAAAATATTTTTTCCGTAATCCATTGGCGATAAATGAAAATAGCTTGCGATAGTCTGTCCAACATCAGCAAAGGTTTCTCGTTTCCCCAAGAATTGTTTAGGCACATTCGCCCCATATAATAACACAGGAATATGCTCTCTGGTATGATCTGTTCCTTGCCAAGTAGGGTCGCAGCCATGGTCTGCGGTAATAATTAATAAATCTTGATCTTGAATTAAAGCCAATAATTCAGGAAGACGTTGATCGAAATATTCTAAGGCAGCGGCATAGCCTGACACATCACGGCGATGGCCATAATCGGAATCAAAGTTGACAAAATTGGTAAAGACGATTGTATTGTCACCTGCTTTTTGTACTTCTTCTAAAGTTTTATCAAATAGTTCCGCTAATCCTGTGGCTTTTACCTTTTTCGTTATTCCCGTATGAGCATAAATATCTGCAATTTTACCAATAGAAACTACTTCCCCTTCTTTTTCTTGCACTAATTTTTGTAATACCGTTGCTGAAGGTGGTTCAATGGAATAATCTTTGCGGTTACCTGTACGTTGAAACTCGCCAGCTTTTTCTCCGATAAATGGGCGAGCAATAACACGCCCAATATTGTAATCCGCTAATTCTTCTCTCACAATTTGACAAAGCTCGTAGAGTTTTTCTAAACCAAAGGTTTTTTCGTGGCAGGCAATTTGGAATACGGAATCCGCCGAAGTATAAAAAATCGGTTTGCCCGTTTGCATATGTTGCTCGCCAAGTTGATCTAGAATGACTGTACCAGAAGAATGGCAATTACCAAGATAGCCAGAGATCCCCGATTTTGCTACGATACGTTGCAACAGTTCTTCTGGAAAGCTATTTTGTTGCTGAGGAAAATATCCCCAATCAAATAAAACAGGCACACCCGCAATTTCCCAATGTCCAGAGGGAGTATCTTTGCCTGAGGAAATTTCCTTGGCATAGGCATAGCCCCCTATTAACTCAGGATTAGGGTTGAAGCCTGCGGGTAAACCTCGAGATTGTTGAGCGGCAAGTCCTAAGCCTAATTTTTCTAAATGGGGTAATTGTAATGCCCCTGAGCGGTTTTGCTCAGCTTGTCCTGCAAAGCATTGTTCAGCGATATGTCCTAAGGTGTTTGAACCTTTATCGCCAAACTTTTCTGCGTCATCAGCGTAACCGATACCGAATGAATCTAGCATCATGACAAATACACGTTTCATATTCTCCTCCTACGCAAACGTTTTCGTTAGCTTAAATAGAACAACACCACGCTAGGCGTGGTGTAAAATTTTATCAAAATTGACCGCACTTTATCTTTAGACTAAGGCAGAGCCACTTAATTCAATAAATAAGCCTGCAATGGTTGCACTCATTAAATTGGCTAAAGAACCTGCAATCACCGCTTTGATCCCCAAGCGAGCAATATCGCCACGACGATTTGGAGCCATTCCGCCTAATCCGCCGATAAGAATGGCGATTGAGCTAAAGTTGGCAAAACCACAAAGCGCAAAGGTAATAATGGCTTTAGTTTTATCGCTTAATAACACAGGGGCTTCTGGCGATAAATATTTAGAAAACTCAAGGTAGCCTACAAATTCATTAATGGCTAATTTAGTACCAATAAGTTGCCCTGCAATTTCAGCCTCTGACCAAGGAACACCAATGATCCAAGCAAGGGGTTTGAAAATCCAACCAAGGATTAAACCTAAGGATAATTGTGGGTAATTGAACCAGCTTCCTACACCGCCTAATATACCATTAAGTAAGGCGATTAAGGCAACAAAAGCCAATAACATTGCCCCTACATTAAGGGCTAATTGCATACCTGCTGAAGCACCAGAAGCAGCGGCATCTAAAATATTAGCAGGTTTTTCTAATTCCACTTTTTGAATATCATCATTGAAAATTTGGGTTTGTGGATACATTAATTTCGCAAATAATAATCCCGCTGGCGCTGCCATAAATGATGCGGCAATTAAATAAGTAAGTGGTACACCCATACTTGCATAGCCAGCCATCACTGATCCTGCAATAGAGGCTAAGCCCCCACACATAATGGCAAATAGTTCAGATTCCGTCATTTTACTAATAAAAGGTTTAACCACTAAAGGGGCTTCGGTTTGTCCCACAAAAATATTTGCGGCGGCAGACATGGATTCAGATTTTGATGTGCCAAGTGCTTTTTGTAATGCGCCACCAATAATTTTGATGATCCATTGCATCACGCCGATATAGTAGAGTAAGGATATTAATGCAGAGAAAAACACAATGGTGGGTAATACACGAACAGCAAAGATAAACCCTTCACCGCCAAAGACCTCAAAGGCTTTATCAGTGGCGAGACCACCAAACAGAAATTGAATACCTTCATTACCATAAGCGATGACTTCACTGACACCATTTGCCATGGCTAAAAGCACATCACGACCAACAGGCACATATAAAATTAATGCCCCTATGGCAATTTGAATCAATAATGCACCACCAACGGTACGCAAATTAATGGCTCGACGATTATTAGAAAATAATGCCCCAAGGGCGAGAAGAACGAAAATACCAACGATACTGATTAGGGTATCCATAGATAATTACCTATTGAAGTTTAAAATGTGGCGCCATTCTACTTTTTTTGCCAATGCTAAGCAATCAATCACAAGGTTTTTATGATAAAAAAATATGACTAATAAAATAAATATATTGGTGATTTTATCGGTTTACTTTTATTATGTGCTTAATCAATAAAAGTAACAGGCTTATGACGAAAAAATATTCTGTATTACCCACCACAAAATGGACAGCGGCACATCTTTATGCTTTAGATCCTAAACCTCTGGCAATGTTGATTAGTGCATTAGCCTTGATGGGATTAGGTGATGGCTTATTGGTATTAGCTGATTTAGGTTCTTCCCCTTGGACAGTATTGGCACAAGGTATTTCCTTGCAAGCCCATATTGATATAGGTTGGGCATCATTTTGGATCAGTGTGGTTGTGATGTTACTTTGGATTCCGCTAGGATTACGAGCAGGTTTGGGGACGATTCTAAATATTATTGTGATAGCATTAGTCTTAAGCCTCACAGTGGATAATTTACCTGCACCGCAACAATATTTAAATCAATTAGCTTATGCGGGCTTAGGTGTATTGCTTTTTGGCATAGGTTCAGCACTTTACCTCACTTGCCACATGGGAGCAGGCCCAAGAGATGGTTTAATGGTGGGACTTTGTTACCACTTTCGTTGTCCTGTGGGGATTGTTCGTACTACAATAGAAGTTGTTGTTTGTGCTTTAGGTTTTTTTCTTGGTGGTACTATTGGTATTACTACGTTAATATTTGCTCTCGCCGTAGGTTGGATTGTGCAATATACCTTACGTTTTATCAGAATTTGTGATCACTAATATCGCTTATTTACTTTTTATTTTGTACTACTATAATAGTGCGAAATAAAGAACAAATAAGGAAATCCCTATGCAAACAAAATCTCCATCACTGTTAGGTGGTGCAATGATTATCGCTGGCACTGCCGTCGGTGCAGGTATGCTAGCTAATCCAACCGCAATGTCTGGTATTTGGTTTATTGGCTCAATTTTTGTCTTGCTCTACACTTGGTTTTGTATGACCACCTCAGGTTTAATGATTTTAGAGGCAAACTTACATTACCCAACGGGAGCAAGTTTTGACACCATTGTTAAAGATCTACTGGGTAATGGTTGGAATATCATTAACGGACTTTCTGTCGCCTTTGTGTTATATATTCTTACCTATGCTTATATTACCTCTGGTGGCAGTATCACCGAAAGTTTGATTAATCAATATTTTGCCAGTACAGAACAAGGGCTAATAGGACGTACCACAGGCTCGCTGATTTTTTGCTTGCTCCTTGCTTTCTTTGTTTGGTTTTCTACCAAAGCAGTGGATCGTTTCACTACCGTATTAATCGCAGGTATGGTCATTTCCTTTTTTATCTCCACCGCAGGGCTATTAAGCGATGTGAAAATGGATATTTTGTTTAATCATATTGCCCAAGGCGAGCAACAATATTTACCCTATATTTTGACCGCACTTCCTGTTTGTCTAGTGTCTTTCGGTTTCCATGGTAATGTACCAAGTTTAGTGAAATATTATGATCGCAATGGCAAACGTGTGGCTTATAGTATTTTTATTGGCACAGGGATTGCCTTAGTGATTTACATTCTTTGGCAACTCGCTATTCAAGGCAATTTACCACGAGCCGAATTTGCCCCTGTGATTGCACAAGGTGGCGATATTTCGGCGTTATTACAAGCCCTAAATACCTATATTCAAACGGATTATATTGGTTTAGTGTTAAAATTCTTTGCCTATATGGCGATAGCCAGCTCTTTTTTAGGCGTAACCTTAGGGCTATTTGATTACATTGCGGATATGCTCAAATTTGATGATAGCCTAATGGGTAGAACTAAAACCACCTTAATCACCTTTTTACCGCCATTATTGCTTAGTTTACAATTTCCCTATGGCTTTGTGATTGCTATCGGCTATGCAGGCTTAGCTGCCACCATTTGGGCAGCCATTGTGCCTGCTTTACTTGCCAAGGCAAGTCGCCAAAAATATGCCAATGCCAGTTATCGCGTTTATGGCGGTAACTTTATGATTTATTTCATTATTTTATTTGGCATATTAAACATTGTGGCACAAATTGCTGATCAACTCGGTATTTTGCCACAATTTAAAGGATAAATAATGACAGAAAAAAGCGTTTATGATAGTGCAGGCTTTTTTGCCCGCTATCAACAATTACGGCAAAACCCTATCAGCATTAATGAAATCATTGAAAAGCCCACTATGTTGGGCTTATTAGGTAATATTCAAGGCAAAAAAATGCTCGATCTTGGTTGTGGAACAGGGGAACATATTGCCCTCTATTTACAGCGAGGGGCAAAATTTGTGGTTGGACTAGATTTATCGCAAGCCATGTTGGCACAAGCACAAAAAAATCTCGCCCAAAACGCACCGCACTTTGCTTTATATCAATTATCTATGAACCAACTTGCTCAATTACCCGAGCAAGATTTTGAGATTATTACCAGTTCCTATGCTTTTCATTATATTGAAGATTTTGCCCAATTAACTCAACAAATTTATGGAAAACTTAAACCCAACGGCTTATTGATTTTTTCTCAAGAACACCCCATTACCACCGCTCACCAACAAGGCGAACGTTGGCAAAAAGACGAACAAAAACAACAAATTGCTTACCGCCTTAATCATTATCAACAAGAGGGCATACGTCATCGTAATTGGTTTCAACAATCTTTTACCACCTATCATCGCACAATGGCGACAATTATGAACCAATTAATTGCCACAGGATTTTGTATAGAACAGATTGCCGAACCTATGCTGGCAGATCAACCACAATGGCAGCAGGAATTTAAAGATCTTAAACACCGCCCACCGTTGTTATTTGTTAGGGCAAGGAAAAGATAGCTGTTTAGAGGACAGAATACAGTATTAACTTTAAATATTAATAAATTAGCGTATTTATTTCAGTCCTCTGTTTTCCGTCATCTGTCCTCTGATGAGCAAAGAAAGTAAGTCGTTCCCTTTATAAAAGGGGGCGAAACCCGTTCGCCAAGACGGAAAAATAACAGGAAAAAATAATCTCAAAACTGACCGCACTTTCATTAAAAGCACTGTATTTTGTATTCAAAGTGCGGTCAAATATTGCAATAATTTCTTAAAAATATTGATTTTCCGATTATTCCCTTAATTATTATATTAATTAACACCGTATTTTGTCCTCTGAACAGCAAAAAAAGATAAGTAGCCAAGCCCAGGATTTCATCATATACTTAACATTTTTATTTTACCAAGAAGAGAATTATGTCTGTATCAGCATCATCTTTACCACAAACAGAAAGAAAACAATTTACCCATTGTGGTGAATGTGATGCACTTGTGGCAATTCCGCAGCGGTTAAGCAAACAGCAACGAGCGTTATGTCCACGTTGTCATCATACTCTAGCGGTAGGCAATCATTGGAGCTTACAGCGTTGTGCTATTATCGCTTTATCTATTTTGATCTTAATGCCTTTTGCCTTGACTTTTCCTTTATTGAGTATTGAATTATTGGGCATATCTGTACCTGCCTCGGTATGGGGCGGTGTTTGGAAAATGGCAACAGAAAATTACCCCTACACCGCTTTTTTGGTTTTTATTTGTGCAGTGGTAATGCCGATCTTTTTTGCTTTATTGGTAATAATGTTACGCCTCGCACAGCTATTCAAGATTAAACCAAGAAATGTGTTATTAACCATTAATCGGATACAACCTTGGGTTATGTTAGATGTTTATTTGGTTTCTCTTGCGGTTGCTGCTTTTAAAGTTCGGGAATATGCCAGTTTGGAAATGGATATTTATTTAATTGCTTTTGTATTTACTGCCTTATTAACTACCTTGTTATTTATTAAAATTGATAGCAAAGCCCTTTGGAATACCTTTTATCCCTCACAGCAAGCGACAATAATTGAGGAAAAAAATTATTTACAAAACCCACCGCACTTTTGTCATCATTGTGAATATAGTTTTGAGCAACCTTTATGGGATAAAAAACATAGACCCATTTGTCCTCGTTGTCATCAGCATACCGAGAGAGATAATAATTTAATGCTACAAGCAACTTGGGCAACGCTTATTGCGGGATTGATTATGTTAATTCCTGCAAATTTATTACCGATTTCTACGGTTTACCTTAATGGCGCACCTTCTTCTGATACCTTGATGTCAGGGGTTATTTCCTTTATTGAGATGGGGAGTTATTTTGTTGCCTTTGTGGTTTTTACCGCCAGTATTTTTGTGCCAGTGGGCAAAATTTTGATTATGCTCTATTTGCTTTGTTGTGTGCATTTTCGTTGGGCACATTCTATTAAATGGCAAATGAAATTATTGCATATTGTGCATTTTGTTGGGCGTTGGTCTATGTTAGATTTATTTGTACTTTCACTAATGATGTCATTAGTGTCAAGAGGACAAATTATTAGTTTTTCGGTAGGACCAGCGGCACTTTACTTTGGTATTGCCGTTTTTCTTACTATGATTTCAACTTCACTTTTTGATAGTCGTTTACTTTGGAAAATTTATGACAAGTCATCACAATCACACGAAAAAAAATGATTCTCAAACATACCAAAATGCGTATATTCGTCAAATTAAACGTATCTCGCCATTTTGGTTACTTCCTGTAATTGCTTTATTTATTGGAGCAACTTTATTCTTTCAAATTATTAAAGAACAAGGCACGAGTATTACCATTATCTTTAATAATGGCGATGGTTTAGTGGCAGGTAAAACACAAGTGCGTTATCAAGGCTTACAAATCGGCGAAGTGAAAAAAGTGAATTTTGCTGATGATTTAAAGCATGTGGAAGTAACGGCGAATATTTATCCTGAAGCACGTTCTATTTTACGGGAAAATACCAAATTTTGGATTGTGCAACCTAGTGCATCACTGGCAGGGATTTCGGGATTAGATACGCTCGTATCGGGCAATTATATTACATTGCAACCCGGCGATGGTGAACCAGCGGAACATTTTATAGCGGAAAATGAAGGACCAATTGCGGAAGTGCATCAAGGGGATTTATTAATTCATTTAATTTCTGATGATCTTGGCTCAATTTCGGCGGGTGCTTCGGTCTATTTTAAAAAAATGCCAGTGGGGAAGATTTATGATTATCGTTTAACCGATGATCAACAAAAAGTAGAAATTGATGTGGTTATTGAGAAAAATTATGCCAATTTAGTAAAAAAAGACAGCCGTTTTTGGAATATTAGTGGTATTCAAGCTGATGTGAGTTTAGCAGGGCTATCGGTAAATATTGATAGTTTAAACGCAGTGGTACAAGGGGCTGTTTCCTTTGATTCGCCACAGGAAAGCCCTGTTGCACAAGCAAATGAGATTTATACCCTTTATCCGAATTTACAAGCGGCTAAACGCGGGATCAGTGTTAAGGTTAAATTACCGAATATTACAGGATTAGAACCGAATAAAACCTTGGTTTTTTACCAAAATATGCCCGTTGGTTTATTGTCAGAGTTAAAAATTAATGAACAAGAGCAAGATCAAAATATTATTCAGGGAACATTATTAATTGATCCTAATATGGGGAATTTGCTCAGACAAAGTACTGAAATTGTGTTAAGAGATAAGAAAATGGGCTTAGCAGATCTGACTAACCTTGAGGAATTATTTAAAGGGCGTTCTTTTGAAATTTTGCCCGGAGAAGGGAAAGCCAGATATGATTTTGAGGTAATTAAACAATCAGAGTTACTACTCAAAAGACCTAATACCTTATTACTCACACTCACTTCGCCAGAAAGTTACGGGGTTGATGAAGGGCAACCTGTTTATTATCATGATATAACTATCGGTGAAGTGATTAAACGTCAAAGTGATATTGAACAAGTTAAATTTACAATTGCCATTGCGGCGGAATATCGTCATTTGATTGGGAAAGATAGTAAATTTATTGCGGGTTCAAACTTTGATCTTTCTTTAGGATTAGATGGGGTTAAAATAGAAGCAGCTACCCCTAGTAAGTGGTTAGAGGGTGGAATTCGTTTAGTCAAGGGACAGGCGAGTGAGGATACGGTTCTTACTCATTATCCGTTATATAAAAATCAAAGTTATGCGGATATGGGAATGACGGGCAATCGTTTAACCCCAACAATTAGTCTTACCACTACAAGTTTGCCTAATATTAATCCTGATTCATTGGTGCTTTATCGTCAATATGAAGTGGGTAAAATCCTTGATATTCGTCCAATGGCGAAGAATTTTGAAGTTGATGTATTGATTTATCCTAAATATCGTCATTTATTAACTAAACAAAGCCGATTTTGGGTAGAAAGCCCAACTCAAGTGGATATTACGCCGAAAGGGATTAGTGTACAAGCCTCTCCACTAGGGCGAGCTTTAAAGGGAGCGATTAGCTTTGATAATATGGGACAGCCACAAGCCAGTAACAAAACCCTTTATGCTAATGCCTTATCAGCTCGTTCAGCAGGACAGGAAATTACCTTAATTACGGATAATGCGAGTAATCTTGGTAAGGGTATGAGCTTGAAATATATGGGGCTAACTATCGGCGAAATATCACAAGTGAATTTTAATCAAAAGAGCAAGCGTATTGTGGCAAAAGCATTAATTCAACCTGAATACCTTGATATTGTTGCCAGAGAAAATAGCAAATTTAAGATTATTTCACCGCAAATTTCGGCAGGGGGTATAGAAAATTTAGATAGCTTATTACAGCCCTATATTGATGTTGAAGCAGGGACAGGCGTACGCAAAATGGAATTTAAATTGTCGCAAATTACGCCAACCGCGAGCAAATATAATAATGGATTTCCATTAATTTTAGAGGCATCAAATGCGATGAATCTGACGACGGGGGCCCCTATTTTATATCGTGGTGTAGAAGTGGGAATGATTCAAAATATTGAAATTAATAAACAGGGGGATCGAGTTTTAATCCATATTTTAATTGGTAATAAGCATCGCTATTTAGTTCGCCAAAATTCTGAGTTTTGGCTTGCCTCAGGTTATAACTTTGAGCTTGGTTGGTCAGGAGCAGAGTTTAATACAGGTTCTATTCAACAATTATTGAAAGGCGGAATTTCTTTCTCTACCCCGTCTGGTACGGTTGTGCAACCTGAAGCCAAAGCCAATCAGCGTTTTCTATTAAGACAACAACGTCCAGAAGATGCAAGACAATGGAATCAGGCAGTAATGCCTTAATCTTTTATATCTAAAATAAGGTAAAGCATACTGATTGCTTTGTCTTATTTTAAAGTGGAACGACTATAAATTGAAATGACTATAAAAGGGCTAATTTATTTAGCTCTTTTTTTATGTTGGCAACCAATGAAATTATCAATAATCGGGCAATCTTGCGAATCATTACCGGGGCATTGTTGTGCTAATTGATAGAGATAGTCTTTCATATGGCTTAGATGTTGGATTTGCTGATCGATCTCTGCTATTTTTTGTAAGGTGTATTCTTTAACTTCTGCACTACGCCGCTGTGGATTACGATAAAGTTGTAAAAGTTGTCTTGCTTCTTCCAGAGAAAATCCCACCGTTCTTGCTTGATGTAATAAGGTTAATTCATTGATATGTTGTTGATTATATTGACGATAACCATTTGTTGCGCGGATTGGAGGAGTAATTAAGCCTTTTTGTTCATAAAAGCGGATTGCTTTGGCACTGAGTTGGGTAAGTTTGGCAATTTGAGCAATATTCATATAAAAATACTTGACCTTAACCTTAGGGGAGGGTTTATCTTATGCCAAACTTAATAAAATAGAAAGGAGTTTTTATGAATATTATTAGACTTAATTTGGCAGGGTTATCCTGTGGACATTGTGTCAAAGCGGTAAAGCAACGCTTGGAAAATATTGAGGGCGTTGCTGAAGTTGAAGTAGATTTAACTTCAGCCACAGTGAAAGGCAATGTTGAGCCGCAAGTGTTGATTGAGGCGATTAAACAACGAGATTATGATGCCTCATTGGCCGAGGAAAATCACCCAAAGGCTAAACTACTACCTAATGAAACCATGTTGACAAAACCTGATCCTGAGGTAGTAGGGCAGGCAAAGGATCAGGTACATTTGTTATTAACAGGATTGAATTGTGCTGCTTGCGTGTTAAAGGTGCAGAAAGCCTTAGAGGAAGTGGAGCAGGTTACTTCTGTACAGGTTAATTTAGCCGATCAAACTGCTTTAGTGATTGGTAAAGCAAATCCGCAATCTTTGGTTGCGGCTGTGGTGCGAGCTGGTTATGGGGCGGAAGTTATTGAAGATGAACAGATAAGACGGGAAAAACAATATCACCAAATTCAGCAAGAAATTTATCAACGAAAACACCAAGCTATTGTTGCTTTAGGGGTGGGACTAGCGTTGATGATATGGGGATTGTTTACAGGCGATATGGCATTAACCGCTAGCAATCGTGTTTTCTGGTTCATTGTCGCTGTGGTAACTTTGATCATTTTAGTTTATGCCGGCGGGCATTTTTATTTGCGAGCTTATCAAGCCTTGCGAAATAAAACGGCTACAATGGATACCTTAGTTGCATTGGGAACAGGAACGGCTTGGTTATATTCTTTTATGATTGTAGTGAAGCCAATGTGGTTTCCGTTAGAAAGTCGTCATCTTTATTTTGAAGCCAGTGCAATGATTATTGGTTTAATCAATTTGGGGAAAATGTTAGAGGTCAAGGCGAAACAACGTTCCTCAAAAGCTCTTGAGCATCTTATTGATTTAACCCCTAAAACAGCACGAGTGTTGCTGGACGAACAAGAGAAAGTCATTCCCTTGGAGCAGGTCATTACAGGTATGAAATTGCGTTTACAAACAGGGGATCGCATTGCCGTTGATGGGGTTTTGCAACAGGGGAGGATTTGGGTTGATGAATCTATGCTAACGGGAGAACCTTTAGCGGTGGAAAAACAAAAAGGCGATAAAGTGAGTGCTGGAACTATGGTTCATGATGGAAGTGCGGTCATTTTAGCCGAAGAAATTGGCCATAATACCAGATTAGCTAATATCATTAAATTAGTGCGTCAAGCACAAAGTAGTAAGCCTAAAATTGGGCAATTAGTAGATAAAATTGCTAGTATTTTTGTTCCCATTGTATTAATTATCGCCCTATTCACCGGCATTATTTGGTATTTTATTTATCCAAATTATGCTTTAGTAACCTTTACTACCGTATTGATTATTGCTTGTCCTTGTGCATTAGGGCTTGCTACGCCAATGTCAATTATTGCTGGGGTAGGGAGAGCGGCGGAGTTAGGCATTTTAGTAAGAGATGCAGAAGCTTTGCAAAAAGCCGCAGCAGTGGATACTCTCGTTTTTGATAAAACGGGAACTTTAACCCAAGGTATGCCAAAGGTAACGGCTATTTATTGTTGTCAGGATTTTCCGCAACATAAAGCTATTCAATTAGCCGCCAGTTTAGAACAAGGAGCTAATCACCCTTTAGCAAAGGCATTATTAAATTTTGCTGAGGAAAATCAACAGCCGTTATTGCCCCTTTCTGATTTTACCACCTTAAAAGGGTTGGGAGTAAAAGGACAAGTTGAACAGCAAAAATTATTACTTGGTAGTGAAAAATTACTACAACAACAGCATATTGCCACAGAGAATGCCCAAGATTTTATTGACCAACAGCAAGCGTCGGGGGCAACGGTGGTATTTCTTTGCATTGAACAACAGCTTGTAGCACTTTTTGCTATTAGTGATCCCTTGCGTGAAGAGAGTAAAAATGCCATTGCTCGTTTACACCAACAAGGTTATCAGTTGATTATGCTTACAGGTGATCAAACAAAAACTGCCCAAGCGATTGCTGAGCCATTAGAGTTAGATCAAGTGATTGCAGGTGTATTGCCAGAACAAAAAGCTCAAGTCATTCAACATTTGCAGCAACAGGGGCATCAAGTGCTAATGGTAGGCGATGGGATTAATGATGCCCCCGCACTTGCACAAGCTAACGTAAGTATTGCTATGGGCGAGGGGAGCGATATTGCTATTGAAACCGCAGAGATTACCTTGATGCGACCAAGTATCAATGCTGTTGTTGATGGTTTG
The DNA here is from genome assembly GCF_029783845.1 of Volucribacter amazonae. Taxonomy (NCBI): domain Bacteria; kingdom Pseudomonadati; phylum Pseudomonadota; class Gammaproteobacteria; order Pasteurellales; family Pasteurellaceae; genus Volucribacter; species Volucribacter amazonae. The sequence goes on along the minus strand of NZ_LWID01000001.1, from coordinate 241,528 downwards.
CTTTTAGCAAAAGCGACATTGCGTAATATGAAACAAAACTTATTTGGTGCTTTTGTTTATAATAGTTTAGGCATACCTATTGCCGCAGGGATTTTATACCCTTTCTTGGGGATTTTATTAAATCCTATGTGGGCAGGATTAGCAATGGCATTGTCTTCTATTACTGTTGCGGTAAATGCGAATCGGTTAGTAAATTTTAACTTAAATCAATAATGAATATTGTTAAGTAAAATAAAATAGCTTAGTATGTTGGGTTTTATTGTTGTTTCAATTTAAAATGAAACAAGACATACAGTACAAGTAGTACGGCGAGGCGTACCAACACTGTATCATTTTAAAGTGGAACGGCTATAATAGAATAGCGAATAAAAGCTATTCTATTTTGATTAATTATTTTAAGGATATTCAAATGAAAAAGATCATTGTAGCAGTATTAATGAGTGTAACTATGCCTTTTATGGTACAAGCTGAAACCTTAGATTTAAATAAATCGGTAGTCAGTGTAAACGGGCAATTTATTAAGGAAAGCGATTTGCAAGAAGCAATTAATTTGGCTGTGACAAGAGGGGCGGAAAATAATTCTCAGCTGAGAGAAAATGTGTTAAATACATTAATTAACCAAAAATTGTTAGAGCAACAAGCACAAAAAGAGGGAGCAGATAAAAACCCACAGGTGCAAGCACAAATAAAAGATGCTGAAACGATGATTTTAATTGATTACGCTTTACAGCAATATATTGAAAAAAATCCTATATCTAATGAAGAAGTGCAAAAGATCTATGATGATTTAGCTAAACAAGTGGCAGAGCAAAAAGAAGTGAGAATTCGCCATATTTTGGTTAAAGATGAAAAAGAGGCAAATAAATTGCTTGTGCAATTAAGTAAAAATCAAATTGACTTTATGAAAGCTGCAGAGAAATCAGAAGATACAGGTACAGCACAAAATGGTGGTGAATTAGGTTATCAATTATTAGCCAATTTGATCCCAGAAATTCAACAAGCGGTAGCAAATGCAAAAGTTGGTCTGATCAATAAACCAGTCAAATCAGAATTTGGTTGGCATATTATTGAGGTAGAAGATCCTGTTAAACCTGTGAGTATTGCAAGTTTTGAAACCTTAGTACCGCAAATTCGCCAACAATTAGTTCAGCAAAGCGTACAACGTTATGTACAAGAATTAAGAGATGCGGCGAAAATTGAGCGTAGTAAATAAAAAATCCTAATACATATAAAGATAAAGAATGTAGGCAAGGAAGATATTCCTTGCCTTATTTTTTTACTGAGTCATTTTTTCTACGGTGGATAAAAAACCTTGGGCAGTGCTATAAATATCGGCTTTATTTTGTGCCTGTAAAATCATATCGGCAACTTCACGAAAAGCACCTTGTCCGCCTTGTTGTTTGAGTACATAGGTTGCCTGTTGTTGAACATAATGAGGGGCATCAGCAACGGCAAAGGATAATTCACAGACCGCAAAAGCGGGTAGATCTATGCTGTCATCACCAATATAAGCGGTTTGTTCAGGGGTTACTCCTGCTTGTTGTATTAATTCATAGCAGGCGGTTTGTTTTTCTAATTTACCTAATAGGGCAAACTTAATACCAAGATCCTGTATTCGTTTACGCAAAATAGCGGAATCACGCCCAGAGAGAACAGCGACTTCAATGCCATTTTCAATAAGCATACGCATACCTAATCCATCTCTCACATGGAAACTTTTAATCGCCTCGCCTTGTGCATCATAATGTAATAAGCCGTCAGTCAATACGCCGTCAACATCGGTAATGACTAACTTGATATTTTCTAATTTTTTCTGCATTAGTTTGAAAACTCCATTAAACCAACCACTTTATTATTTTGATCTAATACAATTAGGGAATGAATTTTGTGTTCACGCATAAAATCTTCCGCTTTGCCAACAAATTCTTCTTGATAAACGGTTTTTGGCGATGCGGTCATTAATTGCTGTGCTGTTTGATTAAAGGTTTCTGCCCCTTGTTTGGCTAAGGCTCGGCGAATATCGCCGTCAGTGATAATTCCTTTTAATTGTTGATTTTCCATAACGATAGCAACCCCCATTCTGCCCTTATTGATAATGGTTAGGCAATCAGTAAAGCTATCCTGTGGGCTTACTAATGGTAATTTAGTTTGCATTTGATCTTTTACTTTGCAAAGTAAACGCCGTCCAAGACTACCACCGGGGTGAAATTTGGCAAAATCTTCAGGTTGAAAATGGCGAGCCGTAATTAGGGAAACCGCTAAAGCATCGCCTAGAGCAAGGGTAACCAAGGCGGAAGTTGTGGGGGCAAGGTTGTTGGGGCAAACTTCACGCTCAACACTGATATTGAGCCAATAATCAGCGTGTTTAGCTAAGGTTGAATTTGGATTAGCAGTTAAGGCGATAATTTTATTACCAAAGTTTTTTAAGCTAGGAATGAGCTTATTCACATCATCGGTTTCGCCACTGTAAGAAATTAACATTACAATATCAATGGGTTTGAGCATACCCAAATCGCCATGAAAAGCCTCTGTGGGGTGTAAGAAAAAACTGGGTGTACCTGTGGAAGCGAAGGTGGCAGCCATTTTCTTGCCGATTAAACCTGATTTACCAATCCCACCAATCACTAAACGTCCTTCTCCTTGTAAGATTAAGTCTACCACTTGATTAAAGGTTTGATTAAGGTTTGTGCTAAGTTGGGAAATGGCTTGTTGCTCAACTTGTAGGCAAGATTGTGCGATAGGTAAATAATTCATATTGATCTCTCTATATCAATAATAAAAGTGTGGTTATTTTATAATAAGTTTTGCTTTTTCTCTATCTTTTCTCGCTGAACGAGTAGCGATAGCCTTGTTTTTACAGTATAATGCCGCCCGAGTTGGTTAGGCAATCGCTGGTTTATTGAAGCCCTTAACTTCAGTTTGCTGAAATGAGTGGGACAAATAGACGAGAGGAAAGTCCGAGCTACATAGGGCAGAGTGCCAGATAACGTCTGGGCAGCGTGAGCTGACGACAAGTGCAACAGAGAGAAGACCGCCTGCATAGCAGGTAAGGGTGAAAGGGTGTGGTAAGAGCGCACCGCATAACTGGTAACAGTTTATGGCAAGGTAAACTCCACTCGTAGCAAGACCAAATAGGAATCCAACGTGTTGCCCGCATGGGATTCGGGTAGGTTGCTTGAGCGGTAAAGTGATTTATCGCCTAGAGGAATGATTGTCCACGACAGAACTCGGCTTATCGACCAACTCATTCTTTTTAACGCCACTTGTCTTTTGGCTTGATACAGTAAAGCTATCCCTTAAGTTTTTGCTGAGAAAATCGTGAAATAACCATAAAATCATCTGTTGTTCCTATCATTTTATGCCATAATAGATAGCGATTATTTTAATAAAAGTGAGTATTCAGTGTCCTTATCTTTATCTAACCAATATAGCTTAGATTGGCAGCAATTAGTGCCACAATTAATGTTTTCCGAGCAAGAATATCAAAATGTTGATTATATGGCGTTGCAACCACGTGCAGTGTCTAGCTTGCGTTATTTTTTGCAAAATCCGACAACTAACTTATTGTTATTAAAAACCAATGAATTAGCAGAGAATAGCCAATTTATTGAAAAATTTGTTGAGCAACATTCAGCACTTTTTTTGGGACAATATGCAGATAAAAAACAAAGGGTAAATGGCGTAAAATATGTGGTAACACAAGGCGATGAAGCCCATTTCCCACAAGTTAATGTGATGCCAGCACAGTCTATTGAGGATAATTTTGCCAGTAAATATAAAGTGGCAACCGCCTTATATTTTGATCGTAGTAAGTTATTGGGTTGTTTGCGTCAGCACCCTCAATCAAAACATATTGAGTTACAGGCAGGATTGGTGCATCAAGTTAATCAAGGCGTGTTAATCCTTAGCCTATCAAGCCTATTGGCACAGTTTGATTTATGGCAACCTTTGAAAAGTATTTTGCAGACCCAACAATTTGATTGGTATTCTCTCGACCCTCGTTGTCCTTTGCCTTGTGAGATACCAAGTTATCCTTTACGGTTAAAGTTGATTTTATTGGCAGATCGTGAAGAGTTAGCCAGTTTCGCTGAATTAGAACCTGAATTAAGTCATCAAGCTGTTTATGGCGAAATGGACAGCTATTTTGAGGTGGAGCAGGCAGAACAGCAACAGTTATGGGCTAATTTTGTTCGTTCTTTTGCCCAGCAACGTGGTTTTCCTGCTATTGATCAAGCGGGATTAAATAAACTTTATCAGTTGTTAGTACGAGAAAGTGAAAATCGTTATTTAGTGAATATTGATTTGACAGCGTTGCAACAATGGTTAGCGGGAGCAAGTTTGTATGCAGATGCACAAGGGATAAGTGCGGTGCATTTTGAAAAAGTTTTTCAACAGCGACAATATCAACAGAGCTTTTTGCCAAGTCAAACCTATGCTGATATTTTGCACGAACAAGTATATATTGCCACAGAAGGGGAAATGGTTGGGCAAGTGAATGGGCTTTCTGTGATTGAGTATCAAGGTACGCCGATTGTCTTTGGCGAACCCTCGAGAATTAGCTGTGTAGTAAATTTTGGCGATGGCGAAATTGTTGATATTGATCGTAAAAATGAATTAGCAGGCAATGTGCATGGAAAGGGAATGATGATTGCCGAGGCTTGTTTAATGGGCTTACTCAATTTGCAATCACAATTACCTTTTTCTGCTTCCTTGGTATTTGAGCAATCTTACACTGATATTGATGGTGATAGTGCTTCGTTAGCGATTTTTTGTGTGTTATTAAGTGCCTTAGCAGATTTACCTTTACCACAGTCTATTGCCATTACAGGGGCAATAGATCAATTTGGTTTGGTACACCCAGTGGGGGGTGTAAATCATAAGGTTGAGGGATTTTTTAAACTGTGCCAACAACGAGGACTGACGGGACAACAAGGGGTCATTATTCCTGCGGTAGCGTGCCAGCAATTAAGTTTATCTGATGATCTAGTAAGTGCGGTGAAAAATAAACAATTTTTTATTTGGGCGGTGGACGATGTTTATCAAGCCATAGAAATTTTGTTTAAACGCGATTTAATTGAGCTGAAAGAGAAACGTTATTCTCGTGAGCAACAGCCTTTGTCTTATTTTATTGGGCAGCGAATTGAGTTGCGAGGAGAAATAAGCCATAAAAAACCTTGGTTTGGTTGGTTTAAGTAGTTGGTTACTCTTTTATCGCCATTCTATAGTCGTTTCAATTAAAAATGAAACAAGGTGGTACAATGAGGTTGTTAAAGTGCGGTTGGTTTTTGAATTATTTTTTCACTTTTATTTCTCCGTTATTGCTAACGGTTTTCGCCTTTGGCGACCTACTTTCTTTACTCGTGTAAAGAAAGTAGGCAAAGAAACACGCCCCCTAGAAAAAATCTTATCCAGTCTTTCGCTAAGAACGATATACGAATAATTTTGGAACTCGCTACGCTCAAACAGCCAAAATTATTCTATCGTTCTAAGCTCAGGCTGGGATTTTTTAAGGGGGTAAAGGAGCGTTATTCTCTTTATTTTTTTGTATAGTCATTCCACTTTAAAATGATATAGCGTTGGTACGCCTCGCCGTACTACTTGTACTGTCTTCGGCGTACCGCCTTGTCTCATTTTAAATTGAAACGACTATATCACTGTCTCACCTTGTCCTATTTTGAATTGAAACGACTAGGTTTAGGGTAAGCCCTTAGGGCTTGCCCTTTTTTATACTGATCGGACAAGTCAGCTTACAAGTGTTAGCTATTTTATTTTTAGATTAACTCTGTTAGAATGCAGAAATATTATGATTATTATGTGTTTTTATTAATAAGAGGAAAGTAAAATGATGAACAGTTGTACCTCAAATAGAAAAAGTTCATATTCTTATGAAGATTTATTGGCTTCTGGACGGGGGGAACTTTTTGGCGAAAACGGGCCTCAGTTGCCCGCACCGAGTATGCTAATGATGGATCGTGTGGTGGAGATGAATGAAACTGGGGGAAAGTTTGGCAAGGGGTATATTGAAGCTGAATTAGATATTCACCCAAAACTGGATTTTTTTGGTTGCCATTTTCTAGGCGATCCTGTGATGCCGGGGTGTTTAGGGCTTGATGCCATGTGGCAATTAGTGGGTTTTTTCTTAGGCTGGATTGGCGGACAAGGAAAAGGACGAGCGTTAGGTGTGGGAGAAGTGAAATTTACTGGGCAAGTATTGCCGACGGCGAAAAAAGTAACCTATCGTATTTATATGAAACGAGTGATTAATCGTAAATTAGTGATGGGTATGGCTGATGGCGAAGTGGAGGTTGATGGGCGAGTGATTTATACGGCAACCGATTTGAAGGTAGGTTTATTTCAAGATACTTCAACGTTTTAACGGTGTGAGCCATTTGATTTTAGTCCCCTTGTTGATTTATTCAACAAGGGGATTGTTTTTTATGCCATAGCTGATAAAAGCGTGTTAGAATAAACGAATTTTATTGAATTTAATAAAGGTTAATGAATGAAACCGAGTATTATTGCAAAATTAGAAAGTTTAAATGAGCGCCATCAAGAGCTTGAGGCATTGTTAGGTGATGCTAGTGTTATTGCAGAACAAGATAAATTTAGAGCCTATTCCAAAGAATATGCCCAATTAGAAGATGTGGTAAAGTGCTTTTCTCGCTGGCAACAATTACACAAAAATAAACAAGAGGCGGAATTGTTGCTTGATGATCCTGATATGAAGGAAATGGCAGAATTAGAAATTGAGGAATGTAACAGCGAAATTGAGAGTACAGAACAACAGCTCCAAATTTTATTATTGCCTAAAGATCCGAATGACGAGTATAACTGCTATTTAGAGATTCGTGCTGGAACAGGTGGCGATGAAGCGGGTATTTTTGCTGGGGATTTATTCCGTATGTATAGCCGTTATGCTGAGTCTAAACGCTGGCGAGTGGAAGTGCTTAGCGAAAATGAAAGTGAGCAAGGGGGTTATAAAGAGATTATTGCTCGTATTAGTGGCGACAATGTGTATGGACAGCTAAAATTTGAATCAGGTGGTCATCGTGTCCAACGTGTACCTAAAACGGAATCACAAGGGCGTATTCATACTTCTGCTTGTACGGTGGCAGTGATGCCTGAATTACCAGAAAGTGAGTTGCCTGAAATTAATCCTGCGGATTTGCGGATTGATACTTATCGTTCTTCTGGGGCAGGGGGACAGCACGTTAATACCACAGATTCAGCGGTGCGGATTACCCATATTCCCACAGGTATTGTAGTGGAATGTCAAGATGAACGTTCACAACATAAAAATAAAGCCAAAGCCTTATCCGTCCTTGCTTCTCGCATTGTGCAAGTAGAGCAAGAACGCCAAGCGGCGGAACAAGCAAGTACTAGACGTAATTTATTAGGTTCAGGTGATCGTTCCGATAAAATTCGTACTTATAACTATCCGCAAGGACGTGTAACCGATCATCGCATTAATTTAACGGTTTACCGTTTAGATGAAGTGATGAATGGGAAAATTGATGAATTAATTGAACCTATTATTACCGAATATCAAGCTGATCAGCTAGCCGCTTTGTCGGAACAAGCCTAATGACCTATGCACAATGGTTAGCTCAAGCAGTATCTCAGTTACAGCAAGCACAATTAGTTGAGAGTGCTAAGCTAGATGCTCAATTATTGCTTGAGCAAGTAACGGGGAAAAATCGTGCTTATCAGCTTGCTTTTGCCGATAGCTTATTGAGCGAGCAACAACAGGCAATATTAACTACACTTTTAGCTCGCCGTTTGAGGGGCGAGCCTATGGCATATATTCTTGGCGAGAAAGAGTTTTGGTCGTTACCCTTATTGGTATCGCCTTATACCTTAATTCCTCGTCCAGATACGGAATGTTTAGTGGAAAGTGCGGTGGATTTGGCGAAAGTTTTTCTTGTTAATTCCTTAGTGAAACCACAACTACGTATTTTGGATTTAGGCACAGGAACAGGTGCTATTGCCTTGGCGTTGGCGAGTGAATTAACCCCTTGGGCAGAGCATTGTGGCATTGCCTTGGAAATTTATGCCGTTGATGTGGTGGAACAGGCAGTGGCTTTAGCGCAACAGAATGCACAACGGCATAATTTAAACATTAAGGTAATCCAAAGTCATTGGTTCGATCAACTTGATCCTGAGAATAAGTTTGATTTAATTGTGAGTAATCCACCTTATATTGATGAAAATGATCAACATTTACAACAGGGCGATGTGCGCTTTGAGCCACATTCTGCTTTAGTTGCATCACAACAAGGATTAGGGGATTTGCATTGGATTGTGAACCAAGCGCGTTATTTTTTACGCCCTCAGGGATACTTGATCCTTGAACATGGTTGGCAACAAGGGGAAAAAGTGCGGTCTTTTTTTAGCAAAGATTATTGGCAGCAAGTGGAAACTCGGCAAGATTATGGACAGCGGGATCGTATTACCTTGGGTTGTCTTAAAGCATAATAAGAGATTGAATAAATACAGTGAATATGAAGAAATATAATCAAAAAGCATTGTTTGATACCTTAGTGAGTTTTTATTTAATTACGGCGGAAGATGAAGGGGAGTTATTGGGGCATATTCGTTCCTCTATTGGTGCGTTAGTACGTAAAGCACGTAAACAAATTTCAGCAGAATTAAACACTAAACAACAAATAGATAGCTTACTACATTTAATTTATCAAGAATGGGGATTTCATTGCGATCCCGATCAGTATTTTTATGTGGATAATCTTTATTTAGATAAGGTATTGCATAGTAAGCAGGGTATGCCAGTGAGTTTAGGAGCGATAGTGCTTTACTTAGCTTCTTCCTTGCAATTACCTATTTATCCTATTAATTTTCCTACGCAATTAGTTTTACGAGTGGAATTAGAGAATGAGGTCTTATTTATTGATCCTTGGGACGGACGCTATATTTCTCGTGCAATGTTAGCCACTTTATTTGAAGGTTATTTAGGTTTTGGTCATCAACTGAGCGAAGAGGATCTGGCAATAAGCTCTGAGCAAGAAATTGATTATCGGGTAAGGCAAGTGGCGAAACACGCCTTAATTCGTGAAGGACGTAATATTTCGGCGTTACAATTAATTGAAAACCTATTATATTCAAACCCCGATGATCCTTATGAAATTCGTGATCGAGGTTTAGTGTTAGCGAATATGCAATGTATTGATGCGGCTGTTGCGGATTTAGATTATTTTGTGGAAAAATGCCCAGATGATCCTACTGCAGTTTTATTAGTGGCACAATTAGCCGAATTAAAACAGCAGCATTATGTACTTCATTAAAATAAACAATAAAAAAGGAATAAGAAATGCAACAAAATAAAATAGTAAAAATTGGTCAAATAGAAGTGGCAAATGATAAGCCTTTTGTCTTATTTGGTGGTATGAATGTGTTAGAAAGCCGAGATATGGCGATGCGGGTATGTGAGGCTTATGTAGAAGTAACGGATAAGCTCAATATTCCTTATGTATTTAAAGCCTCTTTTGACAAAGCCAACCGTTCCTCAATTCATTCTTATCGTGGTCCGGGAATGGAGCAAGGCTTAGCTATTTTTGCTGAATTGAAACGAGAATTTGGGGTTAAAATCATTACTGATGTACATGAAATTTATCAATGCCAGCCAGTGGCAGAAGTTGTTGATGTTATTCAATTACCTGCATTTTTAGCTCGCCAAACGGATTTAGTAGAAGCAATGGCACGCACAGGGGCAGTGATTAATGTAAAAAAACCGCAGTTTTTAAGCCCGGGGCAAATGGGCAATATTGTTGAGAAAATCGCCGAATGTGGTAATGATCAAGTGATTTTATGTGATCGTGGTAGCAATTTTGGTTATGACAACTTGGTTGTGGATATGCTTGGCTTTAGTATTATGCGTAAGGTATCTAAAGGTTGCCCAGTGATTTTTGATGTTACCCATTCATTACAATGTCGTGATCCTTTTGGCGCGGCTTCTGGTGGTCGCCGAGGGCAAGTTACTGAATTAGCCCGAGCGGGAATGGCGGTAGGACTTGCAGGACTGTTTTTAGAGGCACACCCTGATCCGAACAGTGCAAAATGTGATGGACCTTCAGCGTTGCCATTATCAGCATTATCTGGTTTTGTAAGCCAAATGAAAGCCATTGATGATTTGGTTAAAAGTTTTGCCCAATTAGATACTGAAAGTTAATCAAGAGATAGCCCATTGATGAATGGGCTTATCAGAGAATAAGCCAAATAGCCCCATAAGGAGAGCCTATGAAAATTGTCTTTTTAGATCGTACTGCTATTCCGCCGCATATTGATATTCCTCGACCGCAATTTGTGCATGAATGGATTGAATATGATTATACTTCAGCGGATCAAGTATTAACCCGATTACAAGGGGCAGAGATTGCAATTACTAGCAAAGTGGTTTTTTCTCGTGAGCTTATGCAGCAGTTACCGCAGTTAAAATTAATTGCGATTACCGCCACAGGAACAAATAATGTGGATCTTGAGGCAGCGAAACAGCTTGGTATTTGTGTTAAAAATGTTACAGGGTATTCTAGCGTTACCGTTCCTGAGCATGTGTTAGCGATGATTTTTGCCTTAAAGCACAGTTTAGTAGGTTGGATTAAGGATCAACTTAGTGCTAAATGGGGGCAAAGCCAGCAATTTTGTTACTTTGATTACCCTATTACTGATGTTCGTGGTTCAATCTTAGGAATTTTTGGTAAAGGCTGTTTAGGCAGTGAGATTGGGCGATTAGCACAGGCATTAGGTATGCAAGTGCTTTATGCGGAGCATCAAGGGGCAACACAATGCCGAGCAGGTTATACTCCCTTTGAAGAAGTATTAAAACAAGCGGATATTCTGAGTTTACATTGTCCCTTAACGGAAACCACCAAAAATTTAATTAATGCTGAAACCTTAGCCCTATGTAAAAAAGGAGCATTATTAATTAATACTGGGCGTGGACCTTTGGTTGATGAGCAGGCGTTACTTGCTGCATTAAAATCAGGGCAATTAGCAGGTGCGGCGATTGATGTGATGGTAAAAGAGCCGCCTGAACAGGATAACCCATTGCTTCAAGCGGCAACAACCATGCCAAATTTACTGATTACCCCACATATTGCTTGGGCAAGTGATTCAGCGGTGACGACCTTAGTGAATAAAGTGAGCCAAAATATTGAGGAATTTGTTGCTACAGGTAAATAAAGGGATTTGTCATCAATGTTTAACAGCCGAGGGACGGCTGTTATTTATTTTATCATCATTATTTGCATAGGATAATCAGATTGAATATTTCTTTGTATATTGCTTTACGTTATTGGCGTGCGAAAAGTGCGGAACGTTTTGGGCGTTTAGTTACTTACCTTGCCAGTGTTGGTATTATGTTAGGTGTGATGGCATTAATTATTGTGCTGGCAATTATGAATGGCTTAGAACGTCAGCAAAAACAACAGGTATTGGCGAATATTCCCCATGCGATTTTGACCCCTCCACAAGGTTATGTTCGCTACGATGAGCAGCCACTAGAATTACCCAATAGTGTAGAGAAAGCAATCCCCATTAATCAGACGAATGCGATTTTACAAAGTCATCATAGCGTGAGTGCAGGCTTAGTCATTGGTATTCGAGCATTTAGTGATGATCCATTATTGGCGAATCTTCCCGCCCAAGATTTTGACCATTGGTTACCCGCTGGGCAATTTAATATTATGATAGGTTCAAGATTAGCCCAGCAACTCCAGTTGAATGTTGGCGATAAAGTGCGTGTAATGCTAACGGAAAATAGCCAATATACCCCTTTAGGGCGTGTGCCAACTCAACGTTTATTCACGGTTAGCCAGATTTATTATTCCAACGCTGATGTTTCAAGTTATCAAGTGTTTACCAATTTAGCGGATATTGGGCGTTTAATGCGACTTTCTAATGAGCAATTTCAAGGTTATCGTCTTTTCTTATCTGATCCCTTTGATATTGTTAAATTACCAGAACTTATTGCTCAAGATTGGCATATTAGCGATTGGCGATCCCAAAAAGGCGAATTTTTCCAAGCGGTACGTATGGAAAAAAATATGATGGGGTTATTAATTAGCCTAATTATTATTGTGGCGGTGTCTAATATTGTTACTTCTTTGAGTTTAATGGTAATGGATAAACAGGGGGAAGTTGCCATTTTACAAACGCAGGGGATCACAAAAGCACAAGTACGCCATATTTTTATTTATCAAGGTATGTTCGTCGGCTTAGTAGGGAGCTTGATTGGTACATTATTAGGCGTAGTTATCAGTATAAACCTTGCAGATATTTTACAATGGTTTAATCAAGATATTATCCATTTGCCAACTTTAATTCATTATCCACAAATCATTGGGATCTTTTTATTTTCCCTCTTATTATCCCTTTTATCTACGATTTATCCTGCTTATCGAGCGTCTAAAATTGAACCTGCAGAGGCACTACGTTATGAATAATGCAAAAATACATGAAAAATCCACCGCACTTTTAACTTGTCATCAATTATCAAAATCCTATCTTGAAGGCGATAAACAAACGCAAGTCTTAAAAAATGTGAGTTTCTCTATGCAGGCGGGCGAGTTGGTGGCGATAGTCGGAAGTTCTGGTTCAGGAAAGTCCACTTTATTGCATTTATTAGGTGGATTAGATAAGCCCAGCGCAGGCGAAGTGGCAATTAATGGACAAAATTTATCGGCATTATCCGAAAGTAAGTTAGCTAAATTACGCAATCAATATTTAGGTTTTGTCTATCAATTTCATCATCTTATGGCAGATTTTAATGCTTTAGAAAATGTGATGATGCCTTTATTCATTGGAAAAATGAATAAAACGGAGGCAGAGCAACGAGCGGAACAAATGTTGATTTCGGTAGGATTAAAGCATCGCATAGATCATCGTCCCGCAGCTTTATCAGGTGGCGAGCGTCAACGGGTTGCTATTGCACGAGCTTTGGTCAATAATCCTGCTTTAGTGTTAGCTGATGAACCCACAGGCAATCTGGATCGTGCCACTACGGAAAGTATTTTTGAATTAATTCAACAGCTTAATCAACAACAAAATATCGGTTTTTTATTGGTAACCCATGATTTACAGTTGGCACAAAAATTAAACCGCCGTTTGGTGATGCAAGATGGCGTGTTACAACCTGAAAGTGCGGTGTATAACCGTTCCACTTTAAAATAATACTGTGTTGGCACGCCTCGCCGTACTCTCTGTACTGCTTTCAGCGTGCCGCCTTGTCTTATTTTAAATTGAAACGGCTACCAAATAGGAAAATTTTTATGAATACAGCATTTTTTATTAGTTGGCGTTATCAACGAGGGCGACAAAAAAATCGCTTAGTATCTTTGATTTCTGCTTTTTCCACCATTGGTATTGCCCTTGGGGTAGCAGTGTTAATTTTAGGTTTAAGTGCAATGAATGGTTTTGAACGAGAGCTAAATCAGCGTATTTTAGCGGTTGTTCCCCATGTGGAAATATTGCCTTATAACTCCGAGGGAGATAATGATCGTTTGTACCATTATCAAAATTTAGTGGAATTATTACAACAATCGCCACAGATTAAAGCGGTTTCCCCCTTTGTGAGCTTTACTGCTTTAGTGGAAAATGGGGCAAAGTTAAAAGTGGTACAAGTGAAAGGTGTTGATAAACAACAGCTTGACCAAGTGAGTGCTTTAGGGCATTTTGTACTTGATAACGCATGGCAGAATTTTAATGCTAATAGTGGACTTATTTTGGGCTATGGTATTGCTCAGGATTTAGGTGTCAAGGCAGGGGATTGGGTCAGCTTATTGATTTCGCAACAACAGACGGGTACACAGCTTAGTCAACCTTTAAGACAACGTATTCAAGTGGCTGGCATTTTACGTTTAGATGGGCAATTAGATCATAGTTATGCCCTAATGCCGTTGGCACAGGCACAAAAATTATTAGGTTATCAATCCGATCAAGTGAGCGGGGTAGAATTTGCAGTCCAACAGCCTTTTGCTGTACAACAATTAGATTATTCTCTGCTCGCTAATTATCCACAAACCTTAACCGCACAAAGCTGGATCAGTAAATTTGGTTATATGTATCGAGATATTCGTTTGATTCGTATGGTAATGTATATTGCCATGGTATTGGTTGTGGGCGTAGCTTGCTTTAATATTGTTTCTACCTTAATTATGGCGGTAAAAGATAAGCAATCCGACATTGCCATTATGCGAACCTTAGGGGCAAATAATGCTTTTATTAAACGCATTTTTATTTGGTATGGTTTGCAGGCTGGAATGAAAGGTTGTTTGATTGGCATTGTATTAGGTATTGGATTATCCCTGAAATTAACCGAACTAATTAAAGGAATAGAGTTTTTATTAGGACATAAATTATTATCAGATGGTATTTATTTTGTGGATTTCTTACCCAGTGAGTTACATTGGCAAGATGTTGTACTGGTTTTTAGTTCCGCATTAATTTTAAGTTTGCTTGCTAGTATTTATCCTGCTAATCGGGCGGCTAAATTACAACCTGCTCAAGTATTAAGCAGTCATTAACAAAAAATCAAATTTAAACATAAACTAGTTTACTAGTACAGTAATAAGTGTTAGATTAGGACAAATTTTAATTCTTATCATAGCATAACAAAAATGAGGCGTAGTATGACCGAAAAGCATAATAATGATCTTTTAATTGAAAATGATGATACCCGCATTGAACGTGTTGATCAAGTTCTTCCGCCAGTGGCATTAATTGAACGTTATCCTGCCACAAAAGTCGCCGCTAATACGGTAAAAGAAGCACGTAAAGAAATCCACGATATTATTCATCGTAAAGATGATCGTTTATTAGTGGTTATTGGTCCTTGTTCTATTCATGATCCTAAAGCAGCTTTGGATTATGCACAACGTTTATTAAAAATGCGTGAACAATATGCTGATAATTTACAAATTGTTATGCGTGTTTATTTTGAAAAACCTCGTACTACTGTAGGTTGGAAGGGCTTGATTAATGATCCTCATTTAGATGGTAGCTATGCGTTAAACGATGGGTTGCGTATGGCACGCAAACTCTTGTTGGATATTAATGAATTAACTGTGCCTACCGCAGGGGAATTTTTGGATATGATTACTCCACAATATGTGGCTGACTTTATGAGCTGGGGAGCAATTGGGGCAAGAACTACCGAATCGCAGGTGCATCGTGAATTAGCCTCAGGTTTATCTTGTGCGGTAGGCTTTAAAAATGGAACGAATGGTGGGGTACGCATTGCCCTTGACGCTATGGGGTCAGCAGAATCGCCACACCATTTCTTATCCGTTACCAAATTTGGACATTCTGCCATTGTGAGTACCAAAGGAAATAAAGATTGCCATATTATTTTACGTGGTGGCGATAAAGGTCCAAATTACAGTAAAGAAGATGTAAGTGCCGTTTGTGCTGACATTGAAAAATCAGGGCGTATTCCCCATGTTATGGTGGATTTTAGCCATGCGAACAGTAATAAACAATTTAAGAAACAATTAGAGGTTTGTGCTGATGTGGTTGAACAAATTGCACAAGGCTCAAACCAAATCTTTGGGGTAATGATTGAAAGTAATTTAGTAGAAGGTCGCCAAGATTTAATTGAAGGACAAGCAGATAAGCTTACTTATGGACAAAGTATTACCGATGCTTGTATCGGTTGGGAAGATACTGAACAAGTCTTAAAAGCCTTGTCTGACGCTGTGGTTGCTCGTCGCCAGCATAAGGGGTAATTAAGATATCGTCTTTCAATTTAAAATAAGGCAAGGCATACCAATGCTGTATTACTTTAAAGAGGAACGACTATAATGATAAAGGGCATAGGATTATGCCCTTATATATGCAAAAATTTTTTCAAAATCCACCGCACTTTTCACATTTCAATCTTGCTTGAATTTGCTATTATATAGCCTTTCAATTTGACAGATAGACATACTTATTATGGCACAACAAAAAACAACCAATAGCATAGAACAAGAAGCAATATCGCCCCATTCTTTGGAGGCGGAGCAAGGTGTGCTTGGTGGTATTTTATTAGCCAATAATGAATGGGATAATATTACCGATCATCTTGTGGCGGAAGATTTTTATCATAGCGCTCATCGGGCGATTTTCCAACAAATGGAAAATTTAATGCGAGCACAAAAACCTGTTGATTTAATTACCTTAGAACAAGCATTAAAAGACCAAGGTATTTTGCAAGATGTGGGGGGATTTGCCTATTTAGCAGAGTTATCTAAAAATACCCCAAGTGCAGCAAATATTGTGGCTTATGCGGAAATTGTGCGAGAAAAAGCAGTGTTAAGAGAGCTAATTGCCACAGGACATAGCATTGCTAAAAGCGGTTATCAATATAAAGGCGAAGATATTCGCGAAGTTTTGGACAAAGCAGAACGTGATGTTTTTGCTATTGCAGAACGCCGAGCTAATAAGAATGAAGGACCACAAAATATTCTTGGCATTTTGGAAGATACCATTAATAAGGTGGAAATGCTGGGTAAAATGAAAGATCATGATGGGGTAACAGGTGTGAGTACAGGCTTTCGTGATTTGGATCGGAAAACTGCGGGCTTACAACCCTCAGATTTGATTATTATTGCTGCTCGCCCTTCTATGGGAAAAACCACTTTTGCCATGAATTTATGTGAAAATGCGGCAATGTTAAGCGATAAGCCTGTGTTAGTATTTAGTTTAGAAATGCCCGCAGAACAAATTATGATGCGTATGCTCGCCAGTCTTTCTCGCGTGGATCAAACTAAAATCCGTACAGGACGTATTACTGATGATGAAGAATGGGCGAGATTAGCCAGTACCACAGAAATGCTTAATAATAAGCCCAATATGTATATTGATGATACTCCGGGATTAACACCAACAGAGTTACGTTCAAGAGCAAGACGAGTGTATCGTGATCATGGTGGTTTAAGCCTAATTATGGTGGACTATTTGCAATTAATGCGAGCCCCGGGCTTTTCTAATAACCGAACCTTAGAAATTGCCGAGATTTCTCGTTCTTTAAAAGCCTTAGCCAAAGAATTAAATATTCCTGTAGTGGCATTAGCACAGTTAAACCGCCGTTTAGATGATCGACAAGACAAACGTCCTGTAAATTCTGATTTGCGTGAATCAGGATCTATTGAGCAAGATGCGGATTTAATTATGTTTGTATATCGTGATGAGGTTTATAATGAAACCTCAGAGAACAAAGGCATCGCCGAAATTATTATCGGAAAACAGCGGAATGGGCCTATTGGTAAAGTGCGTTTAACCTTCTTAGGGCAATATTCTAAATTTACCGATTATGCTGGCGAGGCTTATAGTGATGAGTATTAAAGATTTTTATGAAACCAGCAACAGCTAAAATTAGTTCGTCAGCCTTAAAGCATAATATCCAAGTTATCCGCCATAAAGCACCAAAGAGCAAGATTATTGCGGTGGTCAAAGCCAATGCTTATGGACATGGTGTGGTTTTTGTGTCTTCAACATTAGCCCCTTTGGTTGATTGTTTTGGCGTGGCACGCTTAGAAGAAGCACTCGCCTTACGTTCCAATGGTATTATTAAACCTATTGTGTTGTTAGAAGGTTTTTTTTCCGCCAAGGATCTTGCCATTTTGGCGGTCAATAATTTACAAACTATCGTGCATTGCGAAGAGCAAATGCAAGCCTTAGAACAAAGTACGTTACCTAACCCCATTAAAGTTTGGCTAAAAATTGATACAGGAATGCACCGTTTGGGTGTGCATTTGGAACAAGTGGAGCATTTTTATCAACGCTTAAAAAATTGCAAAAATGTGCTACCTCAAATTGGTTTTATTAGCCATTTTAGCCGGGCAGATGAATTACAATCTGATTATACCCAACGTCAACTTGATCGTTTTTTATCGGTAACGCAAGGGAAAGAACAAGAACGTAGCATTGCCGCCTCAGGGGGCATTTTATTTTGGCAACAATCCCATTTAGAATGGATTAGACCGGGTATTATTATGTATGGCATTTCGCCGAATGATATTGTGGGACAACAATATGATTTAAAGCCAGTGATGACCTTAACTTCATCATTGATTGCAGTGCGTAGCCATAAAAAAGGCGAGCCAGTGGGCTATGGCGGTAGTTGGATTAGCCCACAAGATACCCAAATTGGTGTGGTTGCCATTGGTTATGGTGATGGTTACCCAAGAAATATTCCGATGGGAACACCTGTTTATTTAAATGGACGCTTAGTGCCGATTGTTGGACGTGTTTCTATGGATATGCTTACGGTGGATTTAGGGCAAGGCTGTCAAGATAAGGTGGGCGATGAAGTAATTTTATGGGGTAAGGAATTACCGATTGAAGAAATTGCTCGGCAAACGGGTTTACTAAGTTATGAATTAATTACAAAATTAACCCCACGGGTCATCACCGAATACATTGATTAAATTTAATAAAAGGAAATATTATGCAAAATATTAATCCAACTCAAACTAACGCTTGGAAAGCCTTAGAACAGCATAATGCTGAACAAAGTGCGGTAACAATTCAACAACTTTTTGCTTTGCAAAATGATCGTTTTGAACAATATTCATTAAATTTTAATGATGAAATTTTAGTGGATTTCTCAAAAAATAAAATCAACCAAGATACGCTAAAATTATTGCGTCAATTAGCCCAAGAATGTGCCTTGCCACAAGCTATTGAAGCAATGTTTAATGGCGAAAAAATCAATCGTACCGAAAATCGTGCGGTGTTACATACCGCTTTGCGTAATCGTGATAACTCGCCAGTAATGGTGGACGGTAAAGACGTGATGCCAGAAGTGAATGCTGTATTGGCAAAAATGAAATCTTTCTGCCAACGTATTATTGATGGAGAATGGAAAGGTTATACTGGCAAAGCCATTACCGATGTGATTAATATTGGTATCGGCGGATCAGATTTAGGACCTTATATGGTTACCGAAGCATTACGCCCTTACAAAAATCACCTCAATATGCACTTTGTGTCTAATGTGGACGGCACACATATTGTAGAAACCCTAAAAAAAGTCAATCCAGAAACCACATTAATTTTGGTGGCGTCCAAAACCTTTACCACCCAAGAAACCATGACTAATGCCCATACCGCAAGAGAATGGTTATTAAATGCGGCTAAAGATGAAGCCCATATTGCCAAACATTTTGCCGCGCTTTCTACTAATGCCAAAGAAGTGGAAAAATTTGGTATTGATACCGACAATATGTTTGAATTTTGGGATTGGGTAGGCGGTCGTTATTCCTTATGGTCAGCCATTGGTTTATCCATTGCTTTATCCATTGGTTTTGACCATTTTGAACAATTATTGGCAGGGGCTAATGCGATGGATAAACATTTCCGCAACACCCCGGTTGAACAAAATATTCCAACTACATTAGCTTTAGTGGGCTTATGGAACACCAATTTTTTAGGAGCTCAAACAGAAGCAATTTTACCTTATGACCAGTATTTACACCGTTTTGCTGCTTATTTCCAACAAGGCAATATGGAATCCAATGGTAAATATGTCGGACGTGATGGCAAAGAAGTAGATTATCAAACAGGGCCGATTATTTGGGGTGAACCGGGTACTAATGGGCAACACGCGTTCTATCAGCTTATTCATCAAGGTACAACCTTAATTCCTTGTGATTTTATTGCACCAGCACAAAGCCATAACCCAATTGGTGATCATCATAGTAAATTGTTATCCAATTTCTTTGCGCAAACCGAAGCCCTTGCCTTTGGTAAAAGCCAACAAGAGGTAGAACAAGAATTTGTTAATGCAGGCAAGCCATTAGCGGAAGTAAAAGAGATTGTGCCGTTTAAAGTCTTTAAGGGCAATAAACCAACCAATTCTATTTTATTGAAAAAAATCACACCATTTTCCTTAGGGGCATTAATTGCCATGTATGAACATAAAATTTTTGTACAAGGGGTGATTTTCAATATTTACAGCTTTGACCAATGGGGCGTGGAGCTAGGTAAACAACTGGCTAATCGTATTCTTCCTGAGCTAGAAAATAACCAAAAAATTACTAGTCATGATAGTTCAACCAATGGGTTAATTAATCAATTTAAACAATGGCGTTAATGTTTAAGTGTTAAAAGGGTTGTAAAATAGGGGCTATATTGCCCCTTATTTTTTATGCTTTCTTAACGGATTTAATGGTTAAGTGCGGTGGGTTTTGAGATTGTTTTTTTACTTTTATTTCTCCGTTTTTGCTTTTTGCTAACGGGTTTCGCCCCCTTTTACAAAGGGGACGACTTACTTTCTTTGCTTGCACAAAGAAAGTAAGCAAAGAAATGCACCCCCTAGAAAAATTCTGCTCCTGTGTTTCAACTTGAACCATCACGCCACATTTCTGAACTCGCCTTGCTCCGCAAGGCTCAGACAGCAGAAATGTGCCTATGGTTCTAAGTTTTACACAGGGAATTTTTAAGGGGGAATGATCGGAAATATTTCTATTTTGGGAAAAAATTAAAAAATTGACCGCACTTTTGAACAAAGCTAAAAGTTAAAAATAATTTGTTATCAATAATTTACCGACAAAATAACAATAACGCTCCTTTACCCCCTTAAAAAGCCCCAGCCTAAACTTAGAACGATATAGTAAAACCCATTAAAAATCGCCACATAACCACATAAAATAAAAGAATAAACGGTCGATGCAATTTAACCGCCATTCTTTACGTTTTTGCTTTATCCAAGCCCAAGTACGTTCAATTGGATTAAGGTCAGGGCTGTAAGGTGGGAGCCAGAGAATGGTGTGCCCCGCAGCTTCTATCAATGCTTTTGTGTCTGAACCTTTATGAAAAGCGGCATTATCATCCATCACAATAACACTGTTATCAGGAAGTTGCGGAAGTAATAACTGCTCGACCCAACCACGAAAAACATCGCTATTGATACTGCAATCATACAGCCCCACAGCAAAGAGCTGTTGATTAAGCACAGCACCGATGGCATTGCTCTGGTTTTTAAGTTGCCAGTTGGATTGGCTAAGACAAGGCTTACCTCTTTGAGCATACCCATGCGGTCTGTTGTCATGCATTTTAAAGCCGCTCTCATCTAAATAAATGATTTTTCTTCCCGCTTTTTTAAATGCTTTTAGCGCATTAAGAAAAGACTTTCGTTTTTCAGTATTTGCTTGAGAATGCGCTAACGTCTTTTTTTACGTGTTATTCCGAGCCTTTTTAAAGCCGTACAAATGGCGTTTTGGCTACAACCTAAACGCTGTGCTCGCTGCCATTGATAATCATCGGGATAAGCTTCAACATCGGCTTTGAGGAGCTCGTTATCAATCTTATAAGGTTTAACAATACGTTTCTTTCGTTCAGGGTTTTTCTTCCATCTCTGGATGGTATTGGTACTGAGCTGAAATTCTTGTGCCAATTCTCGAAAGCTTGCGCCACCTTTGAGTTTGGCTAATATCATTTGTCGGTAGTCTTTTGAGTATGCCATGTGAATATTGTAGCGTATTTAATTAGATTTTACTATATTATGGATAATCAAATGTAACTCTATGCTTATGATAAACAAGGCAGTTTGATTATGGTTAGCAACCCTTTAGAAGAAATATTATTTCCATTGCGATCAAATCGGAATACCGAGAGAGCTTACTGATGAACAAGGAAAACTCTGTTGGTATGGGGATTATCAAGGCTGGGGGGCGGTTAAACATCAAACTTCATTGATTGAAAATATACATCAACCATTCCGCTTACAAAACCAATATTACGATCAAGAAACAGGCTTGCACTATAATTTCTACCGTTACTACGATCCCGCATATGGGACGCTTTACTCAGCGTGATCCGATAGGGTTATTGGGTGGGGAGAATTTGTATCAGTTCGCCCCAAATACAGTTAGCTGGGTTGATCCGTCTGGGTTGGCGGTTATATGTACTAGACCTTTAGATTTCAATCAAGGAAACAAAATTTATAGTGATTTCGATCCTTCATCTAGAGATGGTTTTGATTTAGGATTTTTTCATGAGCAAATTATGTTTAAAAATGGTTCTAATATTGGTTATTCAGGAATCAAAGATGATAAAGGGAAGATTTTAGGAATTTATGAAGAAAAAGATCCACGTTTATTATCACAATATAAATGTTCAAACGTTCAATATGATGATGAGATTATGTTAAAAGCAGTAAAAAACGTAAAAGAAAAGCAGGTTCCTGTATATTCTTCCGTAGGACAATATGGAGTAAAAATATCTGGATTTAAACCTAAATATGCTCCTGAGCAATATAATATTCTCTTTAATAACTGCCAAGATTTTGTGACTGATGTGTTAAAAGAGTATAAAAAAATTAAAATGCAAATAAAATAATTAAGGATAGAGATATGAAAAAAAAGTTAATTTATCAAGATACAATAGTAGTTATATATGTTTTTATTATGATACATATATTATTTTTTTGTGAAGATGAGATAATTGGAGAATATATATCTTATCTTCTTTTTTTTAGATATAATGGAGTTACATTCTTTATCTATACACCTATTATTTTATTAATTTTTCAACTATATTATAAATATATTAATAGAGCTATGAAAGATGTTAATTTATTAGTCATTATAGTGAATTTCTTAATAATGATGTTCCTTTGTTGTTCAATTATATATATTTTGCTTGCTATATATTATCCTTATCTTTAATTTGGTTATAATCTTAATTTTTAGGTAGCAGGCAAAAGTATCGCCAAAGTGCGGTCAGAAAATGGCAAGTTTTTAGAAGAAAGCCGGATTGAGTTTATTTGGGACGGCAGCCATTTATTGCAAGAAAAACATCACAAAACTGACCGCACTTATCAGTATATTTACAGCCACCCAGCGAGCTATGAGCCTTTGGCACAGATAGAAAATGATGGCGAAAAGCAAACCATTTATTACCTCCATTGTGATCAAATCGGAATACCGAGAGAGCTTACTGATGAGCAAGGAAAACTCTGTTGGTATGGGGATTATCAAGGCTGGGGATCGGTTAAAAACGAGTATGCTTTAATACCGCATATTCATCAACCATTCCGCTTACAAAACCAATATTACGATCAAGAAACAGGCTTGCACTATAATTTTTATCGTTACTATGATCCGCATATGGGACGCTTTACTCAGCGTGATCCGATAAAGTTATTAGGTGGTAATAATTTATATCGGTTTGAAGGTACGATACAGAATGTTTTTGATCCTTTAGGATTAATGCCTTTATTATTAGTTGGCTATGGCGTTGCTATTATGGCGATGGGAATAATAGGTGCTCAAATAATAGCTATGGGAACTTCAATTTCTACGACAAGAAGACAAGAAAAAGAAGAAGATAGCATAATGTTGGAGGAAATTGTGGTAAGTGAGAAAGCCATAGAGTTATCAGAAGCACATCATAGTGGAACAAATCTTGGAGGGAATTGTACGCCAGGTGAATTAGATGATTTACAAAGAAATAAGAATTATTATTGTAATAAAAAGAGAAATTGTAATGAGCAAGGTTTAACTATAGATCAAATAAATTACAGGATGCTTTTAAATCAGCAATGTGCGATGACAAGAGATAAAATTAATAAGAAATGTTTTGCTGGAGGAGATCTTAAACATCAAGAAGAAGCAGAAAGAGCATGGACTACTTATGCATATTGCCAAGAAAAAGCAAAAAAGATTTTTAATTAAATAGGTTATTATGATGGAAATAAAAATAAACTTTCAAGATATGAACGAAGTTGAAGAAGTTGTTTTTAAATATTTTGAATCAGATTATGTCTTATATAATGTACCTAATGAATATATTGCTAGATATGAAGGTTCATATGATACGGAAACAATGTATATTTTTAACGGAAGAAGTACGAAAGATATTATAAAAGATTTAAACCTAAGAGAAATTAGCCATTTTGTAAATGATCCACCATTTTTATTATATGGATTGTTATGTGACTATTATTCAGATTTTAAGCAGGGGCGAGATGATTTTTATTATTTATATTATATTAAGTTTATGAGTTTATTTTATATTTTATCAGTATCTGATATGTTAGATGTAAAAAGGGAAGGAGATCGTCCCTTTTTTCTAGTAACTTTATTAGATCCTAATCAATATATTAACCCATATTATTCATGTTGGAAGAGAGATAATGTCGAAATTAATGAGTTGATTAGCAAGTTTAATAATACACAATTATATTTAATTAGTGAGCTAATTGTATATTTAGATAAAAATAATATTTGTGATGTGAGTGATATTGCAAAAGAATTTTGGGGATATGTAAATAAAAACGTGTTATAAAATTATTTAATATTATTTTGAGTAAAAAGTGCGGTAAGAAATAGAAAGTTTTTGATGGAAAGCCGGATTGAATTTATTTGGGACGGCAGCCATTTATTGCAAGAAAAACATCATAAAACCGACCGCACTTATCAGTATATTTACAGCCACCCAGCGAGCTATGAGCCTTTGGCACAGGTAGAAAATGATGGTGAAAAGCAAAGCATTTATTACTTCCATTGCGATCAAATCGGAATACCGAGAGAGCTTACAGATGAGCAAGGAAAACTCTGTTGGTATGGGGATTATCAAGGCTGGGGAGTGATTAAACATCAAACTTCATTGATTGAAAATATACATCAACCTTTCCGCTTACAAAATCAATATTACGATCAAGAAACAGGCTTGCATTATAACTTCTACCGTTACTATGATTCGCATATGGGGCGTTTTACCCAACGTGATCCGATAGGGTTATTGGGTGGGGAGAATTTGTATCAGTTCGCCCCAAATACAGTTAGCTGGGTTGATCCGTTGGGGTTAAATCCTATTGTATATTTTATAATTGTAGGAGCTATATCTGGAGCAGCGGTAGAAACAGGAACGCAAATGTATGATAATGTTTTAGAGGATGATAAGAAATGGAATGATTTTGATTATTCAGAAATTGCGATAAGTGCAGGGATAGGGGCTATTACGGGACCAGCAGTAGGTAATGTTGCTAAATGTGCCAAATTAGGGAAAGAATTAAAAATAGGAAAAAATATGAGAATAGCTCCTTTTGGAAATAGGACGAATCACCCTATTGGGAAATATCCTCATTATCATAGAAGAGGAAAACCAGTAAATGGAAAAACTCCTGATGCGCAAGGAATAGGTCGGCATAGACCTTGGGAAACGAAGCAATCAGATAGCTCTTGATGGGATAGGTTCTAATGAAAAATACTTATATTGTTAATGAAAATGGTGATATTAATATATTTTCCAGTCTTAATTTTTTAGAAAGATATTTAGAAATATATGATATAGATTGTTATGAAGTATTTGATTCTATAGGGAATAAACTAAAATTATCTATAGCTTATAAAACATGTAATTTTTTATTTATGAAAAGTACTGTTCCTATAGTGAAAGCATCATATTATATTCCTAATGTTAATAGTGAAACATATTTAAAGACAATATTGATTATTGTAATAGGATTGGAGTGGTTAATGAAAAAGGAAATTATTCTTTATTATACTTAATTAATGCTATATTAAAGTTTCAAGGATATACATGCTAAAAAATGATTAATTTTTCAATAAAAAGAATATTGATTGTTGATATAATAATTTTATTATATATCTTTAATGTGTTTTTAATAGGTTATTATTATGGAAATAAAAATAAATTTTCAAGATATGAACGAAGTTGAAGAAGTTGTTTTTAAATATTTTGAATCAGATTATGTTGTATATGATGTACCTAATGAATATATTGCCAGATATGAAGGTTCATATGATACAGAAACAATGTATATTTTTAACGGAAGAAGTACGAAAGATATTATAAAAGATTTAAATTTAAGAGAGATTAGTCATTTTATTAATAGTGAGCCTTTTTTATTATATAAATTAATGAGTGATTATTATAAAGAATTTGATGAAGATGAAGATAGTTTTTATTATTCATATTATATTAATTTTATGAGTTTATTTTATATTTTATCAGTATCTGATATGTTAGATGTAAAAAGAGAAGGAGATCGACCATTCTATTTGGTAACTTTATTAGATCCTAATCGTTATATTGATCCATATTATTCATATTGTAAATGGGATAATGTTGAAATTAATGAGTTGATTAGCAAGTTTAATAATACACAATTATATTTAATTAGTGAGTTAATTGTATATTTAGATAAAAATAATATTTGTTATATGAGTGATATTGCGAAAGAGTTTTGGGGATATGTAAATAAAAATGTGTTATAAAATTACTTAATATTATTTTGAGTAAAAAGTGAGGTAAGAAATAGAAAGTTTTTGATGAAAAATCATATTGATTTTATAGTGGACTATTTAATAACTGTCAGGATTTTGTTACAGATGTCTTAAAAGAGTATGATAAAATAAAAAATAAATATTAGAGGATAGTATGAGAAAGTTAATTATTCAAGATATAATAGCAGTTATATATGTTTTCATTATGATACATATATTATTATTTTTTGGTGAAAATAAGATAGTTATGGATTATTTATTTCCCCTTCTTTTTTTAGACTTGAAGGAATTACTGTTTTTATATATACTCCAATAATTTTATTATTGATACAGTTATATTTAAAATATATACATAGATCCATGGATAATGTTAGTTTAATAATTATTTTAATTAATTTTATTATTATGATGTTTATTTGTTGTGCATTGTTATATTTTTTAATTTCTATATATTATAATTATCTATTCTAATTTTATTATTATAATAAAATTAGATAAATTTAAAGGTAATCTTATACTTAATTCAATTTGTTGAAGTTTATTTGGTGAAATATTTTTGTCTTGACTAAAGTTATATTAAAGTGCGGTCAGAAAATATAAAAATAAAGAAAAATATGAGTTTTGGATTGAAAAGTTAAAGTAAATTGATTTTAATTTTAGCGTTAATTTTAACATATAGGAAGAAAACATGAAAATTTTGGTTATGCGTCATGGGGAAGCCGAAGTTATGGCTAAAAGTGATCAGCTGCGTCCATTAACGTTGTTTGGACAGCAGCAGAGTGGGGAGCAAGGGGAAAAATTATTTAAGGCGGGGATTTATCCTCAGTATGTGTTGGTTAGCCCTTATTTGCGGGCTCAGCAAACTTTTGTTCAGGTTAATCGGAAATTTGTTGATGGGCTTAAGCAAGAAACTTGGCAGGAATTGACACCTTATGGGGACGCGAATTTGGTGCGAGATTATGTGGCGTTGCTTAATCAGCAGGGGGTAGATTGTTTATTAATTATTTCTCATTTACCTTTGGTGGGGAGTATTGTTAATGAATTTTGTGCTAACCAATTCGTGAGTTTTTATCCTGCCACCATTGCGGAACTTGATTGGGACGGGCAGCGGGGCAAGTTAATAAGGGTTTACCAAGGGGGATAATTAGCCTTTATCCTAATCCTTGCATAATGGGTTTTTCAAATAGATCATAATCCACGAGGAAAGCATCGTGTCCATAATCAGAAGAAAATTCGTAGTAGTGAAGATTAACACCACTTTGTTCTAATAATGTTTTGGTTTTATGTAAGTCATTTAACTTAAATAATTGATCATTTGCTACGGCGACTAAGGTGTAACGTGCTTTTATACGTGCTAATGCTTGTTTGCTGTCGTTATAGCCTAAAGCTGGATCATAGAGATCTAACGCTCGTAGTAGATATAAATAGCTGTTGGCATCAAAGCGTGTTAAGAATTTTTTTCCTTGGTAACTAAGGTAAGATTCTACTTGGAAGTAATCTCCCCAAAATTCCCCATCATTTTTGGTAGCACGTCCAAAGGCTTTTGCTAATTGTAAATCGGTGCGATAAGTTAGCATACCCAACATACGAGCGGTAGCTAATCCCTGTGCTGGAGGGGTTTTTCCATAATAATTACCATGATGAAAATGCGGATCGTTGATGATTGCTTGACGCATAATGTGGTTAAAACCAATAGCTTCTGCACTTAATGTCAGTGAAGAACAGAGATTAATCACATTATCCATAAAATTCGGATAATCAATTGCCCATTGGTTAGCTTGCATGCCACCAAATGAACCGCCAATTACGGCATGTAAATGGGGAATATTTAGGTATTGTAATAGGGCTTTTTGGACATTGACAATATCTTGTACTGTAATGGCTGGAAATTGGCTTGCATAGGGTTGCTGGGTTTGTGGATTGATCGAGGCAGGGCCTGTACTACCTTTGCAGCCACCCAACACATTAGAACAAATAAAAAAATAACGGGAAGTATCCAATGCTAGCCCTTCTCCCATAAATTGTTGCCACCAACCAGATTGTTCCGCAGTGTTAAAATAAGGTTCAGCATCTCCCGTTAAGGCATGGCAAATTAATACCACATTGTCTTTATTGGTAGCTAATTGTCCATAGGTTTGATAAGCCACTTCAATTTGGCTAAGTTGCCCACCTAATTTTAGTTCCAATGGCTGATCGGTGAAAAGCAGGGCTTTTTTTAGCTTATTCATTATGTTCCCTATAAGATTTTATAATGGCGTATAAACTACCGCTAGCTAATCCGCTTGTCAAGAAATTTTAGACGTCTAAACTTCTAGATAGTCAAACATCTATACGGCTTAATTTTCAGTTGAAATCTCTATTTATTTTCTCTATGCTAATCATTTCTATTTATTATCATTGATTATTGCCCTTGTGCCGTTATTTTGTATGACAAAATCACAAAAGCCTGCAACTTCTTGTTTATCTCAAGACCATCATCAAACAATAAAAACAAGGTTGGTGAAAAGTTGGTTTGTGACAAAAATAAAGCGATTATTTGCTCTAATATTGGCGATGTTGGCATTATTGTTTTTATTATTGATTATTGTGGATCAGGCTATCAGTTTTTATGTGCGTAAACAAATTTATCAAGATATTGATAGCCTACCATACCGCCCTTATGGTGTGGTGCTAGGGACGGCAAAATATGTGGCGAAAAATACCCCTAATTTGTTTTATCATTATCGTTTGCAAGCGGCAGAACAATTATTTAAACAACATAAAGTGGATTATTTGTTGTTAAGTGGTGATAATCGTACATTACAATATAACGAACCTCGCACAATGTATCGAGATTTACGTCAAATGGGGATTCCTGCGGAATTTTTATATATGGATTTTGCGGGATTTCGTACCTTGGATTCGGTCATTCGGGCGGATCAAGTTTTCAAAGCACATTCCATTACCATTATTACGCAAAAATTCCATTGTGAGCGAGCATTATTTATTGCGAAATATCATCATATTGATGCCATTTGCTTTGCGGCGGATTACCCTGAACGTTATAGTTTAGTAAGAGTGCGAGAGTTTTTTGCCCGTTTATTAGCCTTATGGGATTTATTAACCGAAAAAGAACCGCACTTTTTAGGCGAGGTTGAGCCTTTGCCGCCTCCAATCTCACGATAATTAACTTTTTGTTATATTACCTCAATTTAAGTAATATCGCGATAAACTATTGTCCTTAGCGGTGAAAATGGGGATAATATACCGCTTAACTATCCTGACGACATTTATGATTGAATATATTTTATTATTAATTAGTACCGCCCTTATTAATAACTTTGTGCTAGTTAAATTTCTAGGACTTTGTCCTTTTATGGGGGTATCAAAAAAAATTGAAACTGCAGTAGGTATGGGGTTAGCTACCACTTTTGTGCTGACGGTGGCATCACTTTGTTCCTATTTAGCGGACACCTATTTACTCGCTCCTTTTGAAGCGAGTTATTTGCGTACCTTAGTCTTTATTTTAGTGATTGCGGTGGTGGTACAATTTACCGAAATGGTTATCAATAAAACCAGCCCAACCCTTTATCGCTTATTAGGGATTTTTTTACCGCTAATTACTACCAATTGTGCGGTATTAGGTGTTGCTCTGCTTAATGTCAATTCCGCCCATAATCTAACCCAATCGGTGGTTTATGGCTTTGGTGCTTCTGTGGGATTTTCTTTAGTATTGGTGTTATTTGCCGCATTGCGTGAACGTTTAGTTGCCGCTGATGTTCCAACACCTTTCAAAGGCGCGTCTATTGCGTTAATTACTGCTGGGCTTATGTCATTAGCCTTTATGGGATTTACAGGGCTAGTAAAATGATCTCGCAACTTTCTACAACGGGCTATATTTTTATTATTGTTGCCCTTATCGCTTTATTAGCCTTAATTTTTGGTGCGATTCTTGGTTTTTCTTCTACTAAGTTAAAAGTTGAGGCCGATCCTATTGTAGAAAAAATTGATGCGCTTTTGCCACAAAGCCAGTGTGGGCAATGTGGCTACCCGGGTTGTAAGCCCTATGCCGAAGCTATTGCCAATGGCGATGTGATAACCAAATGTGTGCCGGGTGGGCAACCGTTAGTGGTCAAATTAGCAGATTTGCTTGGTGTTGATGTGCCACAAACGGAATTTGAAGAACAAGCACCTTTGCCTAAAGTGGCGTTTATTGATGAAGAAATGTGTATTGGTTGCACAAAATGTATTCAAGCCTGTCCTGTTGATGCCATTATTGGTAGTAATAAAGCAATGCATACCATTATCCCTGATCTTTGTACTGGTTGTGAACTTTGTGTTGCACCTTGTCCAACAAATTGCATTAGTATGGTAACAGTGAAACCTGATATTGAGCATTGGAATTGGAAATTTGATCCTAATTTAGTTATCCCAGTAGTGAATACAGAAACAAATAAGCGAGTAGTAGGGAAATGACGGATATATTAACAGCGTTTAATTCAGGGCAATTATGGGATTTTCCCGGGGGTATTCACCCACCAGAAATGAAATCTCAATCCAATGGGCTACCTATAAGCCAATTACCCTTAGCACAGGATTTTTATATTCCCGTCAAACAGCACGCAGGGCAAGCTGGTAATCTCTTAGTGCAAGTGGGCGATAAGGTCCTTAAAGGACAAGCACTAACCCAAGGAAATGGTTTGCGAGAGTTGCCTATTCACGCCCCAACTTCGGGAGAAATTGTGGCTATTGCCCCCTATGTTGCTCCACACCCATCGGGTTTATCAGAATTGACTATCCATTTAAAAGCCGATGGTAGGGATCAATGGCAAACACAAAACCCTATTGAGGACTTTCTTAGTCAAAGCCCAGAACAATTAATTGATAAAATTTATCTCGCAGGTATTGCCGGTTTAGGTGGGGCGGTTTTCCCGAGTGCTGCTAAAATTAAAGGGGCTGAAAATCAAGTTAAATTATTGATTATTAATGGGGCAGAATGTGAACCCTATATTACTTGTGATGATCGCCTAATGCGGGATTATCCGCAAGAAATTATTGAAGGCGTGCGAATTTTACGCTATATCCTACGCCCTGAGAAAGTGGTTATCGCTATTGAAGATAATAAACCCGAAGCCATTCAAGCTATTCAACAACAACTTGAAGGGGCAAATGATATTGAATTGCGTGTTATTCCTACCAAATATCCCTCTGGTGCATCAAAACAACTTATTCAAGTGCTTACGGGAATGGAAGTGCCTAAGGGGCAACGCTCCTCTGCTATTGGGGTATTAATGCACAATGTAGGGACAGCCTTTGCGGTAAAACGTGCGGTCATCAATGATGAACCCCTTATTGAACGTGTAGTAACTCTAACTGGCGATAAAATTCCTCAACCGCGAAATTACTGGGTAAGATTGGGAACACCAATTTATCATTTATTACAGCAAACAGGCTATCAATATGATGATCGTTTACCTGTATTTCTTGGTGGACCGATGATGGGCTTTATGTTGCCAAATTTAAATGCCCCGGTCACCAAAATTGCCAACTGTATTATTGCCCCCGATCATTTTGAATATCAGCCTGCGCCAGATGAGCGAGCTTGTATTCGTTGTTCCGCTTGTTCCGATGCTTGCCCTGTTCAGCTTATGCCACAACAATTATACTGGTTTGCTCGTGCAGAAGAACATGAAAAATCGGAACAATATAGTTTATTTGATTGTATTGAATGTGGCGTTTGTGCTTATGTTTGTCCAAGTAATATACCTTTAATCCAATATTTTCGCCAAGAAAAAGCTAAAATTTGGGAGATACAGCATAAAGCAAAACTTTCCGAAGAAGCTAAAGAACGTTTTGAGGCTCGCCAAGCACGTTTAGATAAAGAAAAAGAACAACGTCTTGCCAGAGCTCAAAAAGCAGCAGAGCAACGGCGTGAGGAACTGGCAACCCAACAAGGTATCGATCCTGTGCAAGCAGCCTTGGAACGTTTAAAAGCGAAAAAAGCTACTTCTGAGCAGCATCAAACAGAGCAAAAAACGATAACAACGGCTCAAGGGGAAATTGTGCCAGATAATGCGGATATTATGGCACAACGTAAAGCTCGCCGTTTAGCGAAACAACAAGCACAAGTAAGCAAGGATAAAGCTACCTCATCACCGACAAAAGAGGATAAAAAATCTACCGTTGCCGCCGCCATTGCTCGAGCTAAAGCGAAAAAATTAGCCCAACAGGGAGCGGAGCAGGTTGCCGAGCCAAGTGCGGTGCAAAATGAAAATGTTTCTGTTGCAAATGAGCAAGCAAGTGATCCACGCAAAGCCGCTGTTGCCGCCGCCATTGCTCGAGCTAAAGCGAAAAAATTAGCACAACAAGGGGCGGAGCAGGTTGCCGAGCCAAGTGCGGTGCAAAATGAAAATATTTCTGTTGTGAATGAGCAGGCAAGTGATCCACGTAAAGCCGCTGTTGCCGCCGCCATTGCTCGAGCTAAAGCGAAAAAATTAGCCCAACAGGGAGCGGAGCTGATTGCCGAGCCAAGTGCGGTGCAAAATGAAAATGTTTCTGTTACAAATGAGCAAGCAAGTGATCCACGCAAAGCCGCTGTTGCCGCCGCCATTGCTCGAGCTAAAGCGAAAAAATTAGCCCAACAGGGAGCGGCGCAGGTTGCCGAGCCAAGTGCGGTGCAAAATGAAAATGTTTCTGTTGCAAATGAGCAAGCAAGTGATCCACGCAAAGCCGCTGTTGCCGCCGCTATTGCTCGAGCTAAAGCGAAAAAATTGGCACAGCAAATGCCACAAAATCAAGATAAATAGGTAAGAAAGATGTTTAAAATAGCAAGTTCTCCCCATACCCATTCAGGTAAATTAACGGCTCGCATTATGCTTTGGGTGATGTTGGCAATGTTGCCCGCCATAGGTATGCAAGTGATATTTTTTGGTTATGGGGTGTTGATCCAAATTGCTCTTGCCATTAGTTTTGCATTATTGCTTGAACTGATTGTAACTAAATTGCGTGCCAAACCCCTTTGGTTTTACATTTCAGATCTTAGTGTCAGCCTAACGGCTTTAATTCTTGCGGTAGCGATTCCCCCTTATGCTCCTTATTGGGTAATTTTAATTGGAACATTTTGTGCTGTGATTTTTGGTAAGCACGTTTACGGCGGCTTGGGGCAAAATATTTTTAATCCTGCCATGGTTGGTTATGTGGTATTGCTTATTGCCTTTCCGCTACAAATGACCTCTTGGTTACCTCCTATTCAATTATTAAATGAACCGCCAAATTGGGCAGATGCTTACCAACTGATCTTCTTGGGGCATACTAGCGATGGCTTTAGTTTATTACAATTAAGCACCAATATTGACGGTGTGAGCCAAGCAACGCCATTAGATGCGGTAAAAACAGGACTAAAAACCACCGCACTTACACAAATTGAGCAATCACCTATTTTTGCACAATTTGCCGCTATGGGGTGGTGGCAAGTGAATATGGCTTTTTTACTCGGGGGACTTTTTCTCTTATGGAGAAAAATTATCCATTGGCAAATTCCTGTGGCAATGCTAGTGAGTTTTGCTTTGCTTGCCTGTATAACTTGGTTGGTTGCACCGGAACAATTTATGTCGCCGTTACAGCATTTTTTTAGTGGGGCAATAATGTTATGTGCAT
Source organism: Volucribacter amazonae (assembly GCF_029783845.1). NCBI lineage: Bacteria > Pseudomonadati > Pseudomonadota > Gammaproteobacteria > Pasteurellales > Pasteurellaceae > Volucribacter > Volucribacter amazonae. Next base: position 207,647 of record NZ_LWID01000001.1, on the reverse strand, counting down.
TTTTTATTGCCACTGATCCTGTTACAGCTTCTATTACGCCAAAAGGAAAGCTATATTTTGGTTTATTAGTGGGGATTTTACTCTATATTATTCGTTTTTATGGTAATTATCCTGATGGCGTGGCTTTTGCCATTTTATTAGCCAATATTTGTGTTCCATTAATTGATCATTATACTCGTCCAAGGGTATATGGTCGCCCGATTAAGTAAGGAAAAACTATGCGATCCATTACCTTAGGTTACGCCTTTATTTTGGCGTTAGTGGCGTTAATTTGTAGTGCTATTTCAAGTGGCATTTATTTTTTAACCAAAAATCCTATTCAGCAATCGGTGGAAAAACAACAAAAAGCCTTATTGTTGGAAGTCTTGCCACAACGCTATTTTGATAATGATTTATTGGCAAGTTGTATCAAACCCCATATACCTTATATTGATAAACTTTATATTGCTAAACAAGCGGATAAAATCAGTGCTTATGCCTTTGAAACCGTTGCACCTGACGGTTATTCTGGCAATATCTATTTATTGGTAGGGGTAACGCCAGCGGGTGAAGTTTTGGGGGTACGAGTGATTGCCCATAAAGAAACACCAGGGTTAGGAGATAAAATAGAAACCCGTATTTCCGATTGGATTTTATCCTTTAATCATCGTATGTTGGATAAAGCCAATTTGTCCTCTTGGGCGGTAAAAAAAGACGGTGGAAGTTTTGATCAATTTGCTGGGGCAACCATAACACCTCGAGCCATTGTTAATCAGGTTAAGCGTTCAGCCTTAACCTTGTTAGAACAATTTGATGCTAATGACCAAATGAAGAGTTGTAGTTTATGACAAATAATGAAAATATTGATGATGAACCATTAACAATCAATAGCGAGCCAGCGACGAAAACGCACTCTGTGTGGAAAAAAATTCTATTACAGGGCGTTTGGAGTAATAACTCTGCTTTGGTGCAGTTATTGGGATTATGCCCTTTGTTGGCGGTGTCCAATACGGCAACTAATGCTTTGGGCTTAGGGCTTGCCACCTTGTTAGTATTGACTTGTACCAATACCATTGTATCGTTGTTTCGTAAGCAGATCCCCAATGAAATTCGTATTCCGATTTATGTAATGATCATTGCTACTACTGTAACCATGGTGCAATTATTGATGAACGCCTATACTTATACCCTGTATCAATCCTTAGGAATTTTTATTCCATTAATTGTAACCAATTGTATTGTGATTGGGAGAGCAGAGGCATTTGCCTCAAAAAACAGTATTGCTCAGTCCGCTTTTGATGGTTTTGCCATGGGGTTAGGGGCAACATTAAGCCTATTTTTATTGGGAGCATTGCGTGAAATTTTAGGTAATGGCACGTTATTTGTTGGCATTGAAAATTTATTGGGTAACTGGGCAAAAGGCTTAAAAATTGAGTTTTTTCATGTAGATAGCCACTTTTTATTAGCTATTTTACCGCCCGGAGCATTTTTAGGTTTAGGGCTATTATTAGCGTTAAAAAATATGATTGATAAAAAATGAATAAACAAAAACGTATTGAAATTTTAACTCGGTTACGAGCGGATAATCCCAAGCCGACCACCGAATTAAATTATAAAACCCCTTTTGAGCTATTAATTGCGGTTATCCTTTCTGCTCAAGCCACAGATAAAGGGGTAAACAAAGCGACTGCGAAATTATTTCCTGTTGCTAATACACCACAAGCCATTTTAGATCTGGGTTTAGAGGGCTTAAAAGACTATATTAAGACCATTGGGCTTTATAACAGCAAAGCAGAAAATATTATCAAAACCTGCCGCACTTTATTGGAGAAGCATCAAGGCGAAGTGCCAGAAGATCGTGAAGCATTAGAAGCATTGGGTGGTGTGGGACGCAAAACCGCCAATGTGGTATTAAATACCGCTTTTGGACACCCTACTATTGCGGTAGATACCCATATTTTTCGTGTATGCAACCGTACAGGGTTTGCCCCCGGCAAAAATGTGGTTGAAGTGGAAAAAAAATTGCTTAAAGTCGTACCTGATGAATTTAAATATGATGTTCATCATTGGCTGATTTTACTAGGTCGCTATACCTGCATTGCCCGCAAACCACGTTGTGGATCTTGTATTATTGAAGATCTTTGTGAATATAAACAAAAAACAGACATTTAACTCGGGATTAAACATAGATTATGACAATAAAAAAAACTGAACGACAAACTTGGTCAAGCAAACTTACCTATATTATGACTGTTGCAGGGGCGACTGTTGGCTTTGGGGCAACTTGGCGTTTTCCCTATTTAGTGGGGGAGAATGGTGGCGGTGCTTATGTTTTATTATTTTGTATAGCCATGTTAGTTATTGGTATCCCTATGATTTTAGTGGAAAATGTTATCGGACGGCGATTGCGGGTTAATTCTGTTGATGCTTTTGGCGACAAATTACAGGATAAAAAAATCTCTAAATATTGGAAAATACTCGGCTATATGGGGCTATTAGGGGCTTTTGGTATTATGGCTTATTACATGGTGCTAGGTGGCTGGGTATTAAGTTATATTATTAATTTAATCACTGGGCAACTGGATATTTCCATACCAATTAATAAAGAAATAGCTCAACATTTTTATGATAATAGTATTCAAAATAGCCCACTGGCAATTATTGGCTACACCTTTATTTTTGTGATAATTAATTACATTATCCTTGCTAAAGGCATTATTGGCGGTATTGAACGTTCAGTAAAATATTTAATGCCTTTACTCTTTATCTTTTTAATCGGTATGGTTATTCGTAATATAACTTTACCGGGGGCAGCGGAAGGTATTATTTATTACCTTAAACCTGATTTTTCTAAAATTACCCCACAATTATTTGTGATGGTATTAGGGCAAGTATTTTTTGCCTTAAGCCTTGGTTTTGGCGTATTAATTACCCTATCAAGTTACCTAAGTAAAGAAGAAAATTTAATTCAAACAGCGATTATCACAGGCTTTACTAATACCATTATTGCGGTATTAGCAGGCTTTATGATCTTTCCTTCTTTATTTAGCTTTGGCATTGCCCCGAATGCTGGGCCGACTTTAGTGTTCCAAAGCCTACCTATTGTGTTCTCCCATTTATGGGCTGGAACCTTTTTTGCTGTGATTTTCTTTAGCTTATTATTTATAGCCGCCCTTACTACTTCCTTAACTATTTATGAAGTGATTATTACTGTATTACAAGAAAAACTCAAAATGCGCCGTAGCAAAGCCATTATTTTAACGCTAGGGGGCATTTTTATTTTCGGCAATATTCCTGCTATTTTAGGTGATAATCTCTGGAAAAATGTAACTTTATTTGGACGTAGTATTTTTGATAGTTTTGATTATATTAGTGGCAATATTCTATTTATGCTCACCGCCCTTGGCTGTACCATTTTCGTGGGATTTGTGTTAAAAGATGATGCCAAAAAAGAACTCTCACCCACCCCAAACTCTCGTTTTACGCGTATTTGGTTTAACTATGTAAAATATGTTGTTCCCCTAATTATTTTGCTGATTTTTATTAGTAATCTTATTTGATGCTTATAATAAAAAGGTAAGTATTAATTAAATAGATAAACTAGGGGACAAAGACATATCTCCTAGAAAGTCTTGTCCAGCCTTTCACTAAGAACGATGTACGAATAATTTTGGAACTCGCTACGCTCAAACAGCCAAAATTATTCTATCGTTCTAAGTTTAGGCTGGGGCTTTTTAAGGGGTAAGGGAGTATTATTTTCTTTGTTACTGAATTAAAGTGCGGTCAGTTTTGAAAAAATTTTACTGACCGCCAATAATGATTAGGCTTGTGTTTGATTAAGCAAGAATTGTACTAATAATGAGACAGGGCGTCCTGTTGCACCTTTATTTGCACCTTGTAGCCAAGCTGTGCCTGCAATATCAAGGTGAGCCCAAGGGTAATTTTTAGTGAAGTTGGCTAAAAATGCGCCAGCGGTAATCGCACCGCCCCAACGTCCGCCGATGTTGGCAAGATCGGCAAAGTTAGATTTGAGTTGTTCTTGATATTCTTCACTAAGAGGTAAACGCCATGCTTGATCGGTGCTTTGTTGAGCAGCTTGTTGTAGAGCTTGGGCGAGATCATCTTGTGGGCTGATTAAGCCACTGTTATGTTGTCCTAATGCCACTACGCAAGCTCCTGTGAGGGTGGCTATATCAATGACTAATGCAGGGTTGAAACGTTCTACATAAGTGAGGGTATCTGCAAGTACTAAACGCCCTTCGGCATCGGTATTTAATACTTCAACGGTTAATCCTTTCATGGTGGTAAGAATGTCGCCCGGACGATAGGCGTTGCCATCAGGCAGGTTTTCACAGCCTGCTAATACGCCAATAACATTGAGCGGTAATTTTAACTCAGCAAGAGCTTTCATTACCCCATACACTGTTGCCGCGCCGCACATATCATATTTCATTTCGTCCATTGCCTCGGCGGGTTTTAAGGAGATACCGCCTGCATCAAAGGTTAATCCTTTACCCACTAAAACAATGGGTTGAGCATTGCTATCAGGGTGATTTTTATATTCCATAATGGATAAATAAGATTCGTTATTTGAGCCACTGGCTACGGCTAAATAAGCATTCATACCTAGCTGTTGCATTTCTGCTTGATTAATCACTTGCGTTTGGATTAAGGCACTAGATTTTGCCAGAGCATAGGCTTGATCCGCAAGGTAAGCGGGGTTGCAAATATTGGGTGGCATATTGGCAATATCTTTGGCGGTTTTAACCCCTAAAGCAATGGCGTTAGCGTGCTGGATTGCTTGTTCAGCCTTTGTGATATCTTGTTGTGCAATGTGAAATGTACATTGGGTTAAGGCAAGTGGCGGATTTTTTTCTGATTTAAATGGGTCAAAGCAATAGGCTTGCTCTGCAAAGGTTTCAATTAGCCAACGAATATTCCAATAACAATCACGTTGTGGAATGGTAATATCGGTTAAGGCATTGATGATTTCTTTACAACCTATTTGTTTGATTTGAGTAAAGGTATGTTGTATTAGTTTTTTATATTGGCGAGGGGAGAGAGTATTTTCTTCTCCACAACCTATTAATAAAATATGTTGCGGTTTAACCTCTGGTAAATATTGTAATAACAAATGTTCGCCTTGTTCACCGCTAAAATGTGAGCGAGCAAGGATATTGCTGAGAATATGTTGATGTTGTTGATCAAATTGATCGGCTGTTGGCGAGAGTTTTTTCTCTTGATAAACCGCTAAGATTAAACATTGTTGGTCTAATTGATTAAAATCGGTATTTTTTACATTGTATTGCATTTTTATTCCTCTTTTCCTCTGTTTCTGTTGTAAAATAGGCAACCCCATTATTATAGCAAATTGAATAATAATATTAAGTTTTGATGATACAAGGTTAGTTTGTGATTTTAACAAGATATTTGATTAAAGAAATCTTTAAAAGCCAGATTGCGATTTTATTTATTTTATTATTGATTTTTTTCTGTCAGCAGTTAGTTCGTGTATTAGGTTCTGCTGCCAGTGGTAATGTGCCAGCGGATTTAGTGGTTTCTTTGTTGGGATTAGGTATGCCCACTATGGCACAGTTGATGTTGCCGTTGTCTTTATTTATTGCGGTACTTCTTACGTTAGGGCGATTGTATGCGGAAAGTGAAGTAACGGTAATGCGTGCTTGTGGCGTAGGGCAACGGATTTTGGTTCGTGTCGTTTTAATGTTATCTCTCTTTACTGCGGGCATTGCTGCCTATAATGCCTTATGGCTTTCTCCTTGGGCAATTCAGCAACAAGCACAAATCATTGAAGAGGCGAAAGCAAATCCTCGTATGGCGGCATTAACGGCAGGGCAGTTTATGTCGTCAAATAATGGCGATTTTGTGTTGTTTATTGATAAGCTAGAAGATAACAAAATAAAAGATATTTATTTATTTCAAATGCGAGAACGAGGTAAAACCAAGCCCTCGGTGGTGGTTGCAGAAACGGGGGAAATGCAATCGTTGCCAAATGGTGATCAGATTTTAACTTTAAGTCATAGCCAACGTATTGAAGGAAGTGCGGTATTACCTGATTTTAAAATTACTGAATTTGATCAATACCAAGCCTATTTAGGGCATCAAGATGTTACTGCACAGGATAATGATACGGATTTACTTGATTTTCACAAATTGATTAGCGATAACTCAAGTATTGTAAGAGCGGAATTAAATTGGCGTATAAGTCTCATTGTTGCAGTGCCTATTATGGCATTGTTAGCAGTGCCTATGAGTAAAGTCAACCCTCGGCAAGGACGTTTTGCCAAAATATTACCTGCGTTATTACTTTATTTAATTTATTTCTTATTACAAAGCTCGCTAAAATCAGCGGGGACAGCGGGTAAACTTGATGTTGGATTATTAATGCCATTGGTTAATCTAGTATTCTTATTGTTAGCAATATGGCTAAATAGTTGGGATACGGCATTAATGTACAAAATTCGCCATATCATACGCAATAAAGTGGCATTAAAAGGATAATAAATATGCTGAATGTATTAGATCGTTATATTGGTAAAAGCATTTTAGGGGCGATTTTTGCCACCTTATTTACCCTTGTGGGATTATCAGCCATTATTAAATTTGTTGAGCAATTTCGTAGTGTTGGTAAAGGCAGTTATGATACTTTGCAAGCAGTATTATATACCCTATTAACCATTCCCAAAGATATTGAAACTTTTTTTCCTATGGCTGCGTTATTGGGGGCATTAATTGCGTTAGGTAATTTAGCTAGCCGTAGTGAATTAATTGTGATGCAAGCAGCAGGTTATTCTCGTTTAAAAATTGGTGCATCAGTGATGAAAACCGCTTTACCATTAGTAATTTTTACCATGATTATTGGCGAATGGGGCATTCCACAAACAGAACAATTTGCTCGAGATATGCGAGCAAAAGCCTTAGCTGGTGGTTCATTGTTGTCAGTAAAACAAGGTGTTTGGGCGAAAGATGGGGATAATTTTATTTATGTGCAACGGATCAGTGAAGATAATTATTTACAAAATTTGTATATTTATCAATTCCAAGATCGTCAGCTTAAATCGGTAAGCCATGCAAATTCGGCAAAATATGAAAATGGAGAATGGCTTTTAAGCCAAGTAAACCAATCACAAATTTTGCCTGATGAAATTCAAACCACAAGCCGTTTAAATCAAGTTTGGCAAACCAATTTAACCCCAGATAAATTAGGGATTGTTTCTTTACGTCCAACCTCTTTATCTATTACGGGGTTATCTAATTACATTAGCTTTTTAAAACAAACGGGGCAAGATGCAAAAAAATTTGAATTGACCTATTGGCGTAAATTATTTCAACCCATTTCGGTAGGGGTAATGATGTTACTCGCCCTTTCTTTTATTTTCGGCCCGCTACGTGGCGTTACCGCAGGGGCGAGAATTGTAACAGGGATTTGTTTTGGCTTTTTGTTTTATGTGGTCAACGAAATTTTTGGACCATTGAGTTTAGTGTATAACGTTGCCCCTATTGTAGGGGCATTAATTCCAAGTTTGTTATTTTTAGTGATTACTTGGTGGTTATTAAGCCGTAAACGAGATTAAAAGTTTTTCTAAAATGCACCGCACTTTTAGTTTATCGCCATTTTAAATTGAAAGATAAGGTGTACGAACGAAGTATTCCTTTCGTAGAATGGCTATATTACCTCAAAGGAACTTGGGGCTATGAATCCTTAGCCCTAATCTCTCTCGCCCAACAAACATAATCTGCTGGAAAGAAAGGTTTTTCTGCAATACCTGAACGTTCTATATCAATATTTAATAGCAACACCAATGCCCCCGCCTCAAATGACCAATAACCGAAAAAGAATTTTCCATCATTTCGCTTATGTCTATCATACCAATAAGTGTTTTTATTACTTTTATACCAATCTTTTAAATATTGGATTAATAGCTTTTCACATTCAGAATCAATTTTGCTTTGTACTAATTCAGGAAAATAACGATAACAGGCTTTTGGAAAAAAAGGCTTATCTGCCACTGCCAAAGCTCCTTGATAACCTAAAAAATCAAGTAAGGCTTTCATTGGCGGATCGACATAAGGTAAAGAGTCATTTTCATCACTACCGCCAAGCCATTGTGGAATACGCATTAAGGTTTCTTGATCATTGACTAAAACGGCTAGCCCTAATAGCCATAAAATATAAGCATAACTGTCTGGCGAAGACAAATATAATTTTCGTTTTGGAAAATCAATATCAAAATGACGATGAAAACGTTGTAACATTTGACAAGTTTCACTAATAACGATCTCTTTACTTTCTCCTGCTGAATATAACAATTGACAAAACTCTAATTGATTACTAGTTTGGTTCCAACTTAATCTACGATAATAGGAGTTCAAACTATTCGGATCATTAGGGTCATTTTTTATATAATCAGGAGCCTCAATAGTAAATATATCTTTCTGTTTATTTTCTATAAAATAATCTTTATATTCTCGCATATAATTATTTTTTAAAAATATAGCTCGTTTTTTGGCTTCAAACTCATTCATTAATTACTCCTTAATTGGAACTGTACCTATAACTTTTGCTTCGCTTGATAATTTATAAATTTCAACTACTTTACCATTTTCATCAACGATCATAGCCATTTTCCATCGCCGTATAACAAAAAGAGAAAGCCAAGCTCCCTCTAATAATATTACCCCCTAATCTCTCTCGCCCAACGAACATAATCTGCTGGAAAGAAAGGTTTTTCTGCGATACCTGAACGTTCTATATCAATATTTAATAGCAACGCCAATGCCCCTGCTTCAAATGACCAATAACCAAAAAAGAATTCTTCACAATCTTTATGGTAATTATACCAATAAGTGTCTTTATTACTTTTATACCAATCTTTTAAGTATTGGATTAATAACCTTTCACGTTCAGAATCAATTTTGCTTTGTACTAATTCAGGAAAATAACGATAACAGGATTTTGGAAAAAAAGGCTTATCAGCCACGGCTAAAGCCCCTTGATAACCTAAAAAATCAAGTAAGGTTTTCATTGGCGGATCGACATAAGGTATAAAGAGTCATTTTCATCACTACCGCCAAGCCATTGTGGAATACGCATTAAGGTTTCTTGATCATTGACTAAAACGGCTAACCCTAGTAACCATAAAATATAAGCATAACTGTCTGGCGAAGACAAATATAATTTTCGTTTTGGAAAATCAATATCAAAATGACGATGAAAACGCTGTAACATTTGACGAGTTTCACTAATAACAATATCTTTATTTTCACCCGCAGAATAGAGTAACTGACAAAGCTCCATTTGACTATTTATTTGACGCCAACTTAATGAACGGTAATAAGAATTTAATCTATTCGGATCATCAGGATCCTCTTTTATATAATCAGGGGCAATTATTGAAAATACATCTTTTTTCTTATTTTTAATTAAATAAGTTTTGTAATCTTGCATATGATTCTCTTTTAAAAATATAGCCCGCTTTTTCATTTCAAATTCACTCATTAATTTACTCCTTAATTGGAACTGTACCTATAACTTTAACATCACTATATAATTTATAAAATTCCACAATTTTAGCATTTTCATTAAAAAGCATTAAAGACTATCATAAAATTTTTATTTATTTTTAGAAAGAGAGAAGATTAAGTTGCTAGATATATTGAGTTATAAGAAATTTGCCCCTTAGTCAGTTTTTTCTAACTATTGGGGCAATTATTAGAGTAGATTATCTTTGATAAATCAATTAGTTATTAATCGGCGTAGCTAATTGATAAGGCGAATAATAGCCACCCATTGCACTATATACGGCATTTTCATCTTGAATTAGGCTATATTTGGCATTAAGTATTGATAACTCTGAGGCTTTTTCGGTGTTAATGGCACTTAACCAATCGCTTAATTCTGATACACCTGCATCATAGCGGTTTTTATAGTATTGGCTGATACGTTTGTCGTAATCATATTTTTTCTGTAAGTTAGCAAAATTTTGCAAGGCTTGACTGTAACTATAATAATTGGTGTCAATTTCATTTAATGCGGTGGTAATGGATTGTTCAAAGTTGACTTTTGCCGTTTCATAAGCCGCTTCTGAAATTTTCACATTCCATTTTACCGTATTCCAGCTTAAGAATGGTAAGCTAATGGATACGGTTCCCCCTGCGATAGGTGTATTGAAAGCATTGTCCACTTTATTGCCACTGTAGCTGAGTGAGCCACCAAGGGTAATGCTTGGGAACCAGCTTTTTTGGGTGGCTTTGGCATCTTTAAAGGCACTGCGTAAACGGTATTCATAACCTTTTACGTCAGGGCGGTTAGCGATTGCGGAGACAGGTACATTAAGGTTTACCCCTGCTAATTTGACATTAAGGATTTCAGGATAAACCACATTAAGCGGTTCATTTGGTTTTAAATTCAATAGGTTACGCAAAGTTTGCTCAGCAGTTTTTAATTGAGTTTGATAGCTGATTAGGGTATTGCGAGCGGTGAGAACGGATTGTTGTGCTTGATCGCTACTCGCACGATCCGCTACCCCTTGTCGCCATTTATTTTGCATTACGTCATTGATTTGGCTGTAATATTTAATGGTTTGCTCGGTAACCTTAATGGCATCTTTTAGGTAAGCAATTTGATAGTAGCTAGTAATTACACTATTAATTAATGATAAGCGAGTTGCCGCCAGATCTTCTACGGTAGCGGCGTGTGTCCATTCAGCAGCATTGGCAGCATCAGCTAAACGTCGCCATAAATCTAGGGTATAGCTAACGGATAATGAACCACCATGACTAATGGTTGATGCACCGCCTGTATTAATATTTTTTTGTGCAGATGAACTGACTGAGCCACTAAAGGTTGGTACTAAATCAGCCCCTAATAAGTTGGCATTATATAATGCGGTATTAACGCTAATAGCAGCTTTAGCCAGATCTTTATTGTTTTCTAGGGCAAGATTCACGAGGCGATCTAATTGTGGATCTTGGTATAAACTCCACCAGTTTTCATTAACTTCATATTGTTTGCTAATAGCCTCATATTGTTGGAAATTTTGTTCAGTGGCATTGAAGGAATCGTCTAAATTTGCACAGCCTACCAGCGCGGTAGAAAGGGCTAAAGCAAGGGCGATTTTATTTAATTTCATAACTTTCTCTCTTTAGGTTAATAATAGTAAAGTGCGGTCAGTTTTACCGCACTTTTGTGGATAATCTTAGCAAAATTTTCTTTTTTTTGCTTGTTTTTTGTTGCATAAATATTGTAATGATATTGATTTATTCTCTTGCTAACGCAGTAATTGGATTGAGCTGGGCAGCATTTTTGGCGGGCATATAACCAAAAATTACGCCAATTAAGGTAGAGCAAATTACGGCTGTTACAATAGAAAAGGTAGAAAATACCATAACAAATTCAGAACTAAATTGATTAAAAATTACACCAATAATTACCGATAAAACAATCCCTGTAACCCCACCAATTAAACAAATTAAAATGGCTTCAATTAAAAATTGCTGTAAGATATTGGATTGTCTTGCCCCAATCGCCATTCTTACTCCAATTTCTTTGGTGCGTTCTGTGACGGAAACGAGCATAATGTTCATCACACCAATACCGCCCACTACGAGGGAAATTAAAGCAATGGACGAAATTAACAGTTTCATTGTATTGGTGGTGTTTTCTACGGTTTGTTTAATGGTATCAGAGTTCATTACAAAGAAATCTTTTTTGCCATGTCGTACCGTAAGCAAATGGGTTAAATCTTTTTCTGCCACTTGGGTATTCACATCGTCTTTAATTTTAACCGTAATGGAATCAATATGGCGATCGCCAGAAATTTTATTCATTGCGGTGGTATAAGGAATCCAAACATTGAGGCTATTACTTTGCATACCCATAGTTGATTGCAATTCGGCAACGCCAATAATGCGTAAAGGTTTTTTGTTGACTAAAATGATTTTGCCCAATGGCGAGCTGTCTTTAAACAGTTGTGTAACGGTATTTTGATCCACAACGGCAACTTGTTCGCTATGTTTTACTTGATCCGCATTAAAAAATTGCCCTTGCAAGGCTTTAATGCCCTTGACATCAAAATATTGTTCACCGACACCACGAATTTGTGCGGTAAGGGTTTGATTGCCATAGGTAAGGTTACCACTGACCGAACTGTTAGGGGTAGAGCTTTCAATATAACTTTGTTTGGCTAAAATATCGGAATCGGCAACGGTAAGATTTTTAGTGCGATCTGCTCGCCGATCGCCAAAACCTGTACCATTATAAATATCCATCGTATTTGTACCTAAGGCATTAATATTAGACAGAATTTTTTGTTGTGAGCCATTACCTAACGCCACCACACATACCACAGAAGTTATACCAATAATAATGCCTAACATCGTTAATAAGGAACGTAATTTATGGGCGATAATGGCGGAAACCGACATTTTAAAGGATTCAATAAATTGATCACGATAAAAGCTCAGACCTCGTTTTACGGGGGAAAGTGCGGTGGATTTTTCAATAATTTTTTCTGATTTTTGTTGATCACGAATAATGCGTCCGTCTTTAATTTCAATAACACGATTAGCAAACTCAGCGATATGCTTATCGTGGGTAACCAAAATAATGGTATGCCCCTCTTGATGAAGTTGGGTCAAAATTTCCATGACGGTTTCGCCACTTTTAGAATCTAACGCCCCAGTGGGTTCGTCAGCAAGAATAATTTCGCCGCCGTTCATTAAGGCACGAGCGATACTGACACGCTGTTGTTGTCCGCCTGATAATTGGCTCGGTTTATTGTTTAACTTATCGCCAAGCCCTAATTTAGTTAATAATTGTTTTGCTCGTTCAAGACGGCTTTTCTGATCCATACCTGAATAAATGGCAGGTAATGCCACATTTTCTAGGGCAGAAAGGGTAGATAATAAGTTATAACGTTGAAAAATAAAGCCGAATTTCTTTTGGCGTAAATCGGATAGGGCATCAGCATTTAAATGGCTCACTTCCTGCTGTTCAATTTGATATGAACCTGATGATGCGGTATCTAAACAGCCAATAATGTTCATTAAGGTGGATTTGCCTGAACCCGAAGTACCGATAATCGCCACAAAATCGCCTTTTTTAATCGTAAGATTAACGTCTTTTAACACCTGTGTGCGATTATCATCTTGACCAAAATATTTGTTGATTTGCTTAATTTCAATAATATTCATTGCTACCACCGCCATTTAGAATAGACGAGGTCCACGACCTGTGTTGCCCACTTGCTCACCATTTGCCACTTGAGAAGAAATGACTTTTTCGCCCGCTTGTAAGCCAGATAAAATTTCTGTATTCATTTCATCACTTAACCCCGTAGTAACCTCACGTTGTTCTACTTGATGATTAGCATTTAATACTTCAACAAAGGTTTTATTGCCTTGTTTTTTCAGGGTTAAACTCGGAACAAGTAATACATCTTGCACATCAGCAATGGTAATCACATTGGTGGTACTCATACCGATAAATAATTTATTGTCCGAATTATCAATCAAAATGTTGGCATAATAATATACCGCATCAGTGCTACTTACCGATTCACTGTATTCATCATCAGTAAGTGTACTCATCGCAGGATCTACGGAATGAATGGTGGAATGATAGTGAATATCAGGATCAGAGAGTGTGGTAAAGCTTACTTCCTGACCAGCTTTAATTTTTGTAATATCGCCCTCAGAAATCTCCGCTTTAATTAACATTTTGCTTAAATCTGCCACTTGCACAATGGTTGGAGTGGTTTGATTGGCATTAACCGTTTGCCCTTCAGAAACAGGAATAGAAATAATCGTGCCATTAATAGGGGAAGTAATGGTGGTATAACCTAAATTAGTTTGAGCGGTATTCACTTCAATTTCAGCTTTTTTAATACTGGCTTGAATATCCTCAATATCCGCTTCTGCCGCAGCTAAGTTATTTTTTGCTGTATTAAAATCATCTAAGCTCGCTGATTTACGCTGATATAAGGTTTGAGTACGATCAAAGGCGGATTTTGCCACCTCATAAGCGATTTTTTTCGCTTTTAATTGAGCGGTATAAGAATCCAATTCCGCTTGAGCGGTATTTAAATTATTTTGCTGAGTGGTAGAATCAATTTCCGCAATCACATCACCTTGTTTAACCTGTTGCCCTAATTGTACATAAATTTTCTTAATTTGCCCCGATACCTGCGCCCCCACTTCAACACGATTAGCACTACGCACCGTACCATTGGCAATGACTGTTTTTTGTAAGTCGCCACGACTAACGGTTTCTGTTAAATAGGTAATTTGATTATTGTTTTTGCCATAGAAAAAATAGTAGCCTAGTAAGAGCAAGACAAGCACTATGATTATGGTTAAAATGCGTTTTTTGTTCATAAATATTCCAATCATAAAAAATTTAGTGAGCGATAGTCTAAGCTAAATTTCTTAACTAAATCTTAAGCATAAAGAATTACAAAATGAATGAATGTTCATTCAGGTGGCGTATTTTAAAGATTCTGCTTTGCAAAAGAAATAGTCAAAGCAAAGTTTTGCAGAAAATTACATTAGATGAAGTTAGTGTGGGGAATAACTTAAGCTTTTAATATATAATGACAGGCATTTATTCAAATTTTTTATGAGCGAGATCATATTTTTGGATCTTTCAGCTTGTCTTTATCAATAAGATTTTTAGAATGAATGATCTGTTTAACATTTATACTAAGGTTTAGTTATGTTTTCAACAATCTTCTCGCCATTATTGATTGGCAGTCTTCTCGGTTTTATTTTCCAGCGTTCTCGTTTTTGTTTGACAGGCGGCTTTCGGGAAATGTATCTCAGTAAAAATAATCGTATATTTTATGCATTTTTAATTGCCATTTTGCTACAAAGTATTGGCGTACTATGGTTAATTGAAATTGGCTATATCACTTCTCCATATAAAGATTTTTCACTGTTTTCTACCATTATTGGCTCATTGATCTTTGGTGTAAGTATTGTGCTTGCTAGTGGTTGTGCTACAGGGACTTGGTATCACGCGGGCGAAGGCTTGATAAGTAGTTGGATTGCACTCTTTATGTATATGTTAAGTGCGGCAATGATGCGTTATGGTGCATTAAATGATATGCAAAAATTTATGGGACAATATTGGCGAATGAATGATAATCTTGCACAAAGTTTACAAATTTCTGTTTGGTGGCTTGTTGCTATTTTAGCCATTATTACTGCTTTTGGGGTTTATACAACATTGCGTAAACCTAAGTTAAAAATAGCTAGTTTACCTGCAAAATATCAAGGTATTCGCCATTTTTTATTTGAAAAGCATATTCATCCATTTTGGGCAGCAATATTTATTGGAATTTTGGCATTGTTAGCTTGGCTATCAAATGCTGTGGTAGGTAAAAGTGCAGGATTAGGTATTACAGGTCCTTCTGCCAATATTATTACTTTTTTAATAACAGGCGATACTTCTCGTATAAATTGGGGCGTATTTTTAGTACTTGGTATTCTAATAGGATCATACCTTGCCGCTAAAGGGAGTAGTGAGTTTAAATGGCGTTTACCAGATTTGGCTACTGTAAGAAATAGTGTAATTGGCGGCTTATTTATGGGCATTGGTGCGTCTCTCGCTGGCGGCTGTACCATTGGCAACGGTTTAACAGCAACGGCGGTAATGAGTAGTAAAGGCTGGATTTCTTTATTTTTTATTATGTTAGGTGTTTGGGCAATGAGCTATTTTGTTTATGTCCGCCCACAAAAGTTATAGTTGCCCCATTTTAAATTAATATGGCGTTGGTATGTCTTGTTGTACGATTTGTACTGTATTTCAGTGTATCGCCGTCTTATTTTAAATTAAACGACTGTATCATAACCAAGAGGAGAAAATTATGCGTTATGAATTAGATACCAAAGGGCATTTATGCCCTTACCCATTAATGCAAGCTAAGAAAAAAATTGTTGAGTTACAAATTGGCGATGAATTAGCGATACAATTTACTTGTGCAGAAGCTACTGAAAATTTACCTCGTTGGGCTGCCGAAAATGATTATCCTGTTATTCATTTTGCTCAAATTGGTGATGCTACTTGGGAGATTGTAATAAAAAAGGCATAATAACAACATATTATTATTGATGATTATCCCTCTTAATAAGAGGGATTTTTACTATTTTAAAGATAATGGCTCTACAGGTTGATTTAAGGAAATAATATGGCAAAAATCGGTCCTCACGAGGGTATTGAATTACAATTAATGTTACAAGGCAAAAAACAAGTAGCGCTGTTTTTTGATGGCATTATTCCTGATGAAATGTTGACTTATATTGAAAGTCGTTATTTTTCTACTATTGAGAAATATTATTGCCCGCCTAATGGTTTTTATACCATCGTATTTAAGGAAGAATATCGTCAACAAGCCGAACATCTTTCCTCTTTAATAGGAATATCGGGATTTGATCCCGAGCGAGAACGAGAAATTGGTAAAATTTTGGGTTATGACTCAGAAGATATTGAATTTTTTATTGCTCTCTGTCAGCAAAGGTTGATAGAGTAGAGGAGTGAATAGAATTAAAAAATAGTATTAGTTTACTATAATTGGTTTTACCTTATACAAAAGTGCGGTGTGTTTTTTTGCTTTTATTTATATGAAATAAATTTTTATTTTACGATTATAATTTATCGAGATATTAAACATTTCAAATGTGTAAAAAAGACTTTTGCTTTTAGAGGATTATGAAAGGATAATTTTATTATAAATGGTGCCTAGGGTCGGACTCGAACCGACACGTTTATTCAACGGCGGATTTTGAATCCGCTGCGTCTACCAATTTCGCCACCCAGGCAATTAATGGCAGTGATTATACAGTGGTAAGTGATGATTGCAAGAAAAAAATGAAGTAAGTTATTTAATTGCATTAAATTTCAGCAGTATTTAAGCCAGTAGATTAGACTGGATTTATTATAATCGTCCTACTTTAAAATAATACGGTGTTGGTACGCCTTATTGTACTTTTTGTACTGTCTTCGGCGTACCGTCTTGTCTTATTTTAAATTGAAACGACTATAATTAAAAAACAATGGTTTTATTTTGGAAAACAAAAATTCTATCTTGTAAGGCAAGATCTAATGCTTTACTTAAGACGGTTTTTTCTACATCTCTGCCCGCTTTCATCATAGCTTCTGCATTATAGGTATGATCAACATTGATGACATTTTGCAAAATAATTGGGCCTTGATCTAATTCGTTATTAATAAAATGTGCTGTTGCCCCAATAATTTTTACTCCTCTTTCATAAGCCTGATGATAAGGTTTAGCACCAATAAAGGCAGGTAAGAAAGAATGATGAATATTAATGACACGATTAGGGTAACGGCTTACAAACTCAGGATTAAGCACACGCATATATTTAGCCAATACAATATAATCAGGCGAATATTCATCAATTTTATCAGCTAATAATTTGTCGTGTTCAACACGTGTGAGATTTTGATGACTAATGCAGAAGAATGGAATATCAAATTTTTCTACTAATGATCTTAATGTATCGTGATTACCAATGACCGCAGCAATTTCAACATTTAAGCTACCATAATAATTTTTCATTAATATATCGCCAAGGCAATGAGCTTCTTTGGTAACTAAAATTACAATGCGTTTCTTTTGTTTACTAATTAGTCGGCAATTTGTACCTTGTGGGAGAGCAAGATTAAGATCTTCTAATAAGGTTTGTTCGTTAAAAATACCTTGTAATTGGGTACGCATAAAAAAGTGTTTGGTTTCAAAATCAACAAATTCGTTATTATGTAGAATATTTAATTGATGTTTATAACAAATATTGGTTATTTTGGCGATTAAACCTTTATCATCTGGGCAATCAGTTAATAAAATTTTATTTTCAATCATAATGTTATTTTTCCGAATAAAAACAATAAAACCCATATATTATGGGTTTTATTGTCAAAGATTTTATGGATTAAATTTCAAAAGAAGATAAGGATTTTCCAGCATCTACGGCTTGTTTGATGACTCTAGGCATTCTTCCTTGACCAGTCCAAGTTTTGACAATGCCATTTTCTTCGTATTGGTATTTAGCTGGTTTTGGTTCTCTTTTTTTACGTTTAGGTGTTTCGCCACCTAATAATTCAATCAAATCTTCAGCATTAATACCATCTTGCTGTAATAATTCTTTATATTTTTCTAATTTTTCTAAGCGTTGTTGTTCTTTGGCTTGTAATTCAGCGGCTTCTTGATGTTTTTCTTTTACCACTAAAGTTAATTTTTCTAAAATAGATTTTAATTCTTCTAAAGAAAGTTCACGGGCTAAAGCTCGTAAGCTACGAATATTAGTAAGTGTTTTTAATACGTCAGACATAAAATTCCTCCTATGATTTATTCATTACGCTAAGCAATTATAATTATAATAATTATAATAGGCAATAAAAATATGCTTATTTAGGATTAATTTATCTTATATTGCTTAACTAATTAGATCTAAATTAAATGGAATAATGAAAAGTTGTCTTTTTATAATAGGAGGAACAATGAATATTTAGCATATCAGATTAATCAATAATTTCTATTGTCATTTGATGAAGATTATCGTAATCTTAGCACTTCCGCATATGTAGAGGCGCAAATGTTATAAGTATTTTTTCTGAGCGGATAGCAATGAGGAAAAAAGAAAGGAATATTTGCCGAAATCAATCAAAAGTCATTTTGATTGGTTGGGGGCGTTATTGAAAGGTACGTCACTGCCATAGTATGTTTATGTTCACTATGGAGCGCTACTGTTAGGTGGTTCAATTAACCGACCTGTTATAATCAATTTGATTATTTCATTCAGTAGATCTCCCTTATTTTTTATATTTAGGTAGAGGTCATGCAACTTATTAATTATTCTACGTCAATATGGTCAATTATTCCGCCGTTATTGGCACTGAGTTTGGCGATTGTTACACGTAAAGTTATTTTTTCATTAAGTATTGGTATTCTGGTTGGGGCGTTAATGCTCGGCGGTGGTCATTTGCTTACTTCTTTAATTTATCTTAAAGAGAATATTTTATCCTTAGTTTATGATGTAGAGGCACAGGGATTAAACGCCGATAATATTAATATTTTAATTTTTCTATTATTATTGGGAATATTGACCGCACTTTTTACTGTATCAGGCAGTAATCAAGCCTTTGCAAATTGGGCAAAAAAACGCATAAAAGGACGGCGAGGGGCAAAATTAATGGCTGCATCATTAGTATTTGTTACCTTTATTGATGATTATTTCCATAGTTTAGCGGTTGGCGCTATTGCTCGTCCTGTTACTGATAAATTTAAGGTATCTCGTGCTAAACTTGCTTATATTTTGGATTCAACCGCCGCACCAATGTGTGTATTAATGCCTGTATCTAGTTGGGGAGCTTATATTATTACCCTAATCGCAGGATTATTAGCCACTTATTCTATTACCGAATATTCTCCGATAGGCGCATTTATGGCGATGAGTGTGATGAACTATTACGCTATTTTTTCCATTATTATGGTTTTCTTAGTAGCATATTTTTCCATTGATATAGGTTCAATGGCAAGGCATGAGCAAGCAGCATTAGCGAAAAATAATGATGACAATGAAGAGATTATGGTAACAGGGAGAATGCGTAATTTAGTGTTTCCTATTGTTACCTTAATTGTTGCGACGGTTTTTATGATGCTCTATACAGGTAACCAAGTTCTTAGTGCAGAAGGAAAACCTTTTAGTGTGCTAGGTGCGTTTGAAAATACCACTGTTGGGATTTCTTTAGTATTTGGTGGGGTAAGTGCTTTAGTTGTATTAACCCTTTGTATTATAGCAGGACGCCATGTTGATATTGCCACTTATTTTCGTGCTTGGGTTTTAGGTATGAAATCAATGTCAGGGGCAATTTTAATTTTATTTTTTGCTTGGACAATTAATAATGTAGTAGGGGATATGAAAACAGGGGAATATTTATCCACCCTTGTTTCAGGCAATTTTGCCATAGAATTATTGCCGGCCTTATTGTTTGTACTTGCTACCGCAATGGCATTTGCCACAGGAACAAGTTGGGGAACCTTTGGGATTATGTTGCCGATAGCGGCAGCTATTGCGGCGAATGCAGCGCCTGAATTATTGCTCCCTTGTTTATCTGCGGTAATGGCAGGGGCGGTTTGTGGCGATCATTGTTCGCCTATTTCGGATACCACCATTCTTTCTTCTACTGGGGCAAAATGTGGTTTAATGGATCATGTTACTACACAATTACCTTATGCTATGTTAGTGGCGCTATCTACTGTGGTAGGCTATTTGGTGATTGGTTTTACTTCTTCAATGTTATATGCTTTTATTGCCACAGCCATAGTTTTTACTATTCTTATTCTACTTTGTAGAAAGAAACAAATTTAATGTAACGATAAAAAACCTGCTAATTGGCAGGTTTTTTATTAAGTGCGGTGCAATTTTCTAAAATATTCTTTATTCATTTTATAGTATAGTTATTCCCCATTGCCTTTTTTAAATTATAATGTATTATATTTATTACATTTAGTGTAATTATTATTTTACAACAAGAACAACGGTATTAATGGAGTGAAAAATGAATAAAGATAGCTTGCATAATGTACATATTATTGATGAAAAAGTTTTAGTAACCCCTTATGAACTCAAGCAAAAATTGCCATTATCCCCAGAGCTACGCCAACAAATTCAGCAATCACGTCAAGATATTGCTAAGATTATTCATAAACAACAGGATAAGTTATTAGTGGTGGTTGGGCCTTGTTCTATTCACGATCCTCAAGCTGCCATTGAATATGGTAAAAAATTGGCTCAACTTGCCACTGAATTGTCAGATAATCTTTACATTGTAATGCGAGTTTACTTTGAGAAACCTCGTACCACAGTGGGCTGGAAAGGGTTGATTAATGATCCTAAAATTGACGGTTCTTTTGATGTAGAGCATGGTTTACATATTGCTCGTGCATTATTAATTGAGTTAGCCGAATTAGGCTTGCCATTAGCCACAGAGGCACTTGATCCCATTACCCCACAATATATGGCAGATTTATTTAGCTGGTCAGCCATAGGGGCTCGCACCACAGAATCGCAAACACATCGTGAATTAGCCTCAGGATTGTCTATGGCGGTGGGTTTTAAAAACGGTACTGACGGAAGTTTAGCCACCGCGATTAATGCTATGAAAGCGGCATCTATGGGGCATAGTTTTATTGGCATTAATCAGCAAGGACAAGTGAATTTATTGCATACAGAAGGTAATCCAGATGGGCATGTTATTTTGCGTGGTGGAAAAATTCCTAATTATCAAGCGGAATTTGTGGCACAATGTGAAATTGAATTAGCTAATGCAGGATTAGAGCAAGCCATTATGATTGATTGTAGTCATGGTAATTCCAATAAAGATTATCGCCGCCAGCCTCTTGTGGCAGAAGATGCTGTACAACAAATTGTTAATGGTAATCAATCAATTATCGGCTTAATGTTAGAAAGTCATCTTTATGCAGGTAATCAAAGTGCTGAGCAACCTGTTACTCAAATGAAATATGGCGTTTCTATTACTGATGCTTGCATTGACTGGCAAACAACTGAAACCTTATTACGCAATATTGCTTCTAAATTAGCAAAAAAGGATAAAAAATGACCGCACTTAAAGCATTACGCGATGAAATCGATCAGACCGATCAAGCCTTATTACAACTATTAGCAAAACGTTTAACCTTAGTGAGTAAAGTTGGCGAAGTCAAGCATCAGCAGGGATTGCCCATTTATGTACCAGAACGTGAAGCGGATATGCTTAAGGCAAGGCGACAAGAGGCTGAAAAACTTGGTGTGCCACCTGATCTTATTGAAGATATTCTACGCCGTATTATGCGAGAGTCCTATACTAATGAAAACCATTATGGTTTTAAAAAACTCAATCCAGCTATTCAAAAAATAGTGATTGTTGGCGGAAGAGGCAAACTCGGTGGATTATTTGCCCATTATTTCCGCTTATCAGGTTATCAAGTGGATTTATTAGGGCGAGAAGATTGGCAAAATGCCGAACAAATTCTAGCTAATGCTGATGTGGTGGTGGTGTCTGTGCCTATTGCCAAAACCCTTGAAACCCTCGATCGTTTGCAGCCTTACTTAACGGAAAATATGTTATTAACAGATTTAACCTCGGTAAAATCTGCTCCTTTAGCCAAAATGTTGAGCATACATCAAGGGGCAGTAGTGGGGTTGCACCCTATGTTTGGACCTGATATTCCAAGTATGGTAAAACAAGTAGTAGCTCGTTGTGATGGGCGATTTGCCGAACGTTATCAATGGCTTATAGATCAAATTGCCATTTGGGGAGCAATTATTTATCCTGTTGATGCCAAAGAGCATGATCATAGTATGACTTATATCCAAGCGTTACGTCATTTTGCTACCTTTGCTAATGGTTTGCATCTTTCACAACAACCTGTTGAGTTAGCCCAATTATTAGCCCTTTCCTCGCCGATTTATCGTTTGGAATTAGCAATGATTGGACGTTTATTTGCTCAAGATGCCAGTTTATATGCGGATATTATTATGGATAAACCTGAAAATTTAGCGGTGATTAAATCATTACGTGATAGTTATGATGAAAGCTTAACATTCTTTGAACAAGGGGATAAACAAGGTTTTATTAAGGCATTTGAAAAAGTACATCAATGGTTTGGCGATTATTCTGAACTCTTTATGAAAGAAAGCCGTAATTTATTAAAGCAGGCAAATGATTTTAGATAATATCTAATTTATTAGATTTTTTATTATGACAAATAGCCTATAGTCATTATTATGATTATAGGCTAATTATTATATTTGTTATCAAAGTATGCCAGATTTATGTGAAAAATAGAAAAAAGCAACAACAAATACAATGGCACCTATGATCAAGGATTGTTTTACATTTTTTTTCATATTAACCTCAATGAATAATGATTTGCTGTGAAATACTGGCTTTACAGTATAAGTAAGAATATTGATAAATTCAAGCGTGGTGGTAGTTTAGTAGTATGATCGTTATGGCGATTATGTATAGTCGTTCCACTTTAAAATGATACGGCGTTGGTACGCCTCGCCGTACTACTTGTATTGTCTTCGGCGTACCGCCTTGTCTCATTTTTAATTGAAACGACTATACAATTAAAAAAACAATAGTCTTTCCATTTTAAATAGCATATCTTGCTGTACTCTTTGTATTGTCTTTTCGGCTTGTTTTTTAAACGATTATAGAAGAATTAAGCCACCTTAAAGGTGGCTTGCTAAATTTATTCTTGCCAATATTTATTTTTTGATGTTTGTCCTATACCCGGGTTGAAACTGTTAGTTGGATCTAATTGTTGATAGAAATTTTTCAATTCAGGTTTTGCTACATATAAATGCCCAACATTATGTTCAGCAGGATATTGTGCTCCACGTTGATCCAATAATTTCCACATTTCATGTTCTAATTGCATACAGTCGTTGCCTTTTTTCACAATATAATCCTGATGAAAAACATGACACATAAAATGCCCATAGTACAATTTATGGCTAATTTTATTATCAATTTCAGTAGGTAAGGTTTCAAACCATTCATTATCATTACGGCGTAATGCAATATCAAGGGCAACAATATCCTCAACCTCTTTATCATGAATTGCTCGATAACGCACAGCCGCTGAGGCAACGGCAAAACGATGGAGCATAGCGGCTTGGCTTTGCTCTGGGTTACATTCAAAATAATTACCTAGGCTAGAGTCTTTAAAATAATCCTTGAGGTAATCTCTTGCTTCTTGTACCCCTGTACCACCCATTTTAATAATAAGATGATGTTCATATTGATCACGATATTGGCGTAAACTCTCGGGTAAATGCTGCGGCAATAATTTAGAAAACAGTTGTAATGCTTTATCACTTAAATTTTTAGGTAGGAATGTAAATTTTTTCGCTAGCCTATCTACTTTGGCTTTTAGGGCAAAGAGTTTAGGGAGATGTTGAGTACCTAATTTTTTGATAATCCAATAGGTATCTTTGCCATAAACAGCGGCGATATCAAAGGCATCTCGGTGAATATATTCGCCTGAAATAGGTAATTGCTGGAAGTTAGTTAGCATATGACGGCGGAGATCATTTAATACCTGAGTTTGGTTTGTGCCAATATAAAATACTGCAGTATTTTTTTCTAATGGAAAGGTATCTAGGCGAACGGCAAAAATCGCTAATTTACCCGCACTTCCTGAAGCTTCATAATGACGAGCAGGGTCAGCATTAAAACGAGCAGGGGAGTTTTCATCAACTTGGCGAACATGATCGCAGTAACTATGATCATGACCTTTACCGCAATTTTGTTGAATATCTTTATTTTGATAACGATGTTGTTGTAAATTGAATAAGATTTCTTCTGGGGTTTCGCCAAGATCAATACCTAAATGGTTTTTAAGTTCTAATTCGCCTTGTTCATTTAATTGAGCAAATAATGCCATTTCGGTATAGGCTGGTCCACGTTGCACTAAAGCCCCACCCGAATTATTGCAAACGCCACCAATGACAGAAGCTCCAATACAAGATGAACCGATCACTGAATGAGGTTCTCGTCCATGGGGTTTTAATTGTTGCTCTAATTCGTTTAAGGTTGAGCCAGGTAAACATACTACTTGCTCTGCATTATTAATTAATTGAATACCATCAATTCGCATGGCATTGATTAAGACAATATCACGATCATAATCATTACCATTAGGCGTAGATCCACCGGTCAACCCCGTATTCGCTGCTTGGCTAATCACGATAACGTCGTGTTTAACACAGGCTTGTAATACTTGCCAATATTCTAATAGGGTAGCAGGGCGAACCACCGCTAAGGCTTTGCCTGAGCCAAAACGATAGCCACTGCAATAGGCTTCGGCTTTACTTTGATCGGTAATAATATAACGTTGACCAACA
This sequence comes from Volucribacter amazonae, assembly GCF_029783845.1. Classification (NCBI taxonomy): domain Bacteria; kingdom Pseudomonadati; phylum Pseudomonadota; class Gammaproteobacteria; order Pasteurellales; family Pasteurellaceae; genus Volucribacter; species Volucribacter amazonae. The sequence continues at coordinate 182,714 of NZ_LWID01000001.1, read as the reverse complement.
ATGTCGGTAAGTTGTGTAATAAGTTGTTGTGCTGACATAAATACCTCGTTTGAGAATAGATGTTGTTTTCATCAAAATATGACGTCATTATAACAGAGTTTATCATTTTTATAACAAATCTTAAAATCTGACGGCTTTGCTATGCCTTATATTAAATTAAAACGGACAAGATTGTTCAGAGAAAAAATTTTAAAAACTGACCGCACTTGGTGGGAATAACACAGAGAAAAAAGCCCTCAAAAATGAGGGCTTTTTATTTATTCATTTATCAATTATTGAGTAGCTTGAATGGCGGTTAAGGCAATGGTGTAAACAATATCATCAACTAATGCCCCGCGAGAAAGGTCATTAACAGGTTTACGCATACCTTGTAACATAGGACCAATAGATACCAGATCCGCAGAACGTTGTACTGCTTTATAAGTGGTATTACCTGTGTTTAAATCAGGGAACACAAATACCGTTGCTTTTCCTGCCACTGGCGAGTTTGGTGCTTTAGAACGGGCTACATCTTCCATAATTGCCGCATCATATTGTAATGGACCGTCAATAATGAGATCTGGGCGTTTTTCTTGGGCTAAACGTGTAGCTTCTTTGACTTTTTCTACATCAGCACCCGAACCCGACGTCCCCGTAGAGTAAGAAATCATAGCGACACGAGGTTCAATACCAAAGGCTTTAGCAGAATCCGCAGATTGAATCGCAATTTCAGCTAATTGCTCAGCAGTTGGATCAGGATTAACCGCACAATCGCCATAAACTAAAACTTGGTCAGGCAATAGCATAAAGAAAATGGAAGAAACGATAGAACTACCGGGAGCGGTTTTAATGATTTGCATTGGTGGGCGAATGGTATTAGCGGTGGTATGTACTGCACCTGATACTAAACCATCAACCTCGTTTGCCTCTAACATCATTGTACCAAGCACCACATTATCTTGTAATTGCTCTTTGGCAATAATTTCCGTCATACCTTTGGCTTTGCGTAATTCCACTAAACGATCCACATAGTTATCACGCACTTGGGCAGGATCAATAATGCTAATACCTTTGCCTAATTGAACCCCTTGTGCTTCAGCCACACGTTGAACATCATCAGGATTTGCAAGCAAGACACATTCTGCGATACCACGTTCTGCACAAAGGGCAGCTGCTTTGACGGTACGAGGTTCATCACCCTCAGGTAACACAATACGTTTTTTCGCTTGGCGCGCTAATTCGGTTAATTGGAAACGGAATGCTGGTGGTGATAAACGGCGTGAACGAGCAGTACCTGCACTTAAACTATTAATTAAATCGTTACTGATTTCGTTGCTTACATATTCTTTAATATGATCAATACGCTCTTTATCATCAACGGGTACTTCTAGGCTAAAACTTTGTAAACTTAATGCGGTTTGCCAGGTATTTCCCTCTACACGGAAAATAGGTAATCCTGTGCTTTCAATGGCATATTCACAGAGTTTTTTAATTTGAGAATCTAATTTATAACCCCCCGTTAATAGAATTGCACCAATTTTTACCCCACTAATTGCGGCTAGGGAAGCGGCAACAATCACATCAGGGCGATCAGCAGAGGTAACTAATAAACTGTTGGCTCGGAAATGTTCCACCATATTCGGTAAACTTCTTGCACAGAAAGTAATGCTTTGAATACGGCGAGAATTAATTTCGCCCTCGTTAATAATGGCTGCACCAAGGTGTTTAACCAAATCAATAGCACGCGTTGCAATTAATTCAGCTTTCCAAGGAATACAAGCTAAAACTTTAATTGGACTATTTTCAAATAACTTATAAATTTCAGAAACTTGGTTATGATTGTGATTAAAGGAATCAAAGATTTCGGTAAGATCTGGGCGAGTGCGTCCAGATTGATCCACAGGGGCATTGAATTTATTGATAACTACACCTAATAGATTTTTATTATTTGCACCACCAAATTGAGAGGTTGCCGCTTGGATACGTTTTTGCATTTCCGCAGGTGTATCGGTTAAAGGGGCAGCGATCAAGATAATTTCCGCATCTAATGCTTGGGCAATTTCATAATTGAGGTTGCTGGCATAAGCATTATTACGGGTTGGAATTAATCCCTCTACAATCACAATTTCATTGTTTTTACTAATAGCTTGATGATGAGCAACAATTTTTTCTAATAAAACATCAGATTGGTTTTGTCCAATTAATCCCTCAGCATAGCTCAGCATTAAGGGTTCTGCGGTTTCAATATTGGTACTGCTACGCACAATAGACGTAGTGCGATCAATTTTATCTTCCCCAGAAACAGGCTGAGAAATAGGTTTCATAAAACCTACTTTTGCCCCCTTTTGTTCTAATGCGTGGATTAAACCAAGGCTAATACTGGTTAAACCCACACCAGTGCTGATTGGAATAAGAATAATGGTTCTAGACATAATACTTACCTTAATTATTTAGAGATAAAATAAAAACTGCCGATAATATCGGCAGTTATCTGAGATTACTTACTTGATACAAAGACGAGCTGTATCTTGTGCAATAACATATTCTTCGTTGGTAGGAATAACCATAGCAACAGGTGTACCCTCTTTAGTAATTACACCTTCTTTACCAAAACGTGCTGCAAGGTTTTTATCGTTATCTAATTGATAACCGAAAAGTTTTAAGTGAGCTAAGGTTAATTCACGCACATGTGCAGAGTTTTCACCAATACCACCAGTAAACACGATAGCATCTAAACGTTCACCAATGACTGCCATATAAGAACCAATGTATTTGGCTAAACGATAGCAGTAAACGTCTAACGCACGTTTAGCAGGCTCTTCGCTGTCGTAATTATCTTCCGCATAACGACAATCGCTAGTTACTTCGGTTAAACCCAATAAACCTGATTTTTTGGTTAAGGTTTCATTGATTTCTTTCACAGACATACCAAGGGTATCGTGCATATAGAAAATAATGGCAGGATCAATATCGCCACAACGTGTTCCCATTACCAAACCTTCTAATGGGGTTAAACCCATAGAGGTATCAATACATTCGCCATGGCGAATCGCTGCCACTGAGCCACCATTACCTAAATGGCAAGTAATCACATTAACTTGATCTTCTGCCACATTAAGACGTTTTGCCGCTTCACGACTTACAAAGTAATGGCTAGTACCATGTGCGCCATAACGGCGTACACCATGCTCTTTATATAAAGCGTAAGGTAACGCATATAAAAAGGCTTCTTCAGGCATTGTTTGATGGAAAGCGGTATCAAATACTGCCACATTTTTATCTTTTAATTCAGGGAAAATTTTGAAGGCTTCTTGAATACCGATTAAGTGGGCAGGGTTATGTAACGGTGCAAATTGTACCGCATCTTCAATGCCTTTAATTACTTCATCATTAATGATAACCGAAGAGGTAAATTGTTCACCACCATGTACGATACGATGCCCGATCGCCACAATATTATTTTTTAATGCAGGATCAAGGGAGAAAATATTATCAACAATAAATTTTAACGCCTCGCTATGTGCTGCACCCGCACCAAGATCCGCTTGACCTTTTTCACCGTGTAATTTCCATTTAATACGGGCTTCTGGTAAATAAAATGCCTCAGCAAGACCAGATAATTTCTCTTCGCCTGATTGAGGCTCAAGAATTGAGAATTTTAATGAAGAGCTACCGCAGTTTAAAATAAGAACTAATTTTTCAGACATGTAAATAACCTATATTTTATATTGGGTTAAAAAATAATTCGCTCTAAATATAGTCGTTCCACTTTAAAATAATACAGCGTTGGCACGCCTCGCCGTACTACTTGTACTGTCTTCGGCTTGCCGCCTTGCCTTATTTTAAATTGAAACGACTATAATATAACGAATGGCTTAAAGTCATAACCTGTATAGGATACACTTTTCAGCTAATAAAATAAATTCTGATCGGCAGAAAAAATCCGATTTTATTCAAAAAAAGTTGAATAATTAAAAAATATTATGGGAATAAAAGCAGTGAAGTGCTATGATTTGCCAAATTTTTCACTGTGAGTTGTTGATAATGTCAATATTTAAGATATGGACTAAAGGACGAAAATATTTAGAAACTTGGCCACTGGAAAGCAAGTTAGGTATGATTTTTCCCGAAAATCGGATTATTCGTGCCACCAAATTTGCCCAAAAAATCATGCCAATGTTTGCCGTTTTTGCCCTATGTTGGCCGTATTTTTATGGTTATAACTTGATGACAATCAGTGCAGGTGTATTAACCGCATTAGTCGCCCTATGTTTACCCTTGCAAGGATTATATTGGTTAGGAAAACGAGCCATGACAACCTTGCCTACACAAAGTGCGGTATGGTTTGACAAAATTTCAGCTCAACTTGCTCAACAACATATCGCCCTAATTCCCCCACAAGGGCAACCCACTTATCAAGATTTAGCGGAATTACTCAACAAAGCCCAACAGCATCTGCCACGCAGTTTTTGGCAAGAGCTATAAAAAAATCGCAAAAACTCACCGCACTTAATAGGGTTATCAAGCTATTTATGAATACATTTAAATTGCCGATTAAAATAGCCTAACGCATCTTGGCTATTGACCTCAATATGATCTAATTCCACAAAAAAGACCGAATGTGAACCCACAATATTTTGCCCAATAATTTTGCCATTCAAATTGGCAACCGCCTGCTTTAACACAGGAATACCTTGTAAATTGTCCTGCCAACAATCCCAAGCTAAACGTTGTTCCATGGTGCTATCCGCCATATTGGCAAAATGCAACGCCAGATCTTGTTGTTGGCTATTAAGAATATTGATACAAACCTGTTTGTTAATATGCAGAATATCGTGAGTATCGCTTTGTTGATTAATGCACATTAATAGGGTAGGCGGACTGTCTGTTACCGAACAAACCGAAGAAATAGTCAAGCCGACTTTGCCTGCTTTACCTGAAGTCGTTACAATGCTTACCGCACTGGTTAAATGTGCCATAGCCTCACGAAAACGTTGTTGATGCTGATCTAACATAAAAAATAATAAAAATGGGGTAGTCAAAGAGCAGATAATAGCATTTTTAATAGGGAATGTTAATGATTTGTAATAAAATTCCTTTAATAATGCTTCTATCCTTTGTTTAACAAAACAGAGAGATAAGCGTAAAAATAATTGCAAAACTGACCGCACTTTTAGCAAAGCTCAAATCACCACCTTAACCGCCAAACCAAGCCAAATTTTATCTTTCCATTTTAGCCTGAGTTTAATTTCCAATTTCATTGACTTTCCCCTATTTTTATCCCTTGAAATTTTACGCAAATTTTTGCAAAAAATTGTGATTTTTATCTTGACACAAATCGTTTTTTTTTTTCAATAGGAAAGTTTACCTAATGCCATTGGGTAAATAAAAACGTTGATATGAATAGATAAACGGAGATTTTTATGAAAAGAGAGCAAATTTTCTTTAATCAGTTAAAGAAAGTTCACTTATTTTTTAGTTTAACGCTAATGAGTGCATTTGTTATGCTGAGTTTGCCTAGTCAGGCTAACGAAAACGAAATAGAGCTTGTAAAGTTACAGCAACATGCAGAACGAGGTAATAATTATGCACAACTTCTATTAGGAAGTCGTTACAAAGAGGGACTAGGCGTAAAACAAGATTATGTTCAAGCCGTAGAATGGTATCGTAAAGCAGCTGAACAAGGTAATATTAAGGCACAATATAATTTAGGAATTATGTATGCTCAAGGACAAGGCGTTAAACAAGATCTTACTCAAGCTAAGAAATGGTGGAAGAAAGCCTGTGATATTGGTTATCAAAATGCGTGTGAGAATTTAAAACAATTAGAGTAATATCCCTTTAATTCTTTTTATCTTGATCCCAAAGTGCGGTTAAAAAAATGATTTTTTGCCTTCACATTTTTAATAGGCACATTATCTAATATCTATTAAGTGAATTAATATATAACGGAGATTTTTTATGAAAATATATCAATTTTTCTTTAATAAGCTCAAGAAAGCCAACTTATTTTTTAGTTTAATGCTAATTAGTACATTTGTTGTTCTGAGTTTACCTAGTCAAGCTAACCAAACAAAGATTACTCAGTTACAGCAACGGGCAGAACAAGGTGATGTTACTGCACAAGTTCTATTAGGTTTCTTCTATTATAGAGGTGAAGATGTAAAGCAAGATTATATTCAAGCAGTACAATGGTTTCGTAAAGCCGCTAAACAAGGTGATATTTCTGGACAGTTTGCTTTAGCCATTGCGTACTCTGAGGGGAAAGGGGTAAAACAAGATGATACTCAAGCAGTGGAATGGTTTCGTAAAGCAGCGGAGCAAGGTCATGCTAATGCACAATTTAATTTAGGAGATATGTATAGACAAGGAATAGGTGTAGAACAAGATGATGTTCAAGCAGTAGAATGGTATCGCAAAGCTGCTGAGCAAGGTCATGCTTTTTCACAATATATTTTAGGTATAGCTTATGAAGAAGGTGTAAGTGTAAAGCAAGATGCTGCTCAAGCAGCAAAATGGTATAGCAAAGCGGCGGAACAAGGTCATGCTAAAGCACAATATAATTTAGGGAATATGCATTATCATGGACGAGGAGTAAAACAAAATTATGCTCAAGCAGTGCAATGGTATCGCAAAGCGGGGGAGAAAGGCTATGTTGATGCACAAACTCGGTTAGGGGCTATATATGTTTTAGGAGAAGTTGTTAAACAAGATTATGCTCAAGCAGCACAATGGTATCGCAAAGCAGCGGAGCAAGGTGATGTTTCTTCACAATTTATGTTAGGTGATATGTACTTTAATGGTAAAGGGGTAAAACAAGATTATGTTCAAGCAGCGCAATGGTTTTACAAAGCGGCGGAACAAGGTCATGCTCTGGCGCAAGCTAGATTAGGATTTATGTATGCTTTAGGACAAGGAATTAAAGAGGATCTTGTTCAAGCTAAAAAATGGTTGAAGAAAGCCTGTGATAATGGCAACCAAAATGGGTGTGAGGGGGTAGAAATATTAAAGTAATATCCTTTAATCCTTTATTCTAAATTTATCTTTATTTCAAAGTGCGGTTAAAAAAATGATTTTTTGACCGCACTTTTTACGGCGAAAGCGTTATTGATTTACTTAGCAAGTTACTAAATTATCATCTACATTTCGCTAAACCTTTGTACCCAACTTCCCCGCTTTTCATAATACTGCTATAATCCCCCTTTTGATTTTACGGAAAATAATCACTTATTTTTGACGCAAACGTTTTCTTTTTTGGTGGAATTGATTAGAATAGCCCTGCCAAAAAACGGTTTTTATTAGAGATATTGGCATGATTGATTATATTATTATTGGTATTGTTGCATTTTCTATTATCGTTAGTTTATTGCGTGGTTTTGTGCGAGAGGTAATGTCCTTAGCCAGTTGGTTAGTGGCGTTTTTCGTGGCAAGCCATTTTTATCCTTATCTCGCAAATTTTCTCACACAAATTGAATCGGATTATATTCGTAACGGTACAGCCATTGCCATTTTGTTTTTTGCGACCTTAATCATTGGGGCAATGATTAATTATATTATTGGGCAGCTAGTGGATAAAACAGGGCTATCAGGCACCGATCGCGTTTTGGGGGCGTGCTTTGGCTTATTAAGAGGTGTGCTAATTGTTGCTGCCCTATTATTCTTTTTAGATACCTTTACCAATTTTAGCCAAAGTGAATGGTGGAAAGAATCCAAATTAATTCCGCACTTTGGTTTTATTGTTGAGTGGTTTTTTCAGCAACTACAAACTAGTTCAAGTTTTTTAAAATCAACCCCTTTAATGTAACAACATTAAATTAACAAATAAGGAAGGCACTATTTATGTGTGGTATTGTTGGCATCGTCAGTTATCAACCTGTTAATCAAACGATTTATGATTCTTTAACGGTCTTACAGCATCGTGGGCAAGATGCGGCGGGTATTGTAACCATTGACGATGAAAATCGTTTCCGTCTGCGTAAAGCTAATGGACTGGTGATGGACGTTTTTCAGCAGATCCACATGCTAAGGTTACAAGGTAACACCGGAATTGGTCATGTGCGTTATCCTACTGCGGGCAGTTCTAATGTGTCTGAGGCTCAACCCTTTTATGTGAATTCCCCTTATGGTTTAACCCTAGTGCATAATGGCAATTTAACCAATTCAGCGGAATTAAAAGATAAGCTATTCAAGCGAGCTCGCCGTCATGTGAATACCAATTCAGACTCAGAGGCTTTGCTCAATATTCTAGCTTATCATTTTGATCAAATTGATAAAGATCAGTTATCCCCAGAAGATATTTTTAATGCCATTAAGCAAACGCATCGGGATATTCGTGGTGCTTATGCTTGTATTGCGATGATTATTCAACATGGTATGGTGGCATTTCGTGATCCCCATGGTATTCGCCCTTTAGTGTTAGGTAAGCGTGATGACGGCGAAAAAACAGAATATATGTTTGCCTCAGAAACCGTTGCTTTAGATACCGCTGGTTTTGAATTAGTGCGTGATGTAGAGCCGGGCGAGGCGATTTATGTTACCTTTGATGGGCAATTATATTCGGCACAATGTGCAGAAAATCCAACGTTAACCCCTTGTATTTTTGAATATGTGTATTTTGCTCGCCCTGATTCTTGTATTGATGGCGTATCGGTATATGCGGCTCGTGTGCATATGGGCGAACGTTTAGGGCAAAAAATTGCCAAAGAATGGCAAGATGTTGATGATATTGATGTGGTTATCCCTGTGCCTGAAACCTCTAACGATATTGCTTTACGCATTGCCCATGTATTAAATAAACCTTATCGGCAAGGTTTTGTGAAAAACCGTTATGTGGGACGCACCTTTATTATGCCGGGACAGGCACAGCGTATTAGTGCAGTAAGACGTAAACTTAATACTATTTCCGCTGAGTTTAAGGATAAAAACGTCTTATTGGTTGATGATTCTATTGTACGAGGTACAACGTCCGAACAAATTGTTGAAATGGCAAGAGCCGCAGGGGCAAAGAAAATTTATTTTGCTTCCGCCGCGCCAGAAATTCGTTATCCTAATGTGTATGGTATTGATATGCCGACCAAACACGAATTGATCGCTTATGGACGTAATGTAGAACAAATTGCACAATCTATCGGCGTGGATAAGCTGATTTTCCAAGATTTATCGGCTCTTACGGAATCGGTGCAACAAGAAAATCCAGCGATTAAAGACTTTGATTGCTCGGTGTTTACGGGGGTCTATGTTACAGGTGATGTTACCCCAGAATACTTAGAAAGCATTGCTGAGTTACGCAATGATGCCGCCAAGAAAAAACGGGCAAAAGATGCCAGTAATTTAGAAATTCATAATGGATAAAATTAAAGCAAAGCCATTAATTATTGGGATAACAGGGGCATCAGGGGCGATTTATGCCATTCGTTTATTACAGGTATTACAGCCCTTAAAGCAAATTGAAACCCATTTAGTTATTAGCCAAGCCGCTAAGCAAACTATTAAGGCGGAAACGGATTATAGTTTGTCAGCGGTTAAAGCCTTAGCGGATCATTGTTATGATAGTCGTGATATTGGGGCAAGAATTTCTTCAGGATCTTACCGCACTTTAGGTATGGTTGTGGTGCCTTGTTCCATTAAAACCTTATCAGGCATTGCCCATAGTTACACCGATGATTTAATCACACGTTCTGCTGATGTGTGTTTAAAAGAGGGCTTGCCCTTATTGCTTTGTGTACGAGAAACCCCTTTGCACTTAGGGCATTTACGCTTAATGACCCAAGTGGCAGAAATTGGCGGCAAAATTATGCCACTAATGCCCGCTTTCTATCATCGCCCTCGTAGTTTATCAGAACTCATTGATCAAAGCGTCAATCGCCTTTGCGATCAATTAGGCATTCAATTACCTCAGGATTTGTTTATACGTTGGGGCGATTATAATAGCCCTAGATAAGTATTTCGTAGTTTAATGAGGTAAAAGAAAATGGTTACCCGCAAGAAAGATATTGATAGTTTACAAGTCTATTTAAAAATATTACAGCTTATTCCTCGTAAACCTAGAAAAATCAGTTCCAGTGAAATTGCACAGGCTTTACAACATAGCGGTCTTCATCTCCGAGATATTCAGCGAAAATTAAAATATTTAACAGAAAATTTTGATCAATTAGAATGCGATGATAGCTGTAAACCTTATACTTATAGTTGGTTAGAAAAAGCAAAAGGTTTTAATGTTTCTGAATTAAATGAACAGCAATCTTTAGTTTTAAGAATAGCCGAACAACAATTAAAATATTTATTGCCAGCCACTATTATTGATGGAATGAAACCCTTTTTTCAACAAGCTCAGCAAGTTTTGGCTGGAAATAATCAACAAGCAAAATTGGGCAACCAATGGTTAGGTAAGGTTTGCGAAGCCCCTACCAGCTTGCCCTTAGTGCCTGCCAATATTGATGAACAGGTATTTAATCAAGTTAGCATTGCCCTCTTTCATAATAAATGGCTAAAAATTCAATATCAAAATCAGTTTGGCAAATGCCATAATGGGAGCGTTATGCCCCTCGCTATCGTACAACAAGGAGCAAGTATTTATTTGATTGTACGCTATGAACATTTTTCCGATGAACGTTTGCTCGCTTTACATCGTATTCAACAAGCAACCGTTTCTACTCTTTCTTTTGAACGCCCAAAGGATTTTGATTTGAATAAATTTCAAGCAGATGGACGTTTAAGTTTTGGCAAGGGAGAGAAAATTAAATTGTCTTTTTATATTGACCGTTGGGCAGGCTTTCATTTAACCGAAACACCTTTATCTCAGGATCAAGTTATTTTACAACAAACGGAAGATTATTATTATATTCAAGCAACAGTGGCGGATAGTGAAATGCTAAATTGGTGGATCAGTAAATTTGGCGATGAAATTTGGGGAGTAACTAAGCAAAAAATAATATAGGGACAAATAATGTCCCTAGCTAATTATTAATCAAAGAGTTATTAGCTCATCATATTCTTCTAGTTGTTCTGGTTTATGATTAATTAACTTAATCATTTCTTTAGAATGATTTTTTATTTCATCAGCCTCCCAATTATCCTCGGTTAGCATTATAGCTTGCTTAATACTGACACATTGTAATTCGTTATGTTGATACTTCCTTTTTTTATCTTCAATACTATTATTACTCAAACTGGCGTTTTGATTATGAGGAATTAAACAAAGATTTCCAAAATCATTAATAAGGTTATCTTGTTTTTCCTTTTCACCTAATTTATTTTCTTTACTTTGTGGTAAATAATGCTCAATAGAATTTCTACTGGTTACAAAGCGGAAATTATTAATATCAAGATAGGTTTTAATGTTATGAAATTCATTATCATCTTTGTTATCTTGATATTTTTGCCATAATAAATAATCAAGATAGAAAAATACATAATGGGGTGTATTAGTACCTTGATGAAGAAAATTATCCTCTATTTTATTTGTTTCTTTTATTTTTTCATATTGTTTATAAGCAAAATGTTGTAAAAATTTAATATAGTCTTTCGCTTCTATTTTATTTTTGAAAGACAAATATTTTAAGGTGTAATATAACCAGTTTTTATAGGTTTTCGCTCTAAAAGAAACGTCAAACATTGATAACAACATAATAATATTATTATGTTCTTTCTCATTCTCAAAGGTGTTTTTGTACTCATCTTTATTATTATAACTATAAAGAACAAAGTTTCTTGCATTGTTATTCTCTAATTTAATAATATAGCTATCAAAAAGTAAACGATATTTTAATAACTTAATAATAAAGTTTTTAACCTTATCCTCGGATTTACTTTCGTTATCATTTTTGTTTTTAGTAAAATAATCATCAAACTTATTAATAAGTTTTGTATTATCCAACGGTATATTTTTTTCTTCTTCTGTTTTTCCTTTTGTCTCTGATACAAACAATTTTAATACGTGCATTAAAAAGTTTGGAAAGTCAATAATAGAATAGTATTTTTCTAATTCTGTTTGTTCTGCTTGTTCTTCATTATTTTCATCCTTTTCACCTGTTAATATATCTAATATAGTTTTTTTATTATTATGCTCTGTTTCTGATATATTCTCAAACTTTTTTGATAATTGACAAAAATCATTAATATTGTCAATATTAATTTTATCCTCTTTTTTAATTTTATGCTCAATATAATTATTCATATTAGCACAACAATCCCAAATATAAGCGAAACAGGCTTGTTCTTGCTTGCTTTTCAGCAAGCCCATTAATCTGGCTTTAATAATTTCGCTTTGTTCCAGTTGCTCACCACGATTATTCATTATTTCAAAATAATGGTTAAGATCTGTATCCTTTGCTAGTTTATTTCTAAATAGAATTACTTTATTAGATAAAAACTGGAAAAACTTATCTTTATCCTCTGGTAATAAAAGATTTGACTGTAAATAATTGACGATTAATTGATAAGCAAGGCTAATGTTATTTTTAGCTAACGGGTTGTTAGCGTTATCTTGATTTTTTAATCCTTCTAATTCATCATTTGAAGTCGCTCGGTGTTCAAATGATAAATTAATTTCAAAACGATAGTCTTCATTAACTTTCAGGTTTTCTATTGCAAGAGATAATATCTTAAGCGTGGTTAATCGTTGTTGCCCATCAACCACTTCATAACTGTTGTTTGATTGGGCATCACTGACCACTAGACTACCAATATAATAATTTTTTTCTGACGAGCGTGTACACGCATTTTTTATATCACTAAGTAATTGCTCAATTTCATCTTTCCCCCAAGCATAGTTACGTTGGTAAATAGGAATAATGTAGTTATCTTGATTTTTTGATAATTCTTTAATTGTTAGTTTCTCTAGCATTGTTAGAGCTCTCCATTAATAATATTTTCTAAATAGTCTAAATCGTTTCGTTCTACTTTATTTATTTTGGTTATTGGATAACGTAGAAATTCCTCAGCGGAACTGGCATTTTCTAAATATCTTAATAAGCTATTTTTATTAGGGTAAAGCAATTTGTCTTCTATGATATTATAGAATAATGTTCCATTTTCTAATCTTAGTTTATAACACCATCTAAAACAGAGATTTACTGCCTCATCAAGTTTGTTATAGCCAAATTTATCATAATATCGGAAAATTAAGCATTTAAATAATTCCCTAATATAACCATCTCCTGTTCTATGAGATCCGTTATAACTATGAATAAAATCGAATAGACTTTTATAATTTTCTTTTTTATATTTTTCACTATTTTTTAAATTTTTCAATAAATAAAAGTCCTTAGATAAATAGCCTTTCTCTTGATTAAACAGAAAATGATATACCTCAATATAATGTATGACATATTCAAAAAACAACTCGCCATTAATAATAGGCTGATTCACTGAAAAATATGATTGACTAAATTTTTTATCCACTAAGTAATGAAACTGTGCTTGTATCTGATGTATCGCTCTGCTGGCATAAATAGCCAGTAAATAAGGATCATTTTGCTCAGGTTTAGCCCCTTTAAACATATCAATATGTTGACGAGAAAAATAATGAAGATATTTTTCATTTTTATACCATTTACGTAATGGGTATAGCATATCGCCAATGACCTGCTTTAGATTTGCTTCAGTCGCATCAGCGGCTTCTTCCCACTTTTTTACATATTGCAGTTTATTTTTTTCATTATCAAATTTTTCTCTTAAATGATAGGCTTTTAATAAATCATAAGCCTCAAGGGGTTTTCCCCTTGAATTTTGTGAGTCAAAAAGCTGAAAGGCTTCATCAAGATCGGTAATTTCAATATAACCCATTTTATAGTTTTCAATTTTCTCAAGAAATGCTTGTTTTTTAACCTTATCAGCTAGACGAAGATTGATAAATGATGTGATTAACTGATAATTATTTATAATTTGTTGCTTGTTTTCAGCATTTAGGTTATCTCTTCCTTGTTTTAATAGTGGTAGTTCTTTATCAGGCTTTAAAGCATAAAATAAAAGCGATAAACTAATTAATCGCTGTTGCCCATCAACAATTTTTAAACTATTTTCATTGTTATGAATAATAATCGTACCTAATTGATAATCTCTATCTTTGTCAAAATGAAAATAGAGATCATCTAATAGTTGATGAATGTGCTTTTCGCTCCATTTGTAGGGGCGTTGATAATTAGGAATAGATAAGTTTTTTTCTTTAAGAATTTCTTGTATTGTTTTTGTTCCAGTCGTTGTTTTTTCTGTCATAGATATGCTTCTCTACAGGTTGCTGATTAGTTTATTATAAATATTATTTGTAATTTTGTCTCTTAATCTAATAACAGATTATTGCTTATATTAAATCCCCTTAACATAACAATAACCTGTATTTTCTCCGCTAAATTAGGTTGAAGTGATGTTGTAATAAAGCAAGGTAGATCTTCCTGATTGCTATATTGTTCTATCCGTTTATAGAGAATATTCTGGATTTCTATATATTCCTCATATGAAAAATATGTGCCAGCAGAGATATGAACTGTTATCAGTTTTACGCTAGCTGGATCAATATCTTGCAATAATGGACTTGTAATTGCTTGCTGAAAAGCCTTTCCTATTGCTCCTTCAACATTATTTATAATATCGGAATAACCCACCATTGCATATCCTTCGCGGGGATCGTAATAATGGTCATGCCAAAGTGCACCATATGGTATATTAGGTGAAATTTGAGGGGCAGAATAAGCTGTAAGTATTTGCTGAATGATTTCATTAATAGCAGCCATATTTTGAGAAAAAGTATCATTATAAATTTTGTTATGGGGAATTAATGCTAATTTTTCAGTAGGTATTACATGCAATACTTCAATTTCATAGTTATTGGCAAAATCATCAATATGTTGATAATATTCATGATCTTGATTAAAGGATAAAGGGGGAACAAGTACCGTTATAGGTGAAAAAGCAAACATAGGTAAAATTGCTTTTGTAATGTCACAATCTATACTGGTAATCACAATACTAATATAGTCTATTAGGCTAATATTTTCATTAGCCTCATTCATCGCCTGATGAGCTTGCAGGGCTAATGCAATATTCTGTTCAGTGTTGACGCCTTTACTTACACCTTTTACAACAATTTCATCAATTTTTATTGTTTTGGCTAAACTCTTTTCTAATCGTTTGCTATCTGTACCTATAGCATGAAAATTAATTTTAGTATCAGCACCTTCAACTAATATTGAAGATTGATTTCTAATAAGATTATTTACCACCTCAATTCCCATTTCGCCAATGCCAATAACATTAATTGAAGGCCAACAACAGTTATATTCTTCATTTTTAAACATGAACTTTCTCATTTTTATTAAATGATCAGCACTTTCATACAATGTCCAGTTTTCATAACTAAACATTATGGCTTGCTTAATGCTGAGGCAATTTAATTTCATTTTTTCTGTTATATCATATTGATTGCGTTTTTCTTGCCAAGTTTTGTTATGTAAACAATAGTATTGCTGTTGTGGTATTAAAAATAAATTACCAAAATAATCTTTACAATCTCTTGTGAATACTTCATCCAAGTATTGTCCGTTTATTTCATAATATTCGATTATATAGTTATTGTCTGTAAAGCTAAAATTATCAATATCAATATATTTTTTTACCTTATCCTCAATATTTTTAAAATATTCTTTTTCTGTTTTATAATCTAACCATAATAAATAATCCAGATAGAAAAACAAAAATTGTGGTATATCTTTACCTCTATAAAAATTTTTCCGGTTTTTAAATTCATTATGAGCTAGCTCCTGCAGCTGAATAATGTATTGCTGTGCAGTTATTGAATGATTATCCCTATTATAAATATGACTAACTATTTTATATAGCCAATGTATATAGTTGTCTTCCAGAAAATTAGTATCTTTTCTTTCTTGAATTCCGTCATTTTTACAAGAAAGATAAAGCACCGATAATAACATAGTAATATGCTTATTTTCTTCTTGATTATCAAAAGTATTTGTGAGTAAGTTTTTGTTGCTATTATAATGATAAAGAACAAAGTTTTTATTGTTGCTATGATCAATTTTTATAATATAGTTATCAAAAATCATACGTAATTTAAATAAATGAATAATAAAATCCATTGCTTGACCATCAAAATATAGTAGAAAATAGTTATCAAATCTTTCCATTATTTCTGCTGTATTTAGATCTATATCTTTGCTAGTATTGTTGTTTTTTTCTTTAAAAATTTCCAGTGCTAACATTAAGAATTGAGGAAAATCAATAATTGATTGATATTTATGCAAATTATTATTTTTATGATTGATTGTTAGATTATTACCATTATTCTCTATCATTGCTTGATTAGTTAATATATCTTTACCACAGCCCTGTAAATCACGTTGGTTAATTTTCTCTTTTTCCACCAAATCAAAAATTAATTGGTATTTTTGTCGTTTATTATCCTGTTGATCATTACTTATCGGATAATGATAATTATCTTTGGTTATTATTTTATGAGTTAATATTTCTTTACCGCTATATTCTAAATAACCTTGGTTAATATTTTCTTTGCCAAATAAAATATTGTTGAGAGCATTAAGGAAAGCATCATTATTTGGTTCAATTTCCTGTAAAAGATAGCTATCCATATTGGCACAATAATCCCAAATATGGCAAAAGGATTCTTTCTGGGTTTTATTAAGTTTACTTATAAACTTTGATTTAATTACTTGTTGAACTGTTAATTGTTTAGTTTGTTGATTTATGATGTTAAAATAATGTTTAATATCAATATGGCTAGCAAGTTCCATATGAAATAGATTAACCTTATTGAAGATAAATTTTATATAATCTTCTTCTATTCCTTTTATATTAGAACTAATATCACTATAATATAAATAGTTCTTTATAATATCATACAAATTCTGCAAGTAATGCGTATTTTTTTCTTTGATTTCATCTATACTTTTAGAACTTAAGAAACTTTCATTTGATAATTTTGTAAATATATTATTGTATTCTTGTTGATAAGGGAAAGATAATTCAAAATTAAATTCTAATGCACGTTTATCCTTTTTATTCCAGCATAAGCAAAATATTATTAATAATTTTAGTATAATGAGATAATATTGCCCGTCGATTACTTCATAGCAATTATCTTGCTTCTTATTTAACAATAAAGTAGCAAAATAAAATTCTTCACCTTTCTTATAAGCATTATTTAAATCATTCAACAGTTGTTCTATTTCTGATTTTTGCCAATCATAATGATGTTGGCTAAGTGGGATAATATATTTTTTATTGATAAGTTGGTTAATTGTTAATGAATATGCTTTATGAGGACTAATATTTTGTTTATTATCAATGGTTTTTGTTGAATAGTGGAGTTCTAATAATCCATTATTGGCGATAATCTTATTGGTCGTATTTTGTGATTTAAGGATTTTAATGGCTTGTGATAAATTTGTTGTTTCAATATAGCTTATAGTATATTTTTTGATATGATCGATAAATTCATATTTTAACTGTTCATGATCAAATTGTTGATCAATAAATGATTTTATAAGATTATAATGATTGATAATTTTTTGGTGATTTTTATCATTAAATATTTCTCTTTTTAATGCCAATAAAGATTTTCCAAGTTCAGTATTATTATCTAATCCATAAAATAATATGGCTAGAATAATCAAACGCTGATAGCCGTCAATAATATTTAAAGTATTGTTTTTTTTGTTTCTATGAATAATCACTGTACCTAATTGATAAGTGGTTTTTTTCTTAAAATGGAATAATAGATCTATAAGAAGTTGATTAACATAATCATCTTCCCAAAGATAATCATATTGATAATTAGGAATAGATATATTTTTATTTTTTAATATTTGCTGTATAGTTTTTACCTTAATTTTTGTGTTTTTCATAAACTTACCCTTGTTGATTTCAGATTTTTTATAGTAATATTATTTTATCGTTTATAACTTGTTTATATAGAAATGTTTTATCTTTTGAGGGAAATAAACTCACTGCATATTTGAACAGTGAGTTTATATTTTTTACCAAAGAGCGAGTATAATTTGCCCATAAACCACTAATATTGAATTGCCATTGAGGCTATAGGTATTATTACGATTAGCACCTACACGAGGTTTAATATTACCTCGTCCATCAAGTTCCCAAGTATTTTTTGAATTAACTCCTACCCGAGGTTTTAAGGTACGCCCATCAAATTCCCAGCTATTGGAAGCGCTTGCTCCTGTTCTAGGTTTTAGGTAACGTCCATCAAATTCCCAAGTATTTGAAGAAGTTGCACCATATTTAGGTTTTAAGGTTTTACCATCGCAAACCCAATCTTTAGGTAAATGAATATCAGGCATAAATTTCTCCTTATGTTTAGAATGATTAATGTTTATTTGATTTAGTTTGGATCTATTTTATTTTTTAATTGCTTTATTTCCTCCTGTAATTGTTGTAGCTGATTAATCATATTTTGATAAACTAACTCTGTTTTTTCGCAAACTTCTTTTTCTTCATTACCTTTTATCTCATTAATACAATCTACGATAATGCCAATAACAATATTAAGTACAATATAAGTAGCGATAATAATAAAACTAATAAAAACTATCCAAGAATAAGGATGGTGTTGCATTACTGGGCGGACAATGCCAGATGACCAACTATCAAAGGTCATCATTTGAAATAAGGTATAATAACTTTCATTGATTGTGCCGAATAATTCTGGAAAATCGTGGGCATATAAGTTTGTTACAATAACGGCATAGACATAGTAAACTACCATTAACAGAATACCCACACTAAAAATTGAAGAGAGTGTTTTTAACAACACTTGTGTAATAAATTGAATTTGTGGAATGATAGAAATAAGCCGTAATATACGGATTATTCGTAAAAACCTAAATACAGAAGCAACCGAGGTTTCTGGTACTAAAGAAATAATAACAACGATAAGATCGAAAATATCCCAACGCCGTTTAAAAAATCTCATTTTATAAGTGTAAATTCTAAGAATAAATTCAATGACAAAGATAATTGTACAAATTCGATTAAGTGCGGTTAATAAATCATTATAATTTTTTTCAATAGTTGGATAAGTGGATAATCCAATAACCGCAGCATTAACAATAATGACCGTTAAAATAAAATCGTGGAAAAATTTTCCTCGTACAAATGTATTTAAGTATTGATGTTTAGCTTGCATAAATAACCTATTTATTCAATGTTTGTAACAAAGTATAGTATGGGTAGCGACAAATTCTGTCGTATTAAATGATGTATTTTCATTAAATTTTTTATTTAATGAGATTAAGGCTAAAACTTCCAGATTGTAAAAAAAAAACGATTGGCGTCAATATAAGTAAAGAGGAAATTTGGCGGTTAATTGATATTTTTTTGTGATAAAACCCAAAAAAATCTATGAAAAAACACTTGCAATTTTATTTTAATCGGCGTATGTTAAAAACCACTTAACACAAAAGGACAATATTATGATTTTCAAACGCACTGCTCATCATCACCATCATACCTGATTATCTTTCAGGCGTTTGGTGTTGCTTGGAAGATAGGACTTCCGAGCAATGCGTATAAATTAACAATTTTACCACCCCTCGGAAGTGAACTTTCGAGGGGTTTTTGTTTGGTTAACATAAATGTTTCAGTAATAAAAAAGGAAAAAATGATGACAAATAATCGAATTAGAATTGCGATGCAAAAATCAGGACGTTTAAGTCAAGAATCACAGGCATTGTTAAAACAATGTGGGGTAAAAATTAATTGGAATGAGCAACGTTTAATTGCTTATGCGGAAAATATGCCCCTTGAGATTTTGCGAGTGCGTGATGATGACATTCCCGGTTTAGTGTTTGATGGCGTGGTTGATCTGGGTATTATTGGCGAGAATGTGTTGGAGGAAGAAGAATTAGCACGAACTTCTGCGGGCGAACAGGTCAGCTATAAAAAATTACGCCGTTTGGATTTTGGCGGTTGCCGTTTATCAATTGCATTACCAAGAGAAATGCCTTATCAAAGCATACAAGATTTAAATAATGCACGTATCGCCACTTCCTATCCAAATTTGTTAAAACGTTATATGCAACAGCAAGGTGTGAAATTTAAAAATTGTTTATTAACGGGGTCAGTGGAGGTTGCGCCAAGTGCAGGATTAGCCACCGCCATTTGTGATTTAGTGTCATCAGGAGCGACGTTGGAGGCGAACGGTTTGCGAGAAGTGGAAGTGATTTATCGCTCTAAATCTTGTTTAATTCAGCGAGCTTTGCCCTTAGACGAGGAAAAACAGGCATTAGTGGATCGGTTATTAACACGTATTCAAGGGGTACAACAAGCGAATGAAAGTAAGTATATTATGTTGCACGCTCCAAAAGATAAATTGGCGGAAATTACGGCATTATTGCCTGGCGTAGAAAATCCTACTATTTTGGCGTTAGCGGAAGATAGCAATAAAGTGGCAATGCACGTGGTTAGCCAAGAAAATCTATTTTGGGAAACGATGGAACGCTTAAAAGAAATTGGGGCAAGTTCTATTTTGGTTTTACCGATTGAGAAAATGTTAGAGTAATTAACGGAAAAGGAATTGATTATGCAAATGATTAACTGGGCGGAATTAACCTTAACACAGCAACAACAAGTTTTAACACGTCCTGCGATTTCTGCGGGGCAATCGGTAAAAAATGCGGTGGATAATATTCGTGTTTTCGTTGAACAACAAGGCGATCAAGCCTTATTGGCATTGGCGGAGAAATTTGATGGTTGTAAACTCAATGAATTAGTGGTTACGCCACAACAAATTGAACAAGCCAGTCAACGTATTAATGATGAGTTAAAACAAGCTATTCAAAACGCCTATGCCAATATTTATGCCTTTCATCAGGCTCAACAACCACAAGAGGTGGATATTGAAACGCAAAAAGGCGTGCGTTGCCAAGTGATAACGCGTCCTATTAATAGGGTGGGCTTGTATATTCCGGGTGGTTCTGCGCCGTTATTTTCTACGGTGTTAATGTTGGCAATTCCGGCGAAATTGGCAGGTTGTAAGCAAATTGTGTTATGTAGTCCGCCGCCTATTGCCGATGAAATTTTATATACGGCGAATTTATGTGGTGTGGATAAGATTTATACTGTCGGTGGGGCACAGGCAATTTTTGCCATGGCACAAGGCACGCAAACTGTTAGCAAAGTAGATAAGATTTTTGGACCAGGTAATGCTTTTGTTACGGAGGCAAAACGTCAAGTGCAACAATTAGGTACAGCGATTGATATGCCAGCTGGACCGTCAGAAGTGCTAGTGATTGCAGATAAATTTGCTGATGCGGAGTTTGTGGCAAGTGATCTCTTATCCCAAGCGGAACATGGTGCAGACAGCCAAGTAATGCTGGTTACTGACAGTAAACAGCTCGCCCAAAATACTCTTGATGCTATTGAACGCCAATTAGCACAATTACCACGAGCAGAAACTGCTCGCAAGGCATTGCAGCATAGTCGTATTTTGCTAGCAAAAGATTTAAATGAATGTATTGCCATTAGCAATCAATATGCCCCAGAGCATTTGGTGGTGCAAGTGGAGAATGCTCGCCAATTATTACCATTGTTAGATAATGCGGGTTCTATTTTCCTCGGTGCTTATTCGCCAGAAAGTATGGGCGATTATGCCTCAGGCACTAATCACGTTTTACCCACTTATGGCTATACCAAAACTTATTCCAGCTTAGGATTGGCGGATTTTAGCAAACGAATGACGGTGCAAGAATTAACCCCACAAGGTTTTGCCGATTTAGCCAAAACCGTTGAGTTAATGGCAACAGCAGAACAACTGGAAGCACATAAACAGGCGGTAAGTATTCGTTTGGCAAAATTGGCTCAAAAATAATGGAAAAATGACCGCACTTTAACCAATAAAAGGATTAATATAGTTGTTTCAATTTAACATAAGACAAAGTGGGACGACTATATAACAGCAAACACAATAGGAAAACAATATGACTATCTCAGCACTTTCAAGAAAAAATATTCAAGCATTAACCCCTTATCAATCCGCTCGCCGTTTAGGGGGAAAGGGCAATATTTGGCTTAATGCAAATGAATATGCATTATCGCCAGATTTTAATTTAAGCCAACGCCAATTTAATCGTTATCCTGATCCGCAACCGCAAGCGGTAATTGACAATTATGCACGCTATGCCGGTGTCGCCACAGAAAATGTGTTAGTGAGCAGAGGAGGAGATGAAAGTATTGAATTAATTATTCGGGCTTTTTGTGAAAATGACGAGGCTATTTTATATTGCCCCCCTACCTATGGAATGTATGCAGTAAGCGCGGAAACTTGCGGAATTGAGCGTAAAATTGTGCCATTAACTGCTGATTTTCAGCTAGATTTGGCGAATATTGAGCAAAATTTAGAAAAAGTCAAAGTGGTGTTTGTATGCAGCCCTAATAATCCCACTGGCAACTTGCTTAATCGGCAGGATTTGCTACGTTTATTAGCGATAACGCAAAATAAAGCCATTGTGGTGGTTGATGAGGCTTATATTGAATTTGCACCGCAAGCTACTTTAGCTAACGAACTAGCAAATTATCCTAACTTGGCGATTATTCGTACCTTATCCAAAGCCTTTGCCTTAGCAGGCTTACGTTGTGGTTTTACCCTTGCTAATCCAGAGTTAATCGCTACCCTACAAAAAGTGATTGCCCCTTATCCGTTACCAGTACCTGTGGCAGATATTGCCGCACAGGCGCTTACCCCACAGGGTATTCAACAAATGCAAGAGAGAGTACAAGATGTCCTGGAGCAACGCCAATGGTTAGCCGATCAATTACAGCAATTATCCATTGTAGAACAAGTTTACCCAAGCCAAGCAAATTACCTTTTGGTGAAATTTAAAGAGGGTCAACAGGTGTTTAAGGCCTTATGGCAACAAGGCATTATTTTGCGTGATCAACATAATGCTTTAGGCTTGGAGAATTGTGTTAGGATTACGGTAGGGATTGCAGAAGAAAATGCACGCGTGCTTACAAGTCTTAAAGAATTAGATAAATAAATGAGAATAAAATGGATAAATTAAGGAAAAACTATGCAACCAACATTATTTATTGATCGTGATGGTACATTAATTGATGAACCTAAAACAGATTTCCAAATTGATAGTTTGGAAAAATTAAAACTTGAACCTATGGTTATTCCAGCGTTGTTGCGGTTGCAACAAAAATATCGTTTGGTTATGGTGAGTAACCAAGATGGTTTAGGTACAGCCTCTTTTCCGCAAGCGGATTTTGATAAGCCGCATAATGCGTTAATGGCGATATTTAATTCACAAGGCATTATTTTTGATGATGTGTTAATTTGCCCCCATAAGCCAGAAGATCAATGTCAATGCCGTAAACCGAAAACGAAATTATTGCATAAATATATTTCACAACAACGTTTTGATCCGCAAACGAGTTTTGTGATTGGCGATCGTCTTACCGATGTACAGTTAGCAGAAAATCTAGGTATTCAAGGGTTGCAGTATCACCCTGAAAAACTTAATTGGTCGTTGATTGTGGAAAAATTATTGCCAAAATCCACCGCACTTTCTGAAGATCGTCAGCCACGTTATGCCGAAGTGGTGCGTACCACTAAAGAAACGGATATTAAGGTGCAGGTTTGGCTTGATGAAACAGGCGTCAATCAAATTAGCACAGGCGTGGGTTTCTTTGATCATATGCTAGATCAAATTGCTACCCATGGCGGTTTCCGAATGAATGTACAATGCAAAGGGGATTTGCATATTGATGAGCATCATACGGTGGAAGATACCGCATTGGCTTTGGGAACAGCGTTAAAACAAGCCTTGGGCGATAAACGAGGGATTGCCCGTTTTGGTTTTGTGTTACCCATGGACGAATGCCGAGCGGAATGTGCGTTAGATTTATCAGGTCGCCCTTTTATTAAATTTAAGGCAAAATTTAAACGAGAAAAGGTAGGAGATTTTAGTACCGAAATGACAGAACATTTTTTCCAATCTTTAGCTTTTAGTTTATTAGCTACTTTGCATTTAAAAGCCACTGGGGAGAATGATCATCATAAAATTGAGAGTTTGTTTAAGGTGTTTGGACGAACCTTAAGACAAGCTATTCGGGTTGAGGGAGATGAGTTGCCAAGTTCAAAAGGGGTATTGTAGCAAGTGCGGTGGATTTTGGCGGTATTTTTAGTGAGAAAATAGGTAAACCTTAATGAGGGCATAGGTAATGATGAAAATTGCTAATCAGCATCTTATTGATGACATAAAAAAGATAATTGAACAATCACGAGAAAATGCCGTCCGTGCTATTGATTTTCAGCGAGTGTTGATGTACTGGCATATAGGACAACGCATTTTTGAGCAAGAACAGCAGGGGCAAGAGAGAGCTGATTATGGTAGTTACTTAATTATTTACCTTGCTAAGCAGTTAGAGCCTGAATTTGGAAGTGGATTTGGACGGCGGCAATTAGAGTTGTGTCGGCAGTTTTATCGTATGTTTCCAATTGCGAACGCACTGCGATCGCAATTAAATTGGACACAATATAGAATGTTATTGCGGATAGATGATGCCCATAAAAGAGAGTTCTATATCGCTGAAACAGTTAAAAATAATTGGAGTTCCCGTCAATTAGAGCGACAAATTCATAGCAGGTTATATGAAAGGTTGTTGTTGAGCAATGATCGTCATACCTTACTTGCAATGGCAAGAAACGAAACTATACCTATTGATGCCAAACAGATTATTAAAGATCCAATGGTGTTAGAGTTTTTGGGGTTGAAATATGAAAGTGATTATTATGAGAAAGATTTAGAAAAAGCAATTATTACCCATTTACAAGATTTTCTGCTTGAATTAGGTAACGGTTTTTCTTTTGTTGCAAGGCAAAAACGATTACATTTAGATGGCGATGATTTTTTTGTAGATCTTGTTTTTTATAATCGTTTATTGCAATGCTTTGTATTAATAGAGATAAAAACGCATAAATTAACCCATCAAGATTTAGGTCAATTACAAATGTATGTGAACTATTTTGATCGTATTGAAAAACTACCACACGAAAATCCAACAATTGGAATTTTACTTTGTGCGGATAAGAATGATACTGTTGTTAAATTTAGTTTACCTGATAATCAAAAACAAATTTTTGCTAGTGAATATCAGCTTTATTTACCGTCAGAACAGCTATTATTAGATGAAATGCAGAAAGAAATCAAAAATTTCCAACAAAAAGTAGCAGAGCAACAAGCCTATTATGGTATTTAACATTAAGGAATAATTATGGCTCAAATATTAGTGATTAAAATTGGTAAAGTGCAAACATTAACCTTTGCCGATGGTTCAGTTTATGAAACGGCAATTCGTAAGCAACCTGTTAGTCAGGTGGTTATCAACGAATTGGGAGCAGAAGGCAATGAGGTGGCGTTGACAAAACATCATGGTGGTGTTGATAAAGCTCTATTATTTATGGCAGATCGTAGTTTTACTCAGTTAAATCAGTTGTTAGCCGAAAATTTTAGTTATGATAATACCGCTATTTATGGTGAAAATTTTGTGGTTTCTGATTTGAATGAAGATAATGTTTGTGTGGGCGATCGTTTTCAGATTGGTGATGTAGTGCTTGAAGTGTCGCAACCGAGAAAACCTTGTGAGCGTTTATCTAAAAATACCAATAATGAGGAAACACAACGTACGGTATTTAATTCAGGCTTGACGGGTTGGTATGTGCGGGTTATCCAAACAGGGCTTATTCGGCAAGGTGATGAGGTTATTTTGTTAGATCGTCCTTATCCAGCCTTGACTATTCGCCATTTAAATCGCTTATTATCAAGTCAATCAGATCGACAATCGTTAGAACAAGCCTTAGCTTGTGATGTATTGGCGGTGGCATTTAAACGTTCGTTACAATCACAATTAGCCAAAATTAAGTAATATAAGGACAAAAAATGGCAAAAATCATTATTATTGATACAGGTTGTGCCAATCTTTCATCGGTAAAATTTGCCTTTGATCGGTTAGGTTATTCAGTGGATATTAGCCGTTCGCCTGAGCAAATTTTGCAAGCAGAAAAATTATTATTGCCTGGAGTAGGAACGGCATCAGCGGCAATGAAAAATTTAGCGGATCGGCAGCTTATTGAATTAATCAAAAAGGCGACCCAACCTATTTTGGGGATCTGTTTAGGTATGCAATTAATGACGCAATATTCTCGCGAGGGGGGAGTGGAAACTTTAGGCATTATGCCAGTTGAAACAGAGTTGTTACCTAATCATAAGGGATTGCCCTTACCTCATATGGGTTGGAATCAAGTTAATTTAACCCAAGATAATCCCTTATTTGAGGGGATTAAACAGGGAAGTTATTTTTATTTTGTGCATAGTTATGCGGTATTGCCCAATGAATACACCATTGCTATTAGCGAGTATGGCGAATTATTTTCGGCGGCATTACAAAAAAACAATTTTTATGGTGTACAGTTCCACCCTGAACGTTCAGGCAAGGTGGGGGCAATGCTGTTGCGTAATTTTGTGGAAAATATTTAATTTTTAGGAATAGATAAGGAAAAATGATGAAAAAATCATTAATTATCCCAGCATTAGACTTAATTGATGGGCAAGTAGTGCGTTTACATCAAGGGGATTATGCGAAACAAACTACTTACACCGATGACCCTATTGAACAATTTGCCAATTATTTGGCACAGGGCGCAGAGCAGTTGCATTTGGTGGATTTGACAGGGGCAAAAGATCCTGATCAGCGACAAACCACCTTAATTGGTAAAATTATTGAAAAAACACAAGCCAAGATCCAAGTTGGTGGCGGTATTCGCACTGAAAAAGATGTGGCAGATTTACTTGCTGTGGGGGCAAATCGTGTGGTGATTGGCTCAACGGCGGTAACCGATCCTGATTTAGTTAAACAATGGTTTAGCAAATATGGGGCGGAGAAATTTGTGTTGGCGTTAGATATTCGCATTGAACAAGGGCAAAAGTGGGTAGCGATCAAAGGTTGGCAAGAAACTAGCCCATTGAGTTTAGAAAATTTGGTGGAAAATTACCGCACTTTTGGTTTAAAACACGTACTTTGCACCGATATTTCACGCGATGGGACATTGCAAGGCTCAAATGTAGCCTTGTATCAAGAACTCTGTGCGAAATTTCCAACGATCCAATTTCAATCTTCAGGGGGAATTGGGACATTAGCTGATATTGCGGCATTAAAAAATACAGGCGTTGCAGGTGTGATTGTTGGGCGAGCATTATTAGAGGGCAGATTTAGCGTAAGGGAGGCGATTGAATGTTGGCAAAACGCATAATTCCTTGTTTAGACGTAAGAAATGGACAAGTGGTTAAAGGGATACAATTTCGTAACCACGAAATTATTGGCGATATTGTGCCTTTAGCACAACGTTATGCCGAAGAAGGTGCGGACGAATTAGTGTTTTATGATATTACCGCGTCAAGCGATGGGCGTACAGTGGATAAAAGCTGGGTGGCTAAAGTTGCCGAAGTGATTGATATTCCTTTTTGTGTGGCAGGGGGCATTAAACGGCTTGAAGATGCTGAACAAATTTTTGCCTTTGGGGCAGATAAAATTTCCATTAACTCGCCAGCATTAGCAAACCCAGATTTAATTAATCAATTAGCGGATCGTTTTGGCGTACAAGCCATTGTGGTGGGCATTGATAGTTGGTTTGAGCAACAAACAGGGAAATATTGGGTCAACCAATATACGGGCGATGAATCTCGTACTCGACAAACTCACTGGCAATTATTGGACTGGTTGCAAGAAGTACAACAACGAGGGGCGGGCGAAATTGTCCTTAATATGATGAATCAAGACGGTGTGCGACAAGGTTATGATTTAGTGCAATTAAAACAAGCAAGAGCCGTTTGTGATGTTCCATTGATTGCTTCAGGTGGAGCAGGGGAAATGGTGCATTTTCGTGATGCTTTTGTAGAAGCAAAGGTTGATGGTGCATTAGCGGCAAGTGTGTTTCATAAACAAATTATTCAAATTCCCCAACTAAAAGATTATCTTGCGGAGCAAGGTGTAATAGTACGTCAATAATCATTTCAAAATAGGATAAAACAATGAATATAACTCAAATTGATTGGCAAAAAGTTAATGGTTTATTGCCTGTGATTGTACAAAATGTGAATACTTGCGAAGTATTAATGTTAGGCTATATGAACCAAGAAGCATTGAACAAAACCTTAACAGAGAAAAAAGTAACTTTTTATTCTCGCACCAAACAACGTTTATGGACAAAAGGCGAAAGTTCAGGGCATTTTCTTAATGTGGTGGATCTGAGCTTAGATTGTGATCAAGATAGCTTATTAATTTTAGCTAAACCTATTGGCGAAACCTGTCATACTGGGGCGGAAAGTTGTTTTCATCAATTCAATCAACAAAATGTATTGGATTGGACATTTTTTAGTAAATTAGAGCGTTTAATTGCCGCAAGAAAAGGAGCTGATCCAGCTAGTTCCTATACCGCTGAACTTTATGCAAAAGGCACAAAACGTATCGCTCAAAAAGTTGGCGAAGAGGGCGTTGAAACTGCATTAGCGGCGACTGTAAAAGATCGTGAAGAAACTATTTGCGAGGCAGCAGATTTGGCTTATCATCTTACTGTACTTTTACAAGATGCGGATCTTAGCTGGGCTGATGTGATTGCTAAATTAAAACAGCGTCATCAGGCAAAATAACTGAATATATTGTTGTTTTAATAGAAAATAATATAAGGTGGTATGCTGATATTGTTAAAGTGCGGTCAGTTTTGGAAAAATTTTCCAATAATCTCAATATTTCCGATCATTCTCCTTTGAAAATTTCCTGTGAAATTTAGAAGACAAAGAACTGAGGACAGAATAATCTTAACTATCAATAAATTAGCGTAGCCACTTCAGTCCTCTGTCTTCCGTCTTCTGTCCTCTGAACGGCGAAAACCGTTATCCAAATCGGAGAAATGAAAGTGAAAAAAATCCCAAAACTCACCGCACTTTTTAGAACAATCAACCTCCTAAATCCCCACCTTAACCGCCAAAGCAAGCCACATTTTATCTTTCCATTTCAACCTGAGTTTAATTTCCAATCGCATTGACTTTCCCCTATTTTTGTTCCTTGAAATTTTACGCAAATTTTTGCAAAAAATTGTGATTTTTAGCTTGACACAAACCGTTTTTTTTTTTCAATAGGCAAGTTTACCTAATGCCATTAGGTAAATAAAAATATTGATATTAATCGATAAACACATGGAGATTTTTTATGAAAAAACACCAAATTTTGTTTAATAAGTTAAAAAAAGCGAACTTATGTTTTAGTTTAGTGCTAATCAGTGCCTTTTCTGTGCTGAGTTTACCTAGTCAAGCTAACCAACAAACAGAGATTGCTCAATTACAACAACAAGCAGAACAGGGTAATGCTGATGCACAACTTACATTAGGCAGTCGCTATGAATTAGGGATGAATGTAAAACAAGATTATGCTCAAGCTATAGAATGGTACCGTAAAGCGGCTGAACAAGGTAATGTTCTGGCACAAATTATATTAGGCAATCGCTATGAATTAGGGATGAATGTAAAACAAGATTATGCTCAAGCTATAAAATGGTACCGCAAAGCGGCTGAACAAGGTAATGTTGGCGGACAGTTTGTTTTAGCTACTATGTACTCTAATGGTCAAGGGGTTAAACAAGATGATGCACAAGCAGCGCAATGGTATCAAAAAGCAGCGGAGCAAGGTATGGCTGAAGCACAATTTAAGTTAGGGAATATGTATCATCAAGGACAAGGGGTAAAACAAGATTATGCGCAAGCCGCACAATGGCTTCGCCAAGCAGCGGAGCAAGGTCATGCTGAAGCACAAAATAATTTAGGTTTGATGTATCTTGAAGGACTAGGGGTTAAAAAGAATCTGACTCAAGCTAAAAAATGGTTGAAGCAAGCCTGTGATAATGGTTTCCAACTTGGGTGTAATAATTTAAAACAATTAAACTAATATCCTTTAATGCTTTGTTTTAACTTTATCTTTATCCCAAAGTGCGGTTAAAAATAATTTTTTGGCTGCACTTTTTTAATAAGCAATTTATCTAATATCTATTAGGTCAATAAATATAAACGGAGATTTTTATGAAAAAATATCAAATTTTCTTTAATCAGCTAAAGAAAGCCAATTTATTTTTTAGCTTAATACTAATCAGTGCCTTTACTGTAGTCAGTTTGCCTAGTCAAGCTAATCGAATAGTTTCACAGCAAGAGCTTGATGCTGCATCAGCCATTATAAAAGGAGTAAATTATCAACTCGAGAAAGATTATACTAAAGCAGTAGAAGAGTATCGCAAAGCTGCTGAACTAGGCAATGCTGACGGACAATATCTTTTAGCCGAAATGTACTATTTTGGTAAAGGCGTTAAACAAGATTATGCCCAAGCAGCACAATGGTATCGCAAAGCGGCGGAGCAAGGTAATGCTAAAGCACAATTTAATTTAGGGCTTATGTATGCTAATGGACAAGGGGTAAAACAAGATTATGCCCAAGCAGAGCAATGGTGGCGTAAAGCAGCGGAGCAAGATGATGCTGAAGCACAATTTAATTTAGGGGTGATGTATGCTAAACGAGGGGTAAAACAAGATTATGCTCAAGCCCTACAATGGTATCGTAAAGCGGCGGAGCAAGGTGTGGCTGAGGCACAAACTAATTTAGGGCTGATGTATGCTTTAGGAAAAGGTGTTAAAAAGGATCTTACCCAAGCTAGAAAATGGGTTAAAAAAGGTTGTGATAATGGCAACCAAAATGGTTGTAATATTTTAAAAGAATTAAAAAAATTAAACTAATATCCTTTAATGCTTTATCCAAAGTGCGGTTAAAAAAATCATTTTTTTGACCGCACTTTTTATTGGCGAAAAACGACGACTTCGCTATCACAAATCATTAGGCTTTTAACAAGAAAATACCTTGTTGTGAAAAATGAAGATAAGCCGAGTTAATATGCGGATTGAAATCTTCTGGGCGTGCATTAATTAATAATTCTTGGTTATGCCAAAGTGCAACAATTTCCCAATAATTTCCCATATAGACCGCACTTTTAATGGTGCAATATTGTTTTTCTTCGCCTTGTTGGCTTAATTTAATGGCTTCAGGGCGTATGCCCACTAAACATTTTCCATCGGCAACGGCGAATTGTTGCGGATTATTGAGCGAGATCTGGTAACCATAAATATCTAAGGTGTTTTGCTGGAGGGTGGCGGGTAATATACTGGATTCGCCCATAAAATTGGCGAGAAATAAGGAATTTGGGCGTAAATAAAGCTCTTCTGCGGGAGCTTTTTGCATAATTTTGCCTTTATCCATTACAATCACTTCATCGGAAACCGCAAAGGCTTCGGTTTGATCGTGCGTAACATATAAGGAAGTAATGCCTAAGCCTTGTTGTAATTCACGAATTTTTTCACGCATAGAACGGCGTAAATTGGCATCTAAGTTACTTAAGGGTTCATCAAAAAGTAGCACTTTCGGCTTGAGAATTAAGGCTCTGGCTAATGCCACACGTTGTTGCTGACCGCCAGAAATTTGATCCACAAAACGATCTTCAAAGCCTGCTAAATCCACTAATTCTAATACTTCTTTTACTCTCTTTTGGCGTTCGGATTTGTTGATGCCTTGCATTTTTAGCCCGTATCCCACATTTTCGCCAATGGACATATGAGGAAAGAGAGCATAGGATTGAAACACAATACAAATATCTCTTGTTTGGATCGAGGATTGGGTAACGTCTTCGCCATCAATAAATATCTGTCCAGAAGTTGGGCTTTCTAGCCCTGCAACGAGGCGTAATACCGTGGTTTTACCGCAACCTGAGGGACCCAGTAAGGTAACCATACTGCCACGTTTGATACTTAGGTTTAGGTTATCAATAACGGTGGTTTTACCAAAGGATTTTGTTATGTTTTTGAGTACGAGAAAATCATTATTTTGTTGCATAATATTGAACCTTTTATCGCAAAATTAGAGTTGTTTTTTCGCTTTTGAACGAGCAATTCTGCTATCCCCTACGATCCAATCAAAGAAAAGGATAATTGCCATCATTACGATAATTAAAATTGAGCCATAGGCGATAGCAATACCATATTCGCCATCTTCCACACGATTAAGAATATATGAGGTGGCAACACGAGTATCCGCTGTGACTAAAAATACAATGGCACTGACGGTAGTCATTGCCCGAACGAAACTGGTTACCAAGGCAGAAATTAAAGCAGGTTTTAGTAAAGGTAAAACCACAAAGAGGATTGTCTTAAATGAGCTTCCTTTTAAGGATAATGAGGCTTCATCTAATGATTTATCAAGTTGACCTAGCCCAGCAATGGCAGCTCGCATACCCACAGGCATATTACGCATTACCATTGATAAAACAATGATAATGCCTGTTCCTGTGAGATAAATCGGGGCGTCATTAAAGGCTAATATATAGGAAACCCCAGCCACCGTGCCAGGCACTGAGAAAGATAATAACGTGAGAAATTCTAAGGTTTTCTTGCCTTTAAATTCTCGTCTGACGGTAATATAGGCAATAAGTAAGCCAAACAATGCAGTAATAGGGGCAGCGGTTGCGGCAAAAATGACAGTATGAATGAGTGAAGGCCAAGCCCCATCGTTAAAGCCTTGTCCGAACAACATCATATAGTTTTTGAGCGTTAGGGTGTAATCTACGCCCCAATTTACGGTAAAGCTACCGTAAAATATACTGCCGTAAAGTGCAACGTTAAAAATAACCCAACAAGCTAAAATAAAGCTAATCAAGGATTTCATCAAAGAGGGGAGTTCTTGTACATCGCCACGATAAGATTTTCCAGAAACGGTAACATAAGAGCGGTTGCCAATCCAAGCATATTGGATAATGAAAATACCTAAGGAAAAAATTAATAATAATGTGCCTAATGTACTGGCAGAGGCATAATCTAATTGTGAACCTGCGATATAAAAGTAAATTTGTGAGGAAATCACATCAAAACTTCCGCCTAGTACCAATGGGGTACTAAAATCCGCCACAGATTGAATGGTTACCACTAAAAATGAGTTAGCCAGTGCAGGTTTTAATAGCGGAAAAATCACGCCTAAAAAGGTTTGGTATCTGTTGGCTCGTAAGGTATAAGAAGCCTCTTCTATTGAGGGATGAATGGATTTTAACGCCCCTTCTAAGATCATAAATGACATTGGGGTTAATGCTAATGTATGGGCGATGACAATACCAGTAAAACCATATAACCAGTTGCTGTTAAAGCCTAAATAATCAACGAGATATTCGGTTACATAACCTGAACGCCCTAACATTAGGGTTACGCCAAGTCCAACTACAAAGGGCGGTGTAACGATGGGCAAAATGGAAAACACTTTACCAATAAATGCGGTACGCTTAGCAATGCGTGTGGTATATAAGGCAAAAAATAAGCCAAAAATAGTAGCTAAAAGCCCTGTTGTACCAGCTACACTTAACGAGTTGATAATTATGCGTAAGATATAAGGCTGCTGGATAATTTGTAAGGCTTGGGTAGGTACAAATTCAGAACCGTTATAAAAGACCGAAATAAGGATAGCAAAAGTAGGGTACACAATAAAAAAGAAGATTAATAAAATAATGCTGATCAGGGAGGCAAGAATAAATTTATCGCCTTGCATTATTTTCATTTTCGCTAGGGCATTGGTGCTAATGGCGATTAATGATATAACCAGAATAAATATGGCGTAGCCTAAATTGATTTTTTCAATAATGGCGGAAATAAAAATAAACAGGAAAATACTGATAGCAAGAATAAATTCATATTTGCCCTGTTTAGATTTATCTTGATATTTAGTGGTAATAGAAAGAATGGGGAATATAGATAATAAAGCAAACCATACCCAGCTTAGATTAAACGAACT
Source organism: Volucribacter amazonae (assembly GCF_029783845.1). Classification (NCBI taxonomy): domain Bacteria; kingdom Pseudomonadati; phylum Pseudomonadota; class Gammaproteobacteria; order Pasteurellales; family Pasteurellaceae; genus Volucribacter; species Volucribacter amazonae. The sequence continues at coordinate 148,826 of NZ_LWID01000001.1, read as the reverse complement.
CCAACCCATTGCTTGATAGATTTCCTCAGAGGTGGACTCACTAAAACCATAATGTAATGCCATAGAAGGAAGGAAAATAAAACCAAGTAGAGCAAATATTATCCAAAATAGATTAGCATTAAATATTGATATGGCATTTGAAATTGGTTTTTGCATAACAACTCCGAGTAACAATAAATTATTTGAATATTCTAAATGTTATTTTGTATTGATTAAATATCTTAATAATAAAAATTTTATATTAAATAAGGCGATAAATATCGCCTTAACTATTTGTTTATTCATTAATTATTTTGCTAATTTTACATCATTTACCCATTTTTCAATTAAACGTTTACGTTCATCGGCTGAACCAAATTTCTCAAAATCATAATTAATTAAGTTTAATTGTAATGGATCAAAAGCGTTAGGTGATTGTTCTGCAGTAGTATTGACTAAAATTTGGTGTGCTTCCCCTTTTTGCCAAGCTAACTCTTGCCCCTCTTTTGAAAGCACAAAATCAACAAATAATTTTGCATTTTCAAGATTTCTCGCCCCTTTTAAAATACTGACACCACCGAGTTCATAGCCAGTGCCTTCACAAGGTACGATTAATTCAAGTGGTGCACCTTTTTCTTTTTCTAAAGCATAGTCATGTAAAAAACCAATGCCTATTGTGGCTTCACTACGAGCGGCACTACGAGAAGGTGTAATACCTGATTTTGTATATTGAGAAATATTGGGGTGTAGCTGACGAAAATAGTTAAATGCTTGTTCTTCGCCCCAAAGCTGAGTAAAGGTTGCGATGGCTGTATAAGCTGTACCTGAACTTTGTGGGTCTGCTATTTGTATTTCTTGTTTTAAGCGTGGATCGGTTAAATCTTTCCAGCATTGTGGTAATTTTTCAATGCCTAATTTCTTTAACCTTTCGGTGTTGACACCAAAACCGAGAATACCCATATAGGTAACGGAAGATAAATTCCCTTTTATTTTGGCAGGATCTTGGAATTGTGGAACAATTTGATCTACCATCGGAGAGCGATAGGCTTGCAATAACCCTAATTCTCCAGCTTGTGAATGAGGATCTAGTGTACCTCCATACCAAACATCAGCTTGCGGATTATTTTTCTCCGCTTCAATTTTCGCAAAAGTGCTACCAGAACCATTGCGAATAAAAGAGGTTCTAACCTTATATTTTTCGCCAAAGGCTTTTGTTTGTGTTTCACACATAATATTGGTGGCACTACAATAGACAACTAAACGCCCAGCAGCATGGGCATTAGATGGCGAAAATAACGTCGTAAAAACTGCAGAAGCGACTAGACAGGATAATGCGTTGAATTTCATAACTTGTCCTTACTTAAGTTAATAGGTTATTTAACAGGAGAAATGTTTTGGCATTGTAAACAAATTGAAAAAGAAATAATGTGAGTTATTTCACAGAAAATGAAATGTGATTGCGTAAAAAAGCAATTTTCTTACTGCCAAACCCCGATTTTTTCTTTATAATTCAGGACAAATGATTATTAATGGAAAAATGTATGCCGAGTTCTACTACGCCTTCTTGTGTGATTATTGCTATTGCAGGTGCTTCCGCCTCAGGTAAAAGCCTAATTGCTTCAACCATTCATCGTGAGCTTTGTGATGAGTTAGGTTGTGAGGAAATTGGGATTATTTCTGAAGACAGTTATTATAAAGATCAAAGCCATTTAGCTTTTGAAGAACGCATTAAAACTAATTACGATCACCCTAATTCAATGGATCGTGATTTATTGATTAGCCATTTACAAGCCTTAAAAAATGGGCAAGCGGTAGATATTCCAGAGTATAGTTACGTTGAACATACTCGAACAGGGAAAGTCAATCATTTTGAGCCAAAGAAAATTATTATTTTAGAGGGAATATTATTGCTTACCGATGAACGTATCCGTAAGGAAGTCAATGTTTCTGTATTTGTTGATGCTCCTTTGGATATTTGTTTTATTCGCCGTTTGCAACGTGATATGCAAGAACGTGGACGTTCATTAGAATCCGTGGTTGAACAATATCGTAAAACAGTACGCCCAATGTTTTTACAATTCATTGAGCCATCTAAGCAATATGCGGATATTATTGTGCCTAAAGGCGGTAAAAATAGAATTGCCATTAATATTTTGAAAGCGCAAATTATGCACTTATTAGCGGATTAATGGGAGGGAGAAATGCGATTATGTGATACCGATATTGAACGTTATTTAGAACAAGGTTTAATTTCCCTTACTCCACGTCCAAGCAATGACAAGATCAATGGTGCAACCATTGATGTTCGTTTAGGCAACTCTTTTCGTGTATTCAAAGAATATTCTGCCCCTTATCTTGATTTAAGTGGGCCAAAAGAAGAAGTGGCAGCTCAATTAGATTTAGTTATGAGCGAAGAAATTATTATTGAGGATAATCAGGCCTTTTTCTTGCACCCTGGCACATTAGCCCTTGCCACCACCCTTGAGTCAGTAAAATTGCCTGCCAATATTATTGGTTGGCTTGATGGTCGTTCATCATTGGCTCGTTTAGGTTTAATGGTGCATGTAACAGCACACCGTATTGATCCCGGTTGGGAGGGTAAAATTGTGCTTGAATTTTATAATTCAGGTAAGTTGCCATTAGCCTTACGCCCTAATATGGTGATTGGAGCGTTAAGTTTTGAGGTGCTAAGTGGCGAAGCGGCAAGACCTTATAATCGCCGTTCTGATGCTAAATATAAAAATCAGCAAGCGGCAGTAGCAAGCCGAATTAATGAAGATCAATAATTAAGGTTGTCTAAAATGAAAAAAGTTATTGCTCTATTTGTAGGTTTAGTTTGTATAGTAATAACTTTGTTTTATATTAAAGTACAAAACCTCAAAGCGGATCTGGCTGAGGCATTGCAACATCAACAAATCGTTGTATCCTCGCCGAATTTAAGTCTTCAATTTTTCCCACTGGCGTTGGTGGCAGAAAATGTTAAAATTCAACCGCCCTTGCTGACACCTTGGCAGGTTGATATTCCTCGTATTGAATTACAAATTGATTTCTTTTCCTTATTGCAAAACCAGATCAAAGTTGATCAGATCCATATAATTAATGGCAAATTGTTTTCCTCTCAGCATAATGCCTCAGATCCCGTTGAGAACATAAATTTAATCCTAAAACCCACCGCACTTTTTTTAACCGAGTTATTTTCGTCCACAATAAATCAAGGGGATTTTGCGACACAAGGACGTTTTATTTATAAAAAGCAACCTTATCAATTTCATTTGGTAAGAGGAAAATGGTTTATAAAACAGCCACAAGGCTATCAATTTTATGCTGATGAATTAGAGATTAATCAGGCAACCTTAGAGAAGGTAGCAATTCAATATTTACCATCTCGCATTTATTTCCGTTCACAGCAGGGTAATATTGATTTTTATCGTCAGCAAAAGGGCTATGCTTTAGTAGGCGAAAATGTGGATATTTATGCTTTTTGGGCAACCTTGGATATTCGTTCAATTCTTACAGGAAAAGGAAAATTAACAGGGTTTTTACAATTTGAGAATGCTAGACTACCCATAGGTGAATTATCCTTTGAGATTTATCAAGGCAAAATTAATGGGATTAACTTATTCAATTTAATGGCACAATATTTCCCTATTAATTATGATGAACAACAGCTTGCTCGCCAGCAAATTAATACAGATTTTGATATAGGGCGAGCATATTTGGTTTGGGATCAGCAAAAATTATGGGTAAAAGATTTGGCGATTCAAACCTCAGCGTTACAATTAACAGGGTTAGGCGAAGTGGGATTGTTGAATGGGCAATGTGATTTTCAGGCTCATTTAACTCTTAATCAGCCCAAATATTCAACCTTACGTTTACCTATTCATTTTTTTGGCGATTGTCATTCGCCACAATATAAAATTGAAATGGATAAAGAGTTACGCAATAACCTTAAGCAAATGCTAAAACGGCATTTACGTTAAAAGGGATATTTTGCCGTTTCGCTTGTCTACGGATACAATAAAAAACTTATTATATAATAGCCAATAAACGGATTTTTTATTGAGAATATAGCCGTTCCACTTTAAAATAACACAGCGTTGGCACGCCTTTTGTATTCTTTGTACTATTTTTGGCGTAGTGCCTTGTCTTATTTTAAATTGAAACGATTATAACTACTATGAGATCTTTATTTGCAACCACAGCTCGTGGTTTTGAAGAATTATTAAAAGCCGAATTAATGGAGCTTGGCGCTGAACAATGCCGAGTTGTTCAAGGTGGCGTTCATTTTTCTGCCAATGACTATACTTTATATCGCACCTTACTTTGGTCAAGATTAGCATCAAGAATATTATTACCTCTGGTAACAAGCAAAATTTACTCTGAATTAGATTTATATTCCACCATTGTGAGTCAACCTTGGTCAACAATTTTTGATGAACGTTCACGTTTTGTGGTTGATTTTAATGGCACAAATCAAGATATTCGTCATACTCAATTTGGTGCAATGCGTGTAAAAGACGGCATTGTGGATTATTTCACTCGTCAAGGTAAAGCAAGACCTGAAGTAGATAAAGATAGCCCCGATATTCGTATCCATGTTTATCTTCATCGTGAAAATATGGTGGTGTCCTTAGATCTCAGTGGTAATGCCTTACATTTACGTGGTTATCGTGAAGAAACAGGCAAAGCCCCCTTAAAAGAAACCCTCGCAAGTGCCATTATATTGCGTTCAGGTTGGCAAAAAGGCACGCCATTGATTGATCCTATGTGTGGTTCAGGTACATTATTGATTGAGGCGGCGCAAATGCAAGGGAATATTGCCCCACAATTATATCGCCTACATTGGGGATTTGACCATTGGTTTGAGCATAACCCACAAGTTTGGCAACAGGTTAAAAACGAGGCAATAGCACAAGCAGAACAAGCTCAAGTGACTTCTAAAGGGCATTTTTATGGTTTTGATCTTGATAAAAATGTCTTAAAGAAAGCACAGCGTAACGCCAAACAAGCTGGAGTAGCCCATTTGATCCAATTTCAGCAAGCAGATATTGCAAGACTAACCAATCCCTTACCCACAGAACAAAAGGGAACCTTGATTTGTAATCCGCCTTATGGAGAACGTCTTGGAACAACCCCAGCATTAATTGCCTTGTATTCTGTTTTGGGAGAACGCCTAAAACAACAATTTCCACAATGGAATGTCTCTATTTTTAGTGCAGAACCGAGCTTATTAGATTGTTTACGTTTGCGTTCTTATCGCCAATTTAAAGCAAAAAATGGGCCGTTGGATTGTGTACAAAAAAATTATCAAATTTCTGACCGCACTTCTCCACTTAATGACAGCGAAGCCTTGCCACAATCATCAGCACAAGCACCTAAGGTGGCACAGGATTTTGCTAACCGTTTACAAAAAAATAGCAAAAAAATTGAAAAATGGGCAAAACAACAAGGGCTTGATGCCTATCGTTTATATGATGCGGATTTGCCAGATTATAATTTAGCGGTGGATCGTTATGCTGATCATATTGTGATTCAAGAATATGCCCCACCTAAAAATATCGATGAAAATAAAGCCCGTCAGCGTTTACTTGATGCGGTAACCGCAACCTTACAAGTTACTGGGATAGAAACCAATAAATTAGTGTTAAAAGTACGACAAAAGCAAAAGGGAAATAACCAGTACGAACGTCTTGCTCATCAAGGAGATTACTTTTATGTGCATGAATATGGGGCGAAATTATGGGTTAATTTAACCGATTATTTAGATACTGGATTATTTTTGGATCATCGCTTAACCCGAAAAATGGTTGGCGAAATGGCAAAGGGTAAGGACTTCCTTAATTTATTTGCTTACACAGGATCGGCGACAGTGCATGCTGCATTAGCAGGAGCAAAATCCACTACCACCGTTGATATGTCAAACACCTATCTAAATTGGGCGGAACAGAATTTATTGTTAAATGATATTCAAGGTACACAACATAAATTAATTCAAGCGGATTGCTTACAATGGCTAGATAAGGCACAACGACAATTTGACCTAATTTTTGTTGATCCGCCAACTTTTTCCAATTCTAAACGTATGGAAGATAGCTGGGACGTACAACGTGATCATATAAAATTAATCACCAAATTATTGCCTCTGCTTAGAACGCAAGGAACTATTGTCTTTTCCAATAATAAGCGTGGCTTTAAAATGCAACAGGATAAACTCGCTGAATTAGGCGTTAATGCTGTAGAAATTTCCGATAAAACCTTACCATTAGATTTTCAACGCAATAAACATATTCATAATTGTTGGTTGATAACAAGGCTTCATCTTGATAAGTAGGCGAGTTCACACCTTAATATCCTTAGAGAGGTATTAAGGTGTGTTTTAGGCACACAAAAGTGCGGTGTATTTTAAAATTATTTTTATAAGTCAAAATCCCCAAAATCATTCGCATCAACTTTAGCGTCAATTTGCCCAACTAAATAAGAGCTGACTTCAACTTCTTGTGGGGCAACTTGTACATTATCTGATACTAGCCACGCATTGATCCAAGGGATAGGATTAGATCGGGTTTTGAACGGCAATGGTAATCCTACGGCTTGCATACGGATATTGGTAATATATTCAACATATTGCACTAAAATATCCTTGTTCAAGCCGATCATTGATCCATCTTTAAATAAATAATCTGCCCATTCTTTTTCTTGTTCAGCAGCAGCAACAAAAAGCTCATAAGCCTCTTGGCGACATTCTTCAGCAATTTCAGCCATTTCAGGATCATCTTGCCCTGATGCCATAATATTTAAAATATGCTGAGTTCCTGTTAAGTGCAAGGCTTCATCTCGGGCAATAAATTTGATGATTTTGGCATTGCCTTCCATTAGTTTGCGTTCAGCAAAAGCAAAAGAACAGGCAAAGGAAACATAAAAACGAATGGCTTCTAGAGCATTAACGCTCATTAAACAGAGGTATAATTGGCGTTTTAGATTGCGTAAGCTAACCACGCATTGTTGTCCGTCAACAGTATAAGTACCTTCGCCATAGAGGGTATAAAGTTGCGTATCACGAATAAAATCATCATAGTAGGCGGAAATATCTTTGGCTCGTTTGATAATTTCTTCATTGGTCACTATATCATCAAAGACGACTGAGGGATCATTAACGATATTACGAATAATATGGGTGTAGGAACGAGAATGAATAGTTTCAGAGAATGTCCAAGTTTCAATCCAAGTTTCTAATTCAGGAATAGAAACCACTGGCAGTAAAGCAACATTGGGGCTACGTCCTTGGATTGAATCAAGTAGTGTTTGATACTTTAAATTACTGATAAAAATATGTTTCTCATGTTCTGGTAAACTAGCATAATCAATGCGATCTTGTGAAACGTCCACTTCTTCTGGTCGCCAGAAAAAGGAAAGCTGTTTTTCAATCAGTTTTTCAAAGGTTTCGTATTTTTGTTGATCATAGCGAGCGACATTGACATTTTGCCCAAAGAACATAGGTTCTTTTAGTTGATCGTTTTTGATTTGGGAGAAGGTTGTGTAAGCCATAGAAAATCCTTGCAAATTGATAAACAATATCCCCTCAAAAGAGGGGATAGGGATAATTAGAAGTTTGCGTTACGAGGGGAGCGAGGGAAAGGAATCACATCACGAATATTTTGTACCCCAGTAACATAGACGATTAAACGTTCAAAGCCTAAACCAAAGCCTGAGTGCGGTACTGTGCCATAACGGCGTAAATCACGATACCACCAATAATCCTCAGGATTTAAGCCCATTTCTAGCATACGTTTATCTAAAACCTCTAAACGTTCTTCACGTTGAGAACCGCCGATGATTTCACCAATTCCAGGGGCTAATACGTCCATTGCAGCAACTGTTTTGCCATCATCATTTAAACGCATATAGAAGGCTTTAATATCTTTAGGATAATTTTTTACTACCACAGGGGATTTGAAGTATTCTTCGGCAAGATAGCGTTCATGTTCTGAAGATAAATCAATGCCCCATTCCACAGGGAATTCAAAGGATTTGCCTGATTTTAATAAAATATCAATGGCATCAGTATAGTCAATTTGTGCAAAATCAGCTTTGACAAAGTGTTCTAAGCGGTTGATTACTTCTTTATCTACATGTTTCGCAAAGAATTCTAAGTCATCTCGGCGTTCGTTGAGTACTGCATTAAATACATATTTCAGCATATCTTCAGCTAATTTTGCATTATCCGCAAGGGTAGCAAAGGCGACTTCGGGTTCAACCATCCAAAATTCCGCTAAGTGTCGAGTTGTATTAGAGTTTTCTGCTCGGAAAGTTGGGCCGAAAGTATAAATTTTACTTAAAGCACAAGCATAGGTTTCGCCATTTAATTGCCCTGATACAGTAAGGAAAGCCTCTTTACCAAAAAAATCTTGGCTAAAATCCACCGCACTTTTGTCATCTCTAGGAAGATTTTCTAAATCTAATGTAGAAACGCGGAACATTTCGCCAGCCCCTTCGGTATCGGAAGCTGTAATTAACGGAGTTGCTACCCAATAAAAGCCTTGTTCATGGAAAAAGCGATGAATGGCTTGGGCTAAGCAATGACGCACACGAGCTACAGCACCAATAATGTTGGTACGAGGACGTAAATGAGCGACTTCGCGTAAATATTCAATAGAATGACGTTTTGCCGCCATAGGGTAAGTTTCGGGATCTTCAACCCAACCTGTTACTTCTACTTGTGAGGCTTGCAATTCAACAGCTTGCCCTTGTGCGGGAGATTCTACAACTGTTCCTGTTACAATAACAGAACAACCGGTGGTTAAGCGTAAAATTTCGCTGTCATAATTAGCAATATCATTATTTACAATAGCTTGAACAGGTGCAAAGCAAGAACCGTCATAAACAGCTAAAAAAGATAAACCTGCTTTAGAATCTCGGCGAGTACGTACCCAACCTCGTACAGTTACTGTATCGCCCACAGCCACTTTTCCCGTTAAAACATCTGCGATAGATGCAATTTTCGTCATATTAACCTCAAAATTTACTCAGTTTTCGTTAAAAATTAAGTTTCGGTAGTTTACCTCAATATCATTTTTTTACCAAAATCTAATCACAAAAAATTTGTGTTTTTCACAATAATTTTGTGACCTAGTCCACAGAATTTAGGGAAAATTATTGTCATAATCAGGATTAATAGGTATAACTAAAAAACTATCTTATGGAGTATTTTTTATTTAATAAAATTAATGGGTAATAGATTATGCCTAGAGTAAAAAAACAGATTTCAGTGGCAATGAAAGCCCAACAGTTGGGAATTATTTATCGTTTGGTTGAGCAATTTGAATTAATTTCTCGTATTGATCTTTCTAAATTATCAGGTTTTGCCCCAGCGAGTATTACAGAATTAACACGTCAGTTAATCCAAGCCAATTTTGTGATGGAACGTACTGTACAAACCAATATTGTACGAGGTCGTCCAGCGATTGGGCTTTGTTTATCGCCGTTTTATTGGCGAACGATTTGTGCAACTTTATTAGAAGATAGTTTTGAAATTAGCTTATGTGAATTGAATGATAATGTTATTAAACAAATGACTTTTGTCTTGACTGAGGAGAAACAGCAAGATTTAGCACAATTTATAACGCAATCTATCGGTCATTTTCTACAACAAATTCAGCAAGAAAGTGGAAGACTCTTGGCGGTCTCAGTAGTGGTTGCGGGAGAATTACATCATCATGGGCAATTTTTGAAAAAATTAGGGCGACATAATTTTGATGATCTAGATTTATTAGCATTATTTGAACCGCACTTTCCTTGTCCTATTTTGCTTAATGAATATTTCCAAACTTGGATTTTTGCAGAGTCCAGTTTAGGGAGTGCAATTAATAGTCATAATGTATTATTTTTACAATTAGATGATGTGATTAATATGAGTGTGTTAATTAAGGGAGAACCTGTTAATTCGGAACGTTATACCCGTATGAATATTAACAAAGTCGCCGTTCCTGCCTTTAGTGAATTGCATGATTTAATCAATCAAGATTTATCTGAAGTTGAGCGTCATCAGCTTTATCATCAAGTTACCCATCATAGTATTTATCAACTTGTTGATAAACTTTTTCCACAAAATGCACTGATTGATGGCGAACAAAAAATTCGTTTTGTTTGTGAACAAGCGAAACAAGGTAATGAAAATGCAATAAAAATTCTCTATCATATTGCAGATAGTGTATCTTATGTATTAATGAACTTGATTAATATTTTTTCCTCAGAAAAAATTATTATTAGCTCAAGTTTATTGGCAGCGAAAGAGATCTTTTTACCTCGTTTACAGCAAAAACTAAAAGAAAACTTGTTATTAGATAATCTTGAAGTTGCTATTGGCACGAGTCATTATGCGTTGAATAGCCCTATCGTAGCCAGTTCAGCAATAAAAAAACATATTTATAATGGTGATTTATTGAAAAATTTAAAATAAAGTTAGCGATCTTGTTGATATTTAACAAAAACTTGTGTTAGCTCAATTTTTTTCAGAATAAATTCTTTTAAAATCCCCCTACTTGAATAAAGGGGATCATAAAATGAGTAGTTTTTTTATTACAGGAACTGACACCAATGTGGGTAAGACCATTGCAAGTCGTGCAATAATTCAGGCATTGCAACAGCAAAATGTGCAAATTGTTGGTTATAAACCCATTGCTTATAATGCGGATAGCAGTGTTTATGCAACGCCCCCACAACAATATCAAGATAATCTTGATGTTAAAATATTAATGCACAGTAGCCAACAGAACTTGCCCTATGAACAAGCGAACAGTTATACCTTTGAACAGTCGCAAATGCTTACACTTGCTTGTCAGGATCTTGTGGATCTCAATAAAATTAATCAAAATTTAGATCATTTGATAAAAACTTATCAATCCGTATTGGTGGAGGGAACCTTTGGCTGGCTGACTCCGATTAATCGAGAAATGAGTTTTGCTGATTGGGTAAAACAACGCAATATGCCAGTAATATTAGTTGTTGGTATAAAAGAGGGCTGTATTAATCATGGTTTATTAACCGCACAAGCTATTGCTCAAACGGGCGTGCCTTTGTTAGGTTGGGTGGCAAATCGGATTAATCCTTGTCTTGGGCATTATGCAGAAGTGATTGACGTATTATCTAACAAAATTGATGCACCATTATTGGGCGAAATTCCTTATCTTTATAAACCAGAAGAACAAGCGCTAGGGCATTATCTTACCAATATAGAACGTTTAAGTTATTTGCAAACAGCATTGGTAGGCTAACAGGATTATTTTGTAAACTATTTTCCGATTTTTGATAGGAAATCCTTGTACTATCAGGTAGAATTAGCCATTTTTGTGTATAGGATTTTATCATGAAAGTAATCTCTTTTAATATTAATGGATTGAGAGCAAGACCGCATCAGTTAGAGGCGGTGGTTAAACAATATCAGCCTGATGTATTGGGTTTGCAAGAAATTAAAGTTGCGGACGAGGCATTTCCTTATGAGTTAGTGGAACATTTAGGTTATCATGTATTTCATTATGGGCAAAAAGGGCATTATGGTGTTGCTTTGCTCACTAAACAACAGCCTAAAGCAGTAAGAAAAGGTTTCCCAACTGATGGAGAAGAAGCACAAAAACGGATTATCATGGCGGATTTTGATACGGAAATGGGATCTTTGACAGTAATCAATGGGTATTTTCCACAGGGCGAATCACGCCAGCATGAAACCAAATTCCCGGCTAAACAAAAATTTTACCAAGATTTGCTTCATTACTTGCAACAAGATTTGCCGAGTGAAAACGTGATTATTATGGGCGATATGAATATTAGCCCAACGGATTTAGATATTGGTATTGGGGAAGAGAGCCGTAAACGCTGGTTGCGTACAGGGAAATGTTCTTTTTTACCCGAAGAACGTGAGTGGTATCAGCGTTTGTATGATCTAGGATTAGTTGATACTTTTCGTCATTTAAATCCTACTGTGAACGATCAGTTTTCGTGGTTTGATTATCGTTCAAAAGGTTTTGATGATAATCGAGGCTTACGCATTGATCATATTTTGGCAAATCAAACTTTAGCACAACGTTGTGTGCAAACAGGCATTGCATTAGATATTCGTGCTATGGAAAAACCTTCCGATCATGCTCCTGTCTGGGCGGAATTTAAATAATTTAGTGGCGAGCTGTGCTAACGCTGTATTATTTTAGCTACAAATAGTATCAAATAAACCGAAAACGTTTATTCTCGTTTTCGGTTTAGCGTTAATCTACCACAAGTGATGATATTATCCCTCTTTTTTCTTTACCACTAACCCCGCTGAGGCTTGGGCGACAGGCATGATTTCAATACGGTTAATATTCATATGTGGTGGGCATTGAGCGATCCAAGCAACGGTATTCGCAATATCTTCCGCTGTAATATAATCCACATTGGCATAAAGTGCTGAGGCTTTAGCATCATCGCCATGGAAACGTACATTAGAAAACTCAGTGCCACCACATAAGCCGGGTTCAATATTGGATACACGCACGCCTGTTCCCACTAAGTCGGCACGCAAATTTAAACTAAATTGTTTCACAAAGGCTTTCGTACCGCCATAAACGTTGCCACCTGGATAAGCATAAGAACCTGCGATTGAACCTAGATTAACAATTAAACCTTGATTGCGTTTTACCATGGTTGGCAAAATAGCGTGGGTAATGGTGACTAATCCTGTAATATTCGTGGCGATCATCTGTTTCCAATCTTCAAGAGAGGCATTTTGTGCCGCTTCAATCCCTAAGGCTAATCCTGCATTATTTACTAATATATCAATATCTTGCCATTTTGCGGGCAGGCTAGCAATAGCCTCTAAGGTGGCTTGTTCATCACTAATATCAAAGGCAAGCGGTAAGCAATTCTCGCCTAATTCTTGTTGTAATGCTAACAGACGTTCGTGGCGGCGAGCAGTTACGATCACTTTGTAACCAATTTTGGCTAATTTACGTGCGATGACTCGTCCAAAGCCTGCACTTGCTCCAGTAATTAATGCAATCATGATTTTCTCCTTTACTTAGTTGTGTTATATCAGCCTTAACACTATAAAATAAAATATGATTAATTTTCAATATAAATCTTAATAAATTAATTATTATTTAAATATGTTTGATATTTTTTGTGTTTGTGATAGCGTTATTGATGTTTTTTTAGATAGAGGTTTCGCTATGCAACAACGAGATAAATTTGCCGCTTTGTTGGTTATCGCCATTTGGGGAATTAACTTTTATTTTATGAAGTTGGGGATAGAGGAGATTGATCCCTTGTTGCTCGGCTGTTTGCGGTTTTTATTGGTGGTATTTCCTTTTATTTTTTGGCTTAAACGCCCACAAGTAAGCTGGAAATTACTCTTGTTATACGGTTTGATCAGTAATTTTGCCCAATTTGCTTTTATGTTTAGTGCTATTGCCACAGGATTACCAACAGGCTTGATTGCATTGATTGTGCAATCACAAGCCTTTTTTACGGTGTTGATTGCGGTATTTTGTTTGGGCGAAAAAGCTCGCCCTAATGAATGGCTTGCGATTTTAGTGGCGATTATTGGTTTTATTTGCATAGGAATTGGGCAACAACATAGTTATGTGCCGATGTTGGGATTATTCTTGGTACTTGGTTCGGCATTATCTTGGGCATTGGGCAATATTGTCGTGAAAAAAATTGGGCGAACAGATCCTTTTGCTTTGGTGGTATGGGGCAATTTATTCACGCCAGTTTGGTTTTTATTATTCGCCTATTATCAAAACGATATGGAATATATTCGCCAGAATATCTATCAACTTAGTTGGCAAGTGTGGCTTTCAGCGGGGTTTTTGGCTTATTTCGCAACGATTATCGGTTATGGATTATGGGTAAAGCTATTGGCGAAATATCCCGCCTCTCAGGTTACTCCTTTATCGTTGGGTGTGCCTGTAATTAGTTTGCTATTTGGCATTGTGTTATTGCAAGAACGATTAAACTTCTATCAATGGTTAGGTGTGGTTATTGTGGCATCGGCGTTGGTTATTCATTTATTTGGGCGAAATTTATTTTGCAAGAAAAGTTAATAGCTTCAGTTTTTCTCTATCAAAAGTGCGGTCAGTTTTGAGAATTTTTATCAATTTGATGAGATTGTTGAAAATAATTAAAAATCTGACCGCACTTACTTTATTGAGATTAGCTTAAAACTAACAAAATCTTATTTTTATTGTGGTATTTTCATTTTATCGATTAAAAAATTGTATTTTTATTAAATTATTTTTCATTTCATTGTTGATCTTTTAATTTTAATTTGATATAAACTATCCATGCCTTGAATTTATTAGATTGTTTTTAATTTTTAATGCTTATTTGTAAGGAGTATCCAATGAAAGAGATTAAAAGTAAGATTTCATCTAAAAAGACTGTGAGTGGATTAGCGAGTATCTCTGCAAGCTGCCGAAAAGGTTTGGTGTTGGTGTTATCGGCGTTATGGCTTGGACAAGCTGCGGCGGTAAGCCTTGATGAAGTAAAACAGCGAGGCTATTTGTCGGTGGCAACGGAAGATGATTATGCCCCTTTTGAAATGATTAAGGACGGTAAGCCAGCAGGATTTACGGAAGACTTAATGGTGGAATTAAAAGCCTATGCTCCCTTTGCAATTAAACAAGAAATTATGCCTTGGACAGGCTTATTGCCAGCGGTATTAGCAGGTAAATATGATGCCGCCATTACGGGAGCAGTGGTGTCGCCAGAACGTTTGCAACGGTTTAATTTTGCTCCGCCAGTGATGACTGCAACCCATTATGTGGTGTTACGCACTAAAGATGACAGCGTGCAATCGGCGGCAGATTTGGCAGGAAAGACCTTAGGCGTGCAAGCAGGCAGTGTGGCATTAGCACGTTTACCCGAATTAGAGGTGATGCTAGCGGAAAGTGGTGGCAAGTTAGGGAAAGTGGTGGAATATACTTCTTATCCTGAGGCTTATGCAGATTTAGCCAATGGACGTTTAGATTATGTGGTAAGTGCTTATGCAGGGGCGAAAACCTTAACGACTCAACGTCCTAAGGTCTTTAAAATGGGTATGGCGGTTTCAGGAGCAGGTTATCACGCTTGGCCTGTACCTAAAGATAGTCCAGAAGTATTGGCATTCTTAACGGCATTTATTGAGCATATTCGTGCTAATGGCAAATTAGCGGAAATTCAACAAAAATGGTTTGGCGAAAGTTTACCTGATTTACCGACTACCCCCATTACTTCGGAGCAACAATACTTAGAGATGATTAGTCAATAAATCTATGTCCTAGCTTAATCCTTTAAGCTAGGGGATCGCCCCCCTTTAGTCGTGAGGTAGAAGATGGAAATTGGTGAATGGATAATGTTATTAGAAGGTGGTTTAACCACGCTATGGCTTTGTGTATTAGCCATTGTTATCGGATTAGTATTAGGGTTAGTGATTGCCTTGTTACGGTATTTTAAGGTGCCTTTTATTGCTCAATTAATGGCAATTTATACCAGTTTTGCCCGAGCAATTCCGTTAGTTACCCTTGTATTATTTATTTTTGTAGGCTTTCCAGCTTTAGGTATTGAATTGGATCGGAATGTTGCGGCATTAATGGCATTGGTGATTAATACCTCGGCATTTAATGCGGAGATTTGGCGTAATGCTTTTCACGCTTTTTCACGAGAGCAATTAGAAGCAGCTAAAGCGGCAGGTATGACACCGATGCTTACCTTTCGGCGGATAATGTTGCCACAAATGTGCTTAACCAGCTTACCGGGTTTGGTAAATGAAATGAGCTTTTTGGTTAAAGCAAGCCCTGCTGTAGCGGTTATTGGGGTTGTGGATCTTACAAGGGTAACCAATCGTATCGCTGCGGTAACTTATGAACCTTTACCGCCAATTTTGGCAGCTTGTGTGCTGTATATGTTGATGATCGGTATTATGTTGAAATTACAACGTTGGGCAGAACGCTATGTGCATCGCTTAGCAGCCTAAGGAGAGAATGATGGACGCTTGGACAATATTATGGGCAGAACGAGAACAGTTTTGGACAGGATTTATTACTACGTTAAATTTGTTTGTGCAGTCTGCAATAGTGGCATTTTTACTGGGCATTGTCTGTTTATTTTTGCTGGAGGGTAAGCTCAATCCATTACGC
The DNA here is from genome assembly GCF_029783845.1 of Volucribacter amazonae. Classification (NCBI taxonomy): domain Bacteria; kingdom Pseudomonadati; phylum Pseudomonadota; class Gammaproteobacteria; order Pasteurellales; family Pasteurellaceae; genus Volucribacter; species Volucribacter amazonae. The sequence goes on along the minus strand of NZ_LWID01000001.1, from coordinate 132,702 downwards.
CGTTTATTATTGCTTGCGATTGACACAATGCGTACCTTACCTTTTTTGATTTATGTGTATTTATTGTATTACGGTTTACCTGCATTAGGTATCACAATGGACGCTTGGACGGCGGGGTTAATTGGCTTGATTACCTATCATGGGGCGTATTTTGCCGAGATTTTTCGTGGATTGCGAGCGACGTTACCACAGGGACAAGTGGAGGCGGCATTAAGTCAGGGGTTTGGTCGCAATAAGATGGTGTATTTATTGATTTTACCGCAATTATTGTTGCGTTCCAGTAGCTTATTGGCTAACCAATTTGTTTATTTACTCAAAGACACTGCATTTTTAACCATTATTACGGTAAGGGAATTAACGGGGGTTGCCGCAGCGGTACAAGCCAATTATTTCATTCCTATTGAAGCCTTTGTGGTGGCGATGGGATTGTATTGGATTTTAAGTTTAATTATTGATTATGCAATGAAATTACTGAATAAATCAGCCATAAGTAGAGGGTTAAGTTATGAGCAAAGCAACATACGCCGTTGAGATTAAAAATATTTCAAAAAGTTTTGATGGAATAGAAGTGTTAAGAGATATTTCCATTCAAGTAGAAAAAGGACAAACCATTAGTATTTTAGGTCCTTCTGGTTCAGGAAAATCAACTTTATTACGTTGTATTAACTGGTTGGAACAACCTGATCGTGGCAAGATTTTTATTACGGGAGAGCGGATTGGCATTACGGAGCAAGGTAAACCGCAGTCTAATAAAGATTTGGCAAGGATACGAGCCAAAACAGCAATGGTTTTTCAAAGTTTTAACCTTTGGCCACATTTAACTATTTTAGGCAATGTGATCGAAGCCCCTGTGCATGTATTAGGTGTTGATCGCCAACAAGCCATTGACGAGGCTATGGTGTTATTGCAAAAGGTGGGAATGGATCATAAAGCTGATGCTTATCCATTTTCATTATCAGGTGGACAAAAGCAACGAGTAGCGATTGCGAGAGCGTTGGCGATGAAACCGGAAGTCATTTTATTTGATGAACCCACTTCTGCATTAGATCCGCAATTAGTTGATGAAGTGTTAGGGGTGATGAAAGCTCTCGCTAAAGAGGGGTATACCATGATTGTGGTTACCCATGAAATGGAATTTGCTCGTCAAGTGAGCCATGAAGTGGTGTTTATGGATAAAGGTTTAGTGGTGGAACGGGCTGAACCGGAAATCTTTTTCAGTCAACCCAAATCCCCACGTTTACAAGAGTTTTTAGCACGCTATTTAGCGTAATTAACCAATATATTTTCAATCATTAAATGATATTTAGTCTAAGGAGAATTATATGACAGATTTACACAACCCAGCCGCTCAAGCTGCTAAAGATCCTGTTCGTGGTAAACAAGTATTACAAGATGATCGTAATCATGTTTTTCATTCTTGGTCAGCACAAGATAAAATCTCGCCAGTACCTATTGCTGGCGCAGAGGGCAGTGTGTTTTGGGATTATGAGGGCAAAGAATATTTAGATTTTTCTTCACAATTAGTGAATGTGAATTTAGGGCATCGCCACCCCAAATTGATTAAAGCAATCCAAGATCAATTAGCGGTATTACCAACCATTCAACCTGCAATGGCAAATGAAACCAGAGGAAAGTTGGCGAAATTAATCGCAGAAGCAGCCCCGGGCAATCTTAACCACGTTTTCTTCACGAATGGTGGGGCAGATGCCAATGAAAATGCGGTGCGTATGGCAAGATTGCATACAGGAAAACGTAAAATATTGACTTTCTATCGTTCTTATCATGGTGCAACCTCAACAGCGATTTCCTTAACGGGCGATCCAAGACGCTGGGCGAATGAAACCACAGCAGATCCAGCAGTAGTCCATTTTTATGGGCCTTATGCTTATCGTTCTGCTTTCCATTCAGAGAATGAACAACAAGAATGTGAGCGAGCGTTAGCCCATTTAGAAAGCACTATTCAATTTGAGGGCGCTGGCACGATTGCCGCCGTTATGCTAGAAACAGTGGTAGGAACCAATGGGGTATTAGTGCCACCTGATGGCTATTTAGCCGGTGTGCGTGCTATTTGTGATAAATATGGTTTAATGTTAATTTGCGATGAAGTGATGGTTGGATTTGGACGAACAGGCAAATTATTTGCGGTAGAAAATTTTGGAATTGTGCCAGATTTATTAACTTTTGCTAAAGGGGTAAACTCAGGTTATGTGCCGTTAGGTGGTGTGATAATGACCGATGCGATTTTTGATACCTTTAGAGAGCGAGTGTACCCCGGTGGCTTAACCTATTCAGGACACCCACTTGCTTGTGCCCCCGGTGTCGCCACGTTTGAGGTGTTTGCCGAAGAAAATATCTTACAACGGGTGCAAGATCTTGAAAAACGTATTATTAAGCCAAAATTAGCGGAAATTAAAGCGAAACATAAATCAGTAGGTGAATGCCGAGGTATTGGTATGTTTTGGGCGATTGAGTTAGTGAAAAATCAACAAACCAGAGAAAAAATTGTCCCTTATAACCCAACGACAGAGCAATATCGTCCTGTGTTAGAAACCGTAGCAGAATGTAAGAAAAATGGGGTATGGCCATTTCATCATTTTAATCGCATTCATATTGCTCCGCCATTAACCATTGATGAACAGGATTTAATCAAGGGGTTAGAGGTTATTGATCAAGCCTTAGCTATTGCCGATAGCTATGCGGATTAATTTTGATTAAATAGTGAAAATCCCTTTTAAACGAATAATAGGCGTTAGGGGATTTTTTTCTATTTGGATTAGAGGCGGAATTAAAAGTGCGGTCAGTTTTGAAAATATTTTTTCTTTGAAGCAGGTAATTTCGCCTAAAATCTACTTGCCAACCTTAGGATTTTTATTTAAAATTTGCCCGTTTTTTGTCATAAAAATGGCAAATCTTCTTGCTTTTGGTCTAACAAGGATTGCCTATGGGCTAGCAAGCAAGGCTAACCGTTATTATTAATTGACTTAGAGGAACATATTATTAAAACTGCAAAACGAGCTCCAGCGAATAATCGCCCTAACCGTATCAATGAAGAAATTAGGGTGAAAGAAGTCCGCTTGATTGATCAACATGGTGAACAAGCAGGTATCGTATCTATTCAACAAGCATTAGAGCAAGCTGAGCAAGCTGAATTGGATTTAGTGGAAATCAGCCCAAATGCAGAACCGCCAGTTTGTCGTATTATGAATTATGGCAAATACCTCTATGAAAAAGATAAAGCGGCAAAAGAGCAGAAGAAAAAGCAGAAAGTTGTACAAGTGAAGGAAATTAAATTCCGTCCGGGTACAGACGAAGGCGATTATCAGGTAAAACTACGCAGCCTGATTCGCTTTTTAGAAGATGGGGATAAAGCCAAAATTACTGTTCGTTTTCGCGGACGTGAAATGGCTCACCAAGAAATTGGCTTAGAAGTCCTTGAGCGAGTGAAAAATGATCTTGCGGATATTTCAGTGGTGGAATCTGCACCCGGGAAATTAGAAGGTCGTCAAGCGGTTATGGTATTAGCCCCGAAAAAGAAATAATTAGTGCTTTTAGCAAGTAATAATAGATTGATTGAACTTCGGTTTAATCAATTTTTATTCGCCTAATTATAGTATATTAACTTAAACAATGCGGAGTTTTTAAACAATGCCTAAAATTAAAACAGTACGTGGTGCTGCTAAACGTTTTAAAAAAACAGCGTCTGGTGGCTTTAAACGTAAACAATCTCACTTACGTCATATTTTGACTAAAAAATCTACTAAGCGTAAACGTCATTTACGTCATAAAACTATGGTAGCGAAAGCAGACCAAGTTTTAGTAGTTGCGTGCTTGCCTTATGCCTAAGCACTTGTCGTACGATTAGTTAACTTTAGTTTAAAATAGATAGATAGGAGATTAAATAATGGCTCGTGTAAAACGTGGTGTTATTGCAAGAGCACGTCATAAGAAAATTCTTAAGGCTGCTAAAGGTTATTATGGTGCACGTTCACGTGTTTATCGTGTTGCATTCCAAGCGGTAATTAAAGCTGGTCAATATGCTTATCGCGACCGTCGTCAACGTAAACGCCAATTCCGTCAATTATGGATTGCTCGTATTAACGCAGCAGCCCGTCAAAACGGTTTATCATACAGCAAATTCATCAATGGCTTGAAAAAAGCTTCTGTTGAGATCGATCGTAAGATCCTTGCTGATATTGCAGTATTTGACAAAGTCGCTTTTGCTGCTTTAGTTGAAAAGGCAAAATCTGCACTTTAATAGTATAGTCGTTTCAATTTAGAATGAGACAAGGCGGTACGCCGACAGTACAAGTAGTACGGCGAGGCGTACCAATGCCGTATCATTTTAAAGTGGGAAAACTATATAAAGTGTAATTGATTGTGATGAGGGAACATAATGTTCCCTTTTTTCGTATATAGCAGTAACCTATCTACTTTATTGATTAATTTATAGTCGTTTTAATAGGCAGTACAAGATGATTTATGATTTACATAGCCATAGTACCTTTTCTGACGGCGTTTTAACCCCTACTGAGCTAGTGATACGAGCAAAACAGCAAGGTGTGGATATTTTGGCATTAACCGATCATGATACTGTAGCAGGGTTGACTGAGGCACATAGTGCGGCACAGCATTATGGCATTAGGCTAATTAATGGTGTGGAAATTTCAACGCTTTGGCAAAATAAAGAGATTCATATTGTCGGACTTGGTTTTGATATACAACACTCGGCAATACAGCGTTTATTGTCCATTCAGGCACAGTTACGTCAACAACGAGCGTTAATGATTGCCGATAAATTACAATTATTGGGCATTGAACAAGCCTTTATTGGGGCAAGTGCTTTAGCAAATGGGGAGGTTACTCGAGCCCATTATGCCCGTTATTTAGTGAATATAGGCAAAGCGAAAGATATTGCTCAAGCCTTTAAACGTTATCTCGCTCAAGGCAAACCCGCTTATGTCAAACCGCAATGGTGCGAGATAGCAGGTGCGATTAGTGCTATTCATCAAGCAGGCGGATTGGCTATTCTTGCCCACCCTTTACGTTATAATATGACCAATCGCTGGATCAAGCGTTTAATAACAGATTTCTGTCAATGGCAAGGCGATGGGCTAGAAGTGGCTGGGTGCGGACAAAGCTCGCAACAGCGTGAGTTATTATTAAGATGGGCGAAAGAATTTGATTTATTGTGTTCGGCAGGATCGGATTTTCATTTTCCTTGTGCTTGGATTGAGTTAGGCAAGTCCTTAGCTTTGAATTGTGATGATAAGTTTGTCCTTCAACATGCTATTTTTCAAGAAAAAGATAAAAAAGTATAGTATTTAAAGTAATAGGTATATAATGTGATAACTTTTGGTTATATAGTCGTTTCAATTTAAAATAAGCCAAGCTGTGCCAACAGCGTATTATTTTGAAGGGGACGTATGACGTCTAGATGATATTATGAGTCAATTTTTTTATATACATACAGAAAATCCGCAAGTGAGATTAATTAATCAAGCGGTAGAAATTTTGAAAAAAGGTGGGGTAATTGTTTATCCTACGGATTCAGGTTATGCCTTAGGTTGTATGATCGGCGATAAACATGCTATGGAAAGGATTGTGCGTATTCGGCAGCTACCAGAGGGGCATAATTTTACTTTGGTTTGTAGTGATTTATCTGAATTGTCTACCTATTCAGTAGTAAATAATACTGCTTATCGCCTAATTAAAAATAATACGCCGGGGCGTTATACCTTTATTCTCACAGCCACCAAGGAATTACCACGCCGTTTAATGACTTCAAAACGTAAAACCATTGGTATTCGTGTGCCTGATAATCAAATTGCATTAGATTTATTGCGTACTTTAGGCGAGCCAATTTTGTCTTGTTCGTTAATGTTACCTAATGATGAATATTTAACTTATTCTGATCCTGAAGAAATAAGAGAACGTTTAGAGCATCAAGTGGATTTAATTATTCATGGTGGATATTTAGGACAGCAACCTACCACTGTCGTGGATCTGACAACAGATAGTCCAACGATTTTAAGAGAAGGGAGCGGATCTACCGAGCCTTTTATTTAAATATTTTGCATACAATGACGCTTGCGAAAGCGACAAGAGGTTATATGAAACAACAAAGAAATCCTACTCCCCATAAATCAGCTAAACCGGCAACGGGGAAAAAAACGCTTACCACCTCAACAGTAAAAGGGGAAAAGCTACAAAAAGTGTTAGCACGAGCAGGGCAAGGTTCACGCCGAGAACTTGAAACCCTAATTGCAGAAAATCGTGTGAGTGTTGACGGTAAGATCGCCAGCTTAGGTGATCGTATTGAAGTAAACGAAAATACTAAAATCCGTATTGATGGACATTTAGTGAATCTAAAGCCTGTACAAAAAGAAATTTGTCGCGTATTAATGTATTATAAACCTGAAGGGGAACTTTGTACTCGCCACGATCCCGAAGGGCGAGCAACAGTATTTGATCGTTTACCCCGTTTAACTGGCGCTAGATGGATTGCAGTAGGACGTTTAGATATTAATACTTCAGGGTTGTTATTATTTACTACCGATGGCGAGTTAGCCAACCGATTAATGCACCCAAGCCGGGAAATTGAGCGAGAATATTCTGTGCGAGTTTTTGGCGAAGTTGATGAAGCTATGTTACAACGTTTGCGTAAAGGCGTACAATTAGAGGACGGACCAGCAAAATTTAACCGTATTAGTGTTAGTGGCGGTGTTGGAATGAACCAATGGTTTGATGTAACCTTAATGGAAGGACGCAATCGTGAAGTAAGACGATTATGGGAATCACAAGGGGTGCAAGTAAGCCGTTTAATCCGTATTCGTTATGGTAATATCAAATTAATCAAAAGTTTACCGCGTGGTGGTTGGCAAGAGGTGGATTTAGCTACGGTAAATTATTTACGCCAGTTAGTGGATTTACCCCCAGAAACAGAAAGTAAATTAGATTTGACCAAAACCAAACGGCGTCCTAAAACAGCGAAAATACGTCGAGCAGTTAAACGTTATTCAGAAATGAGCAAACGTTATAAAAATAAATAATTGAATGGGTAAATGGCTATGAAAATCCAACAACTTCGCTATATTGTTGAAATCGTCAACCAAAATTTGAATGTTACTGAGGCGGCTAATGCGTTATATACCTCACAACCCGGTATTAGTAAACAAGTACGTTTACTTGAAGATGAATTGGGTTTAGAAATTTTTGAACGCAATGGTAAACATATTAAAAGTGTTACCCCCGCAGGGGAAAAGATCATTACAATTGCACGAGAAATTTTAGTAAAAACGCAAGCAATTAAATCCATTGCTAATGAATATACCCGCCCTAATCATGGTGTACTTCGTATTGCTACAACCAATACCCAAGCTCGCTATATGTTACCAAGCATTATTCAACGCTTTTGTAAACAATATCCCGAAGTGAGTTTGCATGTTCATCAAGGATCGCCAACACAGATTTATGATGCCTTATTATCTGGCGAAGTGGATCTTGCGATTACCACTGAGGCACAATATTTGTTTGATGATGTAGTGCTATTGCCTTGCTATATGTGGAATCGTTCGGTTATTGTGAAGTCCGATCACCCTTTGGCACAATGTAAAAATTTAACCATTGAAGAATTAGGTAAATATCCCTTAGTAACCTATACTTTTGGTTTCACAGGTGTATCCGATCTTGATTATGCCTTTAATAAAGCAGGGATTTTGCCTAACATTGTCTTTACTGCCACTGATGCTGATGTGATTAAAACTTATGTCCGTTTGGGACTTGGGGTAGGCATTATGGCATCAATGGCACATACGCAAGCGGATTCTGATTTACTTGCGTTAGATGCAAGCCATTTATTTAAAGCCAGCACCACCCAAATAGCCTTTAAACACAGCACCTTCTTACGCAATTATATGTATGATTTTATTCAATACTTCTCACCACATCTTACCCGTACTCAGGTGGAGAAAGCAGAAAAATTGCGTGATAATACAGCGATTCAAAAATTATTTGATGGAATTACCTTAGAAGTCAAATAAGTAGCTTTGCGTTCATCTTTTGTGAAATAAAGTGCGGTCAAAAATACAAAAATTTTTGACCGTTTTTTTATTTTAATTGACTATAAAACTAAGAAAGCAAATAACGCTCCCTTACCCCTTAAAAAGCCCCAGCCTAAACTTAGAACGATAGAATAATTTTGGCTGTTTGAGCGTAGCGAGTTCCAAAATTATTCGTATATCGTTCTTAGTGAAAGGCTGGATAAAGGCTTTTTCTAGGGGCGTGTTTCTTTGCCTACTTTCTTTACACGAGTAAAGAAAGTAGGTCGTCCCCTTTGTAAAAGGGGGCGAAAACCGTTAGCAATAACGGAGAAATGAAAGTGAAGAATAATTTAAAAACCAACCGCACTTTAACAATCTTATTGTTATCATCTTGCCACATTTTTAATTGGAACGACTATAAAATAAGCAAAAAGTGCGGTCATTTTTAAATGAATTTTTATTCATAAATAATGAATATAAAATCATTTAACATTCTACTTTACAAGATTATTATTCTCGTGATAAAAAAGGAAAACACAACAATTATAGTCGTTTCAATTTAAAAAGTGGAACGGCTATATTAGATAACAAAGATTATCACAACATTAAAATAATACAGGAGTAAATTATGACAAATAAACTGGTAACTCTTACCACCACAGCACTGTTGGCTCTTAGCCTAATGGCTTGTGGCGAAAAAAATCAAACGGACGTGGCGAATGATGATACAAATAAAGTGCAAAGTCGCTTTGTTACTATTGCCACAGGTGGGGCTTCTGGGCCTTACAACATTATAGCTTCTACTTTGGCGGAGATTTATTCTAACCAGTTAGGCACGAATTCCAAGACCCAAACCACAGGGGCATCGGTGGAAAATTTAAATTTGCTTAACCAGAAAAAAGTGGAAATGGCGTTTGTGATGAGCGATGTGGTTAATGATGCCTTGCAAGGTACAGGTAATTTCCCCAATAAAATTGATAATGTTGCTCAAGTGGCGGCGTTATATCCTAACTATGTACAGATTGTAACTTCAAAGCAATCAGGGATTAAAACCATTAGTGATTTAAAGGGTAAACGTATTGCTACAGGCGCACAAAATTCAGGCGTTGAGCTAAATGCACGCACCTTATTAGCAGGATTTGGCATCAGTTATGATGATATTCGTGTGGATTATCTCGGTTATGCTGAAGCAGCTGATGCGTTAAAAGCAGGAAGTCTTGATGCGGCATTTTTAACCAGTGGTTTGCCAAATTCAGCATTAATGGAGTTACAACAGGGATTTGATTTGCAAATTGTGGAAATTCCTGCCGAAGGTTTGCGTCAATTAGCTGAAAATAGCCCTTATTTTAATGCTATGGATATTCCTGCTAATACTTATGGTAATCCAGAACCAATTCCAACGGCGGCGATTAAAAATGCGTTAGTGGTGCGTCAGGATCTTAGTGAAAATGATGTGTATTTATTGACAAAAACCTTGTTTGAAAACCTAGATCGCTTGCAAACTTCCCATCAGGCAGCGAAAGATATTAGCTTGCAAGAGGCACAACAAGGCTTAGTCGCACCATTACACTCTGGGGCGAAAAAATATTATGATGAAGTCAATAATAAGCAATAAGCATGGTTAAACCTATTAACAAGTTTAAGTGGATTAGGTTGTTATTATGCTTAGGCTTGTTCCTTATTTTAGGTTATCCAATACCATATTTGCGTTTACAAACGGATCATTACACTTGTTATTTATATGCCACAGAATTTCAGTTAGTTTGGCGACATTCGGTAGAAAAGCAATGGTGGATTGAATATTATCGGCAACAGGATCAACAATTATTGTTGTATCAAACATTATTGCAAACCTTTGGGGCTGGAACGCCTGCCACTGGAAAAATAATAGAGAAAATCCCTCGTGGTTTTGTGGGTTACCAACAACAACTAATGTTGCCCGAGTTAAATTGGGTAGTGTCGCCCAATATGCAAGGCAGTTTACAAACTAATAATGGAACAGTGCCTTTAGCTCAAATGTTGCCCGCTTATTCTGTGGTCAATATCAAGTGGCAAAGATCCCCATTAGCCATTTTTTTATTAGGGAGATCCTGTTATGAATGAACAAACTTCAACAGTAGCTCAACCGTCAGCGGAACAAATTTTAGAAAAATACGATAGAGAATCTGTTACTCGGCAAAGCAACAATCGATTTACCAAAGGACTTATTAGCCTTATTGCGGTTTTGTATTCTTTATTTCATCTTTATATTACATTTTTTCCTATGCCAACTTTATTACAGCGTGCAATCCATGTTGGTGTAGGATTGGTGCTTATCTTTTTAATTTATCCTGCCACACAGCAAAGCCGTCAAAAGGGCGTAAGATGGTATGATTGGCTCTTAGTATTGGTTGCCGCAGCTGGCGTGTTGTATTTAATTAATCAATATCAAGCCATTATGACAGTTCGTGGCGGCATACCTAATCATTTGGATATTATCATGTCAGTACTGACGGTAATTGCGGTTCTTGAGGCAACTCGCCGAGTAACAGGCTGGGTTCTGATTATTTTTGCTCTGATTTTTCTGATTTATCCTTTTATTAGCTCAATGGATTTTATGCCAGATCGCCTATTAACACGCCCTTATGATCTTGCTGATGTTTTTGGGCAGTTATATTTAAAAACCGAAGGGCTTTATTCTTCAGCAACTGGGGCATCAGTGAGTTTTATTTTCTTGTTTATCCTATTTGGGGCATTTCTCGCACGTTCAGGTATGGGGCAGTTATTCAACGATCTCGCTATGGCGATTGCTGGCGATAAACAGGGCGGCCCAGCTAAGGTTGCGGTAATCTCAAGTGGCTTTATGGGCAGTATTAATGGTGCAGCAGTGGCAAATGTTGTGAGTACAGGCGCTTTTACCATTCCTTTGATGAAAAAAGTGGGCTATCATCGCAATTTTGCTGGTGCGGTTGAGGCGAGTGCGTCAGTGGGCGGGCAAATCCTGCCACCTATTATGGGGGCAAGTGCTTTTATTATGGCTGAAACCACTGGGGTCAGTTACGGTACGATCGCTCTTGCCGCATTATTGCCTGCCTTGCTTTATTATCTTGGCGTGATTTCGCAAGTGCATTTTCGGGCAGGTAAACTCAATTTAAAAGGGATTTCACGTGATCAGTTACCGCAACTAAAACAAGTGATGAAACAACGTGGACATATGTTGTTACCCATTGTTGCCTTAGTGTGGTTCTTAATTGAGGCAATGCCTATTGCTTATGCTGCTTGCTATACCATTGGTATTACTGTGTTAGTGAGCCAATTACGCAAAGAAACCCGTATGGGAATAAAAGACATTATTGCCGCCTTAGAAGATGGGGCAAAACAGTCTTTATCCGTCATGGCAGCTTGTGCGGTAGTAGGGATTGTGATTGGTGTAGTCAATTTGACCAGTTTCGGTAGCATTATTACTTCTTCTATCGTTACCTTAGGGGCAGGCTCATTATTTTTAACCCTCTTTTTAACGATGCTGGCTTCAATGATATTGGGTATGGGGCTACCTTCCATTCCTGCCTATATTATTACTGCGACAATGGCTGCTCCAGCATTGGCAACCTTTGGTATTCCTGTGCTAGTCGCTCATATGTTTGTGTTTTATTTTGGTATTTTCGCTAATATTACTCCGCCTGTAGCTTTAGCGGCTTTTGCTGGGGCAGGAATTGCACAGGGCGATCCCATGAAAACAGGCTGGCAGTCTTTACGCCTTGCCTTAGCAGGTTTTATTGTGCCTTTTATGTTTGTGTATAATCCCAATATGATGATGATCGATACCACTGATGTGGCGGTGATGGCGAGAACTTTCCCATTACCTCATATTATTGATATTATCAGCGTAACCTGTTCATCAATTATTGGGGTATTAGGGCTATCCGCCGCCGTAGAAGGCTATTTCAAGCACCCAATGAATGGATTACAACGCCTTATCTTAGCTATTGGTTCATTTATGTTGATTGTGCCTGAAACCATTACGGATATTATCGGTATCGTACTCGTGGCGATCATTATTTTCTTTAATCTTCGCCAACATAAGGGATAGTTTTACGGTATTTATTGCAAAATAATCTCAAAATTGACCGCACTTGCAATAAAATTTAAAAGTGGGACAACTATAAATTTATGGGGTTAATCTTGACGATTTGCCCCTTTGTCATTTGTTCAGAAACCCTGTACAATAGTTTAATTTTTTGAAATAAAGATAAATATTGAGGCAATAATGAATATCCCTGTTGATAATGAAAAAAATCGTGCGGAAAAAGGCGTTGAGGAACATAAACCCAGTAATTTTATCCGCCAAATTATTGATGAAGATTTAGCCACTGGTAAACACACGAAAGTACATACTCGTTTTCCCCCAGAACCCAATGGTTATTTGCATATTGGACACGCCAAATCCATTTGTTTAAATTTTGGTATTGCAGAGGATTATCAAGGATTATGCAATTTACGTTTTGATGACACCAACCCAGTGAAAGAAGATGTGGAATATGTAGAGTCCATTAAACAAGATGTAGAATGGCTTGGTTTTCATTGGGCAGGTGAGCCACGTTATGCGTCAGATTATTTTGACCAGCTTTATGGCTATGCCATTGAATTAATTGAAAAAGGTTTGGCTTATGTGGACGAATTAACCCCAGAGCAAATGCGTGAATATCGTGGTACGCTAACCGAAACGGGCAAAAATAGCCCTTATCGTGATCGTTCTGTGGCAGAAAATTTAGCCCTATTTGACAAAATGAAAAAGGGCGAATTTGCTGAGGGAACGGCGTGTTTGCGTGCTAAAATTGATATGGCATCGCCGTTTATGGTTATGCGTGATCCTGTGTTATATCGGATTAAATTTGCTCATCATCATCAAACGGGAGATAAATGGTGCATCTATCCAATGTATGATTTTACCCATTGTATTTCCGATGCTATTGAGCGTATTACCCATTCCTTATGTACCCTTGAGTTTCAGGATAATCGCCGTTTATATGATTGGGTATTGGAGCATATTTCCATTGAACGCCCGTTACCTCATCAATATGAATTTTCTCGTTTAAATTTAGAGGCTACCTTAACTTCTAAACGTAAGTTATTGCAATTAGTCAATGATCAAATTGTTGACGGCTGGAATGATCCAAGAATGCCGACTATTTCAGGCTTACGTCGTCGTGGTTATACGCCAGCCGCCTTGCGTGAATTTTGTCGCCGTATTGGGGTAACTAAACAAGATAATGTGGTGGAATATAGTGCATTAGAGGCTTGTATTCGTGAAGATTTAAATGTTAATGCCCCTCGTGCAATGGCGGTTATTGATCCGTTAAAAATTGTGATTGAGAATTTTGTGGGTAAAGAAATGTTGACCGCCCCTAATCACCCAAATCGCCCAGAATTAGGCGAACGCCAATTACCTTTTACCCAAGAAATTTATATTGATAAAGCCGATTTTCGTGAGGAAGCCAATAAACATTATAAACGCTTGGTGTTAGGCAAAGAGGTGCGTTTGCGTAATGCTTATGTGATTAAAGCTGAGCGAGTAGAGAAAGACCAAAATGGCGAAATTACCACCGTATATTGCAGTTATGATCCTGAAACCTTAGGCAAAAATCCTGCGGACGGACGCAAAGTAAAAGGGGTAATTCATTGGGTATCAGCACAGGATTGTTATCCTGCCGAGTTTCGCTTGTATGATCGCTTATTTAGCGTGCCAAATCCCTCTGCTGAGGAAGATTTATATCAAGCACTTAATCCAACCTCTTTGCTGGTGAAACATGGGGTTGTGGAGCAAAGTTTACTCAAAGCCGAAGCGGAACAAGCCTATCAATTTGAACGTGAGGGCTATTTCTGTTCCGACAGTAAAGACTCGCACCCAGAACATTTGGTATTTAACTTAACAGTCAGTTTAAAAGAAAGTTTTTAAGTTAATGAACTAACGGAATAGCGAGATCCCGATCTCGCTATTTTCGTTTAACACTATAGTCGTTTCAATTTAAAATAAGACAAGGCGGCACGCCGAAGGCAGTACAAGTAGTACGGCGAGGCGTGCCAACGTCGTATTACTTTAAAGTGGGACGACTATAATAAAGTGTGGTCAGTTTTTCAAAAATTTTTATGTATGCAGAGCAGTCTATGGTAGCAAATCATCTTAGCCCACAATTTTGGCAACATAAATCCCTAATGGAAATGAATGAACAAGAATGGGAAGCCCTATGTGATGGCTGTGGTAAATGTTGCTACCGAAAATTTATTGAGGGCAGGGGAAAGCGAAAACGCCTTTATTTTACCCGTATTGCTTGCAATTTACTTGATTTGAAAACAGGGAAGTGCGGTCATTATTCGCAACGTTTTCGCCTTGAACCCGATTGCACCAAATTAACCAAAGCCAATTTACCCGATTTTACTTGGCTACCCAGTACCTGTGCTTACCGTTTATTATACGAGGGAAAACCGCTTTACCCTTGGCACCCCTTGCTAACAGGCGATCCTAACAGCACGCAAAAAGCTCAAATTCCCATTGCTAACGGTATTCACGAAAAAGACGTGATTGACTGGTTTGAGTTTGTGATTGAGGGGGATTGATATAGTCATTTCAATTTGTAGCCGTTTCACTTTAAAATAAAACAAGGTGGCACGCCGAAGACAGTACAGATAGTACGGCGAGGCGTGCCAACACTGTTTTATTTTAGAGTAGGGAAACTATATTATTCTCCATTCCAAGCCTTAATGGCATTATTGCGAATATTGAGTTTGTTTTGTGCATCGCCTCTAAAGTAGTTTGGATCTAAGCCACCTTCCCAATCGCCATAATTTGGATTAGGTAACATAATGAATTTTTTACCAAAAAGGCTGGCGTTATGTTGGACAAATTCACGCCGTTCTGCATTGGATTTACGATATGTGGCATCGCCAAAGTCATTCAGGTTATCGCCAATATAAAGCACGATATCATAACCCTGTTGCTCAATTTGTTCAAAACGTGGCGTTTTATTTGATTTGTCTTTTTTCAAATAAAGGGTATGTTCATTAACATTGCTAAATCCAAGACGGTGCATATCATCAATGGTTCCTGCTTTCTCTACGTCATCACGCCGATTTGAAACGAAAAACACCGTTCCGCCAGTGGCATTCACATAGTTGACAAATTCAACCGCACCGGGGATTGCCCCTGATTGGCGAGCATCAACCCATTTTGTCCAAGTTTCCCCTGTAAAGGGTTGACCGTTTTTAATTTGCCAGCCAGCGTAAGGGCTATTGTCAATTAGGGTTTCATCAAGATCAATGGCAACTGCTTTTTTCTTGCCTTTGCTTACTTTAGCTTGATCATAGGCGAGTTTAGCGGTATTGAAGGCTTGGTAGGCAAGGGCTTGATATTCGCCAGATTGTTGTAACCAAACAATGCCTAGGGCAGCTTGGTTTTGTAATTGGCTTTCGGCACGTTGCTCGCTGTTGGCACAGGCACTGAGTAACGCCACACAGCTTGCTACAATAAGGGCTGATTTTAGAGGTTTCATCTTGTTTCTCCGTTTGTGTGTCAATGAAATGTTAATAATTTATAGTCGTTTCAATTTAAAATAAGACAAGGCGGTACGGCGAGGCGTACCAACACTGTATCATTTTAAAGTGGAGCGACTATATCAAATAAATTGGTAAAGTCAGAGATAAATTAAGCAATTTTGTGATATAGTTCTCAATTCTTTAAAAAAATCAAATTTATTGAGGTATTAATATGAAAAAATGGCTAGTTATTGCCTTAGTTGCCATTGTGGCGGTTTTCACAGTGATGGGAAGTTATAATAGTTTGGTGCAAGCGGAAGAAGAAATTGATTCCGTTTGGGCAAATGTGGAATCTTCTTATCAACGTAGAGCCGATTTAATTCCTAATTTAGTCAATACTGTTAAGGGGCAGGCGAATTTTGAGCAAGAAACCTTAACTCGGGTTATTGAGGCGAGAGCCAATGCTTCACAAACGAAAATTGACCCTGCCAATATGACAGAACAGCAATTAGCCGAATTTCAACAGAGCCAAAACCAAGTGGGATCGGCATTATCTCGTTTATTGGTAACCGTAGAGCGTTATCCTGAATTACAGGCAAATCAAGGATTTATGAATTTACAAGCCCAATTAGAAGGCACAGAAAATCGTATTAATAAAGCCCGCAATGATTTTAATGCGGCTGCGAGAATTTATAATCAAAAAGTGCGTCAATTTCCAACGAAATTGGTGGCGATGCTATTTGGTTTTAAAGAAAAACCTTATTTTAAATCTAGCGAAGGCGCAGAAAATGCACCTGTGGTAAGTTTTAATTAATGCAGAGAAAGGTTCGCCAATATGCCACTATTTCGTAAAGCCATTCCCATTGATAAACAATCTATTGAACAAAAAATAAGTGAGATAGAACAGCAAACTTCAGCGGAACTCAGGGTTTATGTTGAACGTAAAATGGTGAAAAATAACGCTGTTTTAGACCGCACTTTGGCGTTATTTGAACAACTAAATATGCAAAATACGTTACAACGTAACGGAGTGTTGATTTATGTAGCATTTGATGATCATCTTTGTGGTGTGTTGGGCGATAAAGGGATACATCAATATGTGGGCAATGGGTTTTGGCAACAGGTAAATCAGCAAATGATCGAGCATTTTAAGCAACAGCAATATACTCAAGGCATTATTTGTGCCTTAGAGGTCATTGGGACTGAATTAGCGAAGTATTTTCCTATTCAACCTGATGACGTTAATGAATTACCAAATGAGGTGATTATTAATGATTAGAGCAATGTGGCAAAAAAGTGCGGTGCTTTTTGCTTTTATTTTTGCAGCAGTGCAAGCCCTTGCGGTGGAATTGCCTAATCCGCCCAATCCTTTTCGTTATGTGAATGATTATACCCATACCTTATCGCAAGCTGAACTTGCTCAGTTGGAAAAGGCGTTACAGCAATATAGCCAGCAAACTAGCTCACAAATTGCGGTGGTTATGTTGCCCACAGTAGGGGATAGGGATATTGCACAATATGCTTTTGCCCTTGGTGATAAGTGGGGCATTGGGCGTAAGCAGTTAGATAATGGGGTATTAATGCTAATTGCGAAAAATGATCGCAAGATTTTTATTGCCACAGGACAAGGACTTGAGGGGGCATTGCCCGATGCTTTTTTATCCCAATTAATCCGCCAACAAATTACCCCTTATTTTAGAGAAAACCAGTATGCACAAGGTATCGCTAATGGTTTATCGGCGATTATTGCGGCTAGTCAAGGCGAATATGCTGCTTATCAAGCTGAACAATCTTCGGATTTAGCAGATTTTCTGCCATTGATTATTTTCGCCCTTATTGTGGCATTTTGGCTTTTCCGCCTATTAGGTGGTAATCAAGTCTATATTAGCCCAACGAGCCAGCGTTCTTCCTCAAGCCGAAGAAATAACCATTTTGGTGGCTTTGGCGGCGGTGGTTTTGGCGGTGGCTCAGGTGGCGGCTTTGGTGGTGGCGGTTTCGGCGGCGGTGGTGCTGGCGGAAGTTGGTAGTTTTTTGTGATCGCCAAGGTCTATGTTATACTCTTGCGTCAATTGTTTATTTATTGACAAATTTTGTTTATCTTGAGGTAAAAAATGGAAACTTTAGAAAGAATTAAACAACAAATTAGTGAGAACCCTATTTTAATTTATATGAAAGGTTCGCCAAAATTTCCGTCTTGCGGTTTTTCTGCTCGTGCGGTTGAGGCATTAATCAATTGCCAAGTGCCTTTTGGTTATGTGGATATATTACAACACCCTGATATTCGTGCAGAATTACCTAAATATGCGAATTGGCCGACTTTCCCACAATTATGGGTAGAGGGGGAGTTAGTCGGCGGTTGTGATATTATTTTAGAAATGTTTCAACAAGGCGAATTACAAAGCCTATTAAAACAAACCGCAGAAAAATATGCACAAGAATAATAGAGATTAACTTATAGCTGTTAATTTTTATAGTCGCTCCACTTTAAAATGATACAGTGTTGGTACGCCTCGCCGTACCGCCTTGTTTCATTTTAAATTGAAACGACTATATTATTTTACACATTTTAAGTTATCGCTATTTTATGTAACCACAAGGCAAAATTTTCTTCCTCTGTGGTTATCTTTTTTATATTGTCGTTAGATGATGAGATGATACTAGTCGTCCCACTTTAACATAATACAGTGCTGACACGCCTTGCCGTACTCTTTGTGCTGTCTTAGGCGTGCTGCCTTGTCTTATTTTAAATTGAAACGACTAGAATTTTGATCTGATTATTTTATTAATAGGAGTATGTCTTTTGTTTATTGCAAAGTTTTTACAAAATAAATCTTCGTTTAATCCTTTTGTCATTTCAATTACCATTTTTTTAGTTGTCTTATTGGTGGTATTAACTGTTGGTTTACCACAGGATAGCCAAGTGATATTGGATAGCATTAAATCGGGAATTTTTGCCAATTTTAGCTGGTTTTATATTATTGCTTTTTCTATTTTCCTGAGTTTTTTGTTTATTTTATCCATTAGTAACTTGGGTAATATCAAATTAGGTATGAATGAAGATGAACCTGAGTTTTCTTTCCTTTCTTGGCTAGCAATGTTATTTGCGGCAGGTATGGGCGTGGGATTAATGTTTTTTGGTGTAGCCGAACCCTTAACCCATTATTTCTCCTCCATTACCACAGGCAGTGCGGAACATAAACAACAGGAAGCCTTGTTACATACCTTCTTTCACTGGGGAGTGCATGCGTGGTCTGTGTATGGTGTGATTGCCTTAGCTTTAGCTTATTTTGCTTTCCGTTATAAATTACCGCTAGCCTTAAGATCTTGTTTTTACCCCCTATTAAAGGATCGTATTAATGGCAAATTAGGCGATATTATTGATATTTTAGCTTTGATTGCCACCTTATTTGGTATTATTACGACTTTGGGTATCGGTGCATCTCAGCTTGGTGCTGGCTTGGAACAAATGGGTTTTGTTTCAGAGAATACCTTTACATTGAAAATTGTGATTATTGCCATTGTGATGGGGCTTGCGGTTTTCTCTGCCATTTCTGGCGTGGGTAAAGGGGTAAAATTATTAAGTGAGATTAACCTTGTTTTGGCGTTTTTATTAATGCTATTTGTATTGGTTGCTGGCCCTACGCTATATTTATTATCTTCTTTCAGTGATAATTTAGGGACTTATCTGAGTAACCTGATTGGTTTAAGTTTTAAAACCTATATTTATGAGTCTGAAAATACCGGCTGGTTTACAGGTTGGACAATTCTTTACTGGGCTTGGTGGTGTTCTTGGGCGCCTTTCGTGGGCTTATTTATTGCCCGTATCTCTCGTGGTAGAACCATTCGTGAATTTATCTTTGGGGTATTAGCTGTACCAAGCCTATTTTGTGTATTTTGGTTTACGATTTTTGGTAATAGTGCCATTTGGATTGATACCCATGTCGCCAATGGTGCATTACACGAACTGATTTATGCACCAGAAAAATTATTGTTTGAATATTTAAATTATTTACCGTTTTCTACTATTACAGGGATCTCGGCGTTAGTGATCATTGCATTATTCTTTATCACTTCAGCGGATTCAGGTATTTATGTGTTAAATAATATTGCCTCTCGTGATAAAAGTTTAACCTCGCCACGTTGGCAGGCTATGATGTGGGGCTTATTAATGTCCATTGTTGCCATTGTCCTTATGGAATTAGGTGGCTTAGGGGCATTACAAACCATGACCTTAATCGCCGCATTACCTTTTGCCTTATTAATGTTAATTATGTGCTTTAGTTTATGGAAAGGGTTAAGTGCTGATAAAAAATATTTTGATGCTAAGGTTACTCCAACCAGTATGTACTGGACAGGCGATAAATGGAAAGAGCGTTTAAATCAAATGCTTAACCAAACACAGGAAAAAGATATTCTAAAATTCCTCAAACATACCGCCTTGCCAGCAATGCGGGAACTGAGACAAGAGCTTATTGGCGTGCATAATTTAAATGTTGAAGTGGTACATAATTTTGAACAAGATGAGCCAAGCGTTGAAATCATTATCAAAAAAGAATCAATGCGTGATTTTATGTATGGTATCAAATCGGTAAGTTATGAAGTGTCAGAACAGTTAATTAACGATGAACATTTACCGCATATTCAACATGCCACAACTTATCAGCCTATTACTTATTTCTTTGATGGGCGAGCAGGTTATGACGTACAATATATGACACGCAACGAATTGATTGCGGATATATTACGCCAATATGAACGTTATCTCACCTTGCTTGATGATGTGGGTCAAGAGCTTATGGCACACGAACAAACAGAATTAGCTGAGTAGGACATAAACACTTGGTGCAATCGCACCAAGTGCTTTTTTATGGATAGAAATTGAATAAAAATAAACTTATCAGAGTAACTATGCGGTTATTTGCTTCTTCCACCTTTAATCTCAATGTGGTGCTAACCAGTTTATGTTTTTGTGGCATCATTATCGGCTTGGTCATTTGGCAACCGCAACAAGCATTGCATTATCTTGCTTGGATAAGAGAGTTTATTTTTACCCAATTTAGCTGGTTTTATGTACTTACCAGTGCAGGATTTATCTTTTTTCTGATTTTCCTCGCTTTAACCCCTTATGGCGATATTAAATTAGGTAACGATGATGATGAACCAGAGTTTTCTTTAGGCTCTTGGTTCGCCTTATTATTTACCGCAGGCATGGGAATTGGTATCGTGTTTCTCGGCGTTGCTGAACCTCTGTCGCACTTTTTAGATCCCCTTAGTCATAATCAATTAGAACGTGATGCGGTTTTTCAAAGTATTTTTCATTGGAGCGTGAATGCTTGGGCAATTTATGGTGTTATCGCCTTAGCCATTGCTTATTTTGGTTTTCGCTATAAATTACCGCTGGCGTTACGTTCTTGTTTTTATCCTTTTTTTAAGCAAAAAATTGACGGTAAATTAGGCGATATTATTGATATTCTTGGGCTTTGTACCAGTTTATTCGGTATTATTTGTACTCTCGCTTATAGTGCCATTCGCTTAACGATGGCGTTCCCCGAAGGCAGATTAACCACGCAAGTGATCTTAGCTGGTGTATTTATTATTGCGATTTTCATCTCAATGAAACGCCTTGCCAATGGTTTACGTTTAGTGAGTGAATTAAATTTAGTACTCGCCTTATTGTTAATGTTATTTGTCTTAGTTGTCGGACCAACGGCGTATTTATTATCGGCGTTTACAGAAAATATTGGCTATTATCTCAGTAGTTTTGTCAATGTAGGCTTTCGTACTTATGTTTATCAGCCTGAAAATATAGAATGGTTTAAACAATGGACAATTCTTTATTGGGCATGGTGGTTTTCTTGGGCGCCAGCTTTTGGTATTTTTATTGCCCGTATTTCCAAAGGAAGAACCGTAAGAGAATTTATTTTTGGTATTTTAGTTGTGCCTAGTTTATTTTTTATTTTATGGTTTACCGTCTTTGGTAATGGCGTTATTTGGATTAATGAACATATTGCTAATGGACAATTAAAAGCACTGATCGATCAATCGGGTAAATTATTATTTGCTTTTTTATCTTATTTGCCCTTATCAACTATTTCACAATTTATTGCCCTTGCAGTCATTAGCTTATTTTTTATTACCACCATTGATTTTGGTATTTATATCTTAAATAATCTTGCATCAAAGGATAAAAGCCTGATAGCCCCCCGTTGGCAAGCCATTATGTGGGGAGCAATCTTAGCAACCGTTACCTTTATTTTATTTGAAATTGGTGGCACAGAGGCATTGCAAGCCACTATGCTGATTTTTTCTTTGCCCTTTGTATTATTAATGTTAATTATGGCAATGAGCTTATTAAAGGGATTGCGTTTAGATTATTATTACCATAATAGCGAACATAATCAGCAAAATTGGCTTAATGATGATTGGCGTGCTCAATTAAACCAATTATTAACTCAACATAATAAACAAGAGGTTATTACTTATTTAAAACATACCGCCTTGCCAGCGATGCGTGAATTACGCCAAGAATTAATTGGGATTTATGAATTAAATGTACATTTAGAAAGTGAATTTAATCAGATACAACCTTATATTTTATTGACTATCCAATTACAAAATGAACAACAATTTGAATATAAACTTGAATTAGAAAAAAATATTAATTATGAACAGGAAAAACTTTATCAAGTGCTAGCAAAAAGTAATATTCACTCATCTCCTTATGAAATACAGCATTTGCAAAAAAATGAATTAATCGCTGATATTCTACAACAATATGAACATTATTTGGCACAGGATTTGGAGATAGAAAATATTTAATTATATAGAGGAAAGATGATAAAAAGTGCGGTCGTTTTGGAGAAAACTTTTGAAAAACCTACCGCACTTTTATATTAAGTATAAGAATTATTGTTTATCGGATTTCAACCGATTATGTTCTGTTTCTGGTTCAAGATCGAGTTTTGCCATTAATTCTTGGTCGTGATCTTCTTCTGGGTTTTCTGTTACTAATAATTTATCCCCATAGAAAATAGAATTTGCTCCAGCCATAAAGCACATAGCCTGCATTTCTTCGCTCATACCCTGACGTCCTGCGGAAAGGCGGACATAACTTTTTGGCATCGTAATACGTGCGACAGCAATGGTGCGTACAAATTCTGTCCAATCCAGTTTTTCTGCATTAAATAATGGTGTGCCTTCTACTGCCACTAATTGGTTAATGGGAACAGATTCGGGCTGAGGATCTAAATTGGCTAGGCTAGCGATTAATCCTGCTCGTTCTTTACGGGTTTCATTCATACCAACAATACCACCACAGCAAACTTTTAAGCCAGCATTTCGCACTTTGCCAAGGGTGTTAATACGGTCATCAAAACGGCGTGTACCAATAATTTCTTTATAATGTTCAGGCGAAGTATCAAGGTTATGATTGTAGTAATCAAGCCCAGCTTCTTTTAATTCTTCCGCCATACCGTCTTGTAATAAACCAAAGGTACCGCAAGTTTCTAGTCCAAGGCTCTTAACAGCTTTGATGATTTCGGTAACCTTTTTAATATCTTTTGGTTTTGGACCACGCCAAGCCGCTCCCATACAAAAACGTCCTGCTCCGCGAGCTTTAGCGATTTTGGCTTTTTCAAGAATATATTCAACATCAAGAATTTCTTGGTTTTGTACACCTGTTTGATAGCGAGCGGATTGAGGGCAATAGCTACAATCTTCAGGGCAACCGCCTGTTTTAATTGACATTAGGGTGGAAAGTTGAATGGCGCGTGGATTAAAATTCTCACGATGTACCTGTGCCGCACGATAGACTAATTCCATAAATGGGGTTTCAAATAATGCCTCAACTTTGCAAACAGACCAATATTCTAAAGAAGGGTGTGGGGTTAAACTACTTATTTGTAATGGGGTTCGTATCGTCATAATTTTTCCGAAAAAGCATTTTGCTAATAGCTAAAAACAAATTAATGCACAGTATAAAATAGATATGTATTATAGCCAATATAAATCATTAATAATAATCCGCCTTTTGCTCTTGTGATTTGCCCTTGTTTTTGGCGAAAGCCGTAGCCTAATATAAACAAAGAAAAGGTGAGGAGTAACATGATTAGCATATCCCGACTAAAAATTTCAGGCATCACTTGCATTGGCTGAATTACGCCAGCTACGCCAACTACCGCGAGTGTATTAAACAAATTTGAACCGATAATATTGCCGACAATTAAATCGTGTTCGCCTTTTTTAGCGGCGATTAAGGAAGAGGCTAATTCAGGGAGGGAAGTGCCTACTGCAACAATGGTCAGACCAATGATTAAATCGGAAACGCCAAAATATTCGGCAATGTTTACTGCTCCCCAAACTAACATTTGTGAACTTACCACTAATAACATTAAACCAAGGATAATCCAAAATATCGCCTGAGATAGTCCCATTTTGGCTTGGGGAAGTGAGTTATTTTGTGTTACAGCGTTAGCTTTGGGGGTTAAATTTGTGCGAATTGTCCAAAGCATATAGAGAATAAAAATGGCTAGCAAGATCAGTGCATCAAGGCGAGAAATATTGGCATCGTAAATGAGCCATGCTGAAATCAAGCTAATTATGGCGAGAATAGGTAACTCTTGTTTTAAGACTTGTGGTGTTACCATAATGGGACGCATTAAGGCTGTTAAACCAAGGATTAGAGCGATATTGGTAATATTTGAGCCATAAGCATTGCCTAAGGCAATACCGGGGTTGCCATTGATAGCTGCAATGGTGGAAACGATAATTTCAGGAGCAGATGTACCAAATCCTACGATGATAATACCAATTAATAGCGATGGCATACCAAAATGCTTGGCGGTAATTGCCGCACCATCAATAAAACGATCAGCACTCCAAATTAGCAGGATAAGTCCAAAGATAATGGCAAGACTAGCAACAAGCATAATATATCCTCAAGGGTTGAATGGATAAAATAAAAGCCCATAGTCATATTGCAGGCTATGGGCTAAATTCTTTTAGTTATAACCAAGTTCTTATAAAAGGAGACAAATAAAAACTCACTAAAAGAAAAATTGGCTCCTCCTGCTGGACTTGAACCAGCGACATATGGATTAACAGTCCACCGTTCTACCGACTGAACTAAGGAGGAATAATTCTTTAATCATCCAAGATGGTGGCGAATGATAAAGATGTTTGATTGGCTTGTCAACAAAAAAATGTGTTTTTTATTTTAAAAATAAAATTAAATGGCATTTGTTGTGCCTATTAAATCTATTCTTTTTTTTCTATCCACAGTTGCTGTGGATAACTTTGTGGATTATTTTCAAGAAAAATCGTTCAGCCCTGATAAATCAAGGGGGATAGAGGGAGGAAAGGGAAATTGGTTGTAAAATGTCATTTCTTTATATATCAATAAGTTAAGAAATTTCCAGTAAAAAATGAAAATATTTTTTATAAAAATTTGAGCGAATACTCTTGACAAAGATAAGTCTGTGTAAAACTTAAAATTTTTTGCAAAAATGACCGCACTTTTGCATTGTGTTAGAATAGCTATTCAACAATAAATTGATAACATAGTGATGATTATGCGTGAAAAATCAGCCAAACCTTTTATTCTTCATTCTGACTTTAAACCTTCGGGCGATCAGCCACAAGCGATTGCTAAAATTATTGAAAATTTAAATGATGGATTAGCTCATCAAACCTTATTAGGGGTAACAGGGTCAGGCAAAACCTTTACGATGGCAAATGTTATTGCACAATTAAATCGCCCTGCGATGTTGCTTGCCCCGAATAAAACCTTAGCGGCACAGCTTTATGCGGAAATGAAAGCCTTTTTTCCAGAAAATGCGGTGGAATACTTTGTATCCTACTATGACTATTATCAGCCAGAGGCTTATGTGCCGAGCAGTGATACTTTTATTGAAAAAGATGCTTCCATTAATGATCAAATTGAACAAATGCGATTATCAGCAACGAAATCTTTTTTAGAACGGCGAGATACGATCGTGGTTGCCTCAGTTTCTGCCATTTATGGCTTGGGCGATCCTGATTCTTATTTAAAAATGATGTTGCATTTACAACAGGGGGCATTGGTTAATCAACGGCAAATTTTGGCACAACTTGCCGAATTGCAATATACCCGTAACGATCAGGCATTTCAACGGGGAACCTTTAGAGTACGGGGCGAAATTATTGATATTTTTCCTGCGGAATCGGAGGACCAGGCGGTGCGTGTGGAATTATTTGATGATGAAATAGAACGCCTTAGCCTGTTTGATCCGCTTACTGGGCATAGTTTTGGTACAGTTCCACGCTATACGGTTTATCCTAAAACCCATTATGTTACCCCTAGAGAGCGTATTTTAGATGCTATTGAAAAAATTAAAGCGGAATTGAGCGAGCGTAAACAATATTTTTTGCAACAACATAAATTGCTTGAAGAACAACGTATTAGCCAACGTACCCAATTTGATATTGAAATGATGAATGAATTGGGTTATTGCTCAGGTATTGAAAATTATTCACGTTATTTATCTGGACGCAATGAGGGAGAACCACCGCCAACCTTATTTGATTATATGCCGACAGATGCCTTGTTAATTATTGATGAATCACATGTTACCGTACCGCAAATTGGCGGAATGTATCGTGGCGATCGCTCTCGCAAGGAAACTTTAGTGGAATATGGCTTTCGCTTGCCCTCGGCATTGGATAATCGTCCCTTGCGTTTTGAAGAATTTGAACGGCTTGCGCCACAAACCATTTATGTTTCTGCTACGCCGGGGCCTTATGAATTAGAGAAATCAGGAAACGAAATCATCGATCAGGTGGTGCGTCCAACAGGTTTGCTTGATCCTGAAATTGAAGTGCGTCCAGTGATGACACAAGTTGATGATTTATTATCTGAAATTCGTTTGCGTGTAGCACAAAATGAACGGGTGTTGGTTACCACCTTAACCAAAAAAATGGCAGAGGATTTAACGGATTATCTTGCGGAACATAATGTGAGAGTACGTTATTTACATTCGGATATTGATACGGTGGAACGGGTGGAAATTATTCGTGATTTACGTTTAGGGGAATTTGACGTTTTGGTAGGAATTAACTTATTGCGAGAGGGCTTGGATATGCCAGAGGTTTCTTTGGTGGCAATTCTTGATGCGGATAAAGAGGGCTTTTTGCGTTCGGAACGTTCTTTGATCCAAACTATTGGGCGAGCGGCTCGCAATTTAAAAGGCAAAGCCATTTTATATGCGGATAGCATAACCAAATCTATGCAAAAAGCCATTGAGGAAACTCAACGCCGCCGTGAAAAGCAAATGCGTTATAACCAAGAACACCATATTGTGCCGCAGGCATTGAATAAAAAAGTAGGCGAATTATTGGATATTGGACAAGGGGCAAATTACAAAGCGAAACAGAAAAAACAACAAAAAAGGGTGGCAGAACCTACCGCACTTTATCAAACGCCAAAATCAGCGAAAGATTATCAACAGCAAATGAAGAAATTGGAACAACAAATGTACAAAGCCGCTCAAAATCTGGAATTTGAACAAGCTGCAAAATTACGCGATCAATTACATCAATTACGTGAGGCGTTTGTTGAGGCTGGGTAAATATAGTCGTCCCACTTTAAAATAATACAGCGTTGGCACGCCTCGTTGTATTATTTTTGGCGTGTCGCCTTGTCTTATTTTAAATTGAAATGACTATATTTTAAGACTATTTCCTTTATTTCCTCTATTTTTCATAGAGTTTAGGGTTACTTTTTAAAAGTCCCCATTTCAATTTAGGTAATTTTATTAACTCATGATAAAGTTTAGAAACTTCACGATTATTACTTAATGTTAAATGTTCTAAATTTTTTAATTCCAAAATTGGCGTATAGTCCTTATTTTGAAGCCGTTCTGTTAAAAGTGTGAAAAAACGTAATTGAGGCAAATTTCGCAAAAAATCAATATTGTCTATTTTAATATATTGTGGGGTCATATCATTTCCCGAAATACTCAAACTTTCAAGGTGGTTCAGTTTAACCAAGACGTCATAATTTGTGATTTTTTGAAAGTTTTCAACTGATAAAGCAATGATACTTTTGAGCTTAGACAATGGTTCTATACTTTCAACACTTGCTCCTGAACCAATGCACAACAGTTCAATATTTTCCAGATTTTCAATGGCAGAAATATCTTTATAAGCACCCCACTTTATTTCTAATCGTTTCAATTGTTTTTGATGACAAACTGCATCAAACAATTTTTGTGGCATTCGTGAATGAAAATAAAGTTCAGTGAAAGCAGTGGGGTTTTGCTCTAAAAATGTACACCAGTCATTTAAAATTCTTTTTTTATCCTTTTCTTTTTTATTATGTTTTTTTATCCAGTAATCAAGTTGCGTACAACCAATTGAAAGTATGTTTTCACCATTATATTCAGACAATTCAACAACTGTTTTTATTTTTTCTTGTTCCTCTTTAATATAATAGTTAAAACCATATTTTATTTGTCTGTCATTCAATTTCATATCAATATCCTAGTCAGGTTTAGCAATTTCTCTTATTGATACATTTTATTTTAAATATGAGTAGTCTCTAGTATAGTTTATAAACTTCCTACCACAAACTCATTTGCTGTTGTTTCTTTGGTTCAGTTAATTGAATATGTAAGCCAATTAAACGAATTTTACGTCCTTGTCTTCTTGTCCAAATATGTTCAAGTAATTGTTGAAAGTTGTTTTGATTAAAGGGTAACCCCGTTTTTTCTAAGGTGGTTACTTGAAAATCCTCAAATTTTAGCTTAATGCCTAACTTATGCCCTTGGGTTAAGGTAATCTGAGGGTATTTTGCGAGCCGTTGTTTGAGTTTTTGGTAAAGGGCTTTCAATATGCTTTGAGCTTGTTGCAAATCGGCGATATTTTTTAATAAGGTGGTTTCTACCCCAAGGGATTTGGGTTGGCTTGGCGGATTAACGGATCGTTCATCAATACCATGACTAAAATTCCAAATGCGTTGTCCCTGTTTACCAAAATGTTCAAGCAAGAAATGCAGGGAATGTTGTTGTACATCAGTGCAAGTGAGTAAGCCGAGTTGTTGTAATTTTTGTGCGGTAACTTTACCTACACCAGGTAGGGCGGAGAGGGAGAGGGGTTTGATAAAATCAGCGATTTTATCGGGCGTAATCACAAATTGTCCGTTAGGTTTATTTTTATCCGAGGCAATTTTGGCAAGGAATTTTAGCGGTGCAATGCCCGCCGAGGCGGTGAGATTTAGTTCTTTGGCAATTTGTTGGCGAATGGCTTGAGCAATCCAAGTTGCTGATCCCGAATATTGATGACATTCGCTCACATCTAAATAAGCCTCATCAAGGGAAAGTGGCTCAATAATATCGGTATATTGTTGAAAAATTTGATGAATTTGTTGGGAAACTTGTTGATACAAAGGGAAATTAGGCGGAACAAGAATTAATTGGGGGCAACGTTTTACTGCCTCAGCCGAGGACATGGCACTATGTAAACCAAATTGACGAGCCTCATAATTACAGGTTGTTAATACACCACGTTGATGAGGTTTTCCGCCCACAGCCATAGGTTTACCCATAAGGGCTGGGTTTTCTCGCATTTCTATGGAAGCATAAAAACAATCCATATCAATATGAATAATTTTGCGATATGTTGAGATAGTTGCCATAATAAACAGAAAGTGCGGTAAAAATTTTGCTAATTTTAACCGCACTTTACTGTATATACAACCAGTTTTTCTAATTTTCTTTGGTTAAAGCAAGCACTTTGCGAAAGAGATGACGGAATAAACTGGGGATTGCATTTTTGCCTTGCTTACGCATTTCAGCACAAAGGGCAAGGGCTAAATCTGGTTTAGAGCTACGTTGGATTGCTCGTTGGATAATTTTACTGGTAGGATAATAATTTTTATGGGGTTGCCAGCGGGCTAAACGGATAAAAATTTGGCTAAACCCTTGAGTATAAAAGAAATGTTCAATGTCTTTTTGTGGTAATACTGTTAGGCGTTGTGAGGCGTTTTCATATTCTGGTAGCATATTTTTGACAATTTCCGCATATTTTAAGCCTGCATCATCACCATCAGTAAGCACATACCATTGAATACCCATGGCTTTGGCATATTTGATTAAGGGTTTTAAACCAGATTGTGCAAATTCAACAAGACGAATACCATAGATATCTAAATGAATATCCAGTAATTTGGCTAATTCCGATAAAATCCAAACTTCGGTTTCGCCCTCTACTAAAATCCACATACGAGCAAATAAAGCAAGACTACGGTTATAATGCACATGAAAATTAAGACGGCGTAAATCTTCTTTATTGATATGATGATGCGTTAATTGGTAGGCTTGGGTGTCGCTTTGATAACGTACTAAACGGCAAATTGAAAATAATTCTACTTGAGCGAGTAATTCAACGGAGTTGGTGGTTGTAATACGCTGAATAGGTAAAGATTGTGCCAAACACCAAGCTATTGCCATCATTCTTGGGTGTAAATTTGCTCCCAGATCCTCAAATAAAATAATTGGACGGGTGTTTTTATTAAAATGAATATTTTTATGTTGGATAAAGAGTGAAGAAAGGGCTTGAAATAGGCGTTTCTTTAAATGATCGCTATTGGGCTGTTGTAATTTTTGGGTTAAAGATTGTGCTTTTTGCCAGAGTAGCGAAGTATCTTTTAATTGATGAATCAGTTGACGATATTGATCTTGTTGTAAAAAGTAGTAACGGAGCAATAATGCCACCGCCCTAATTTCCTCTTGAATTTTTTCTTGTTCAGGTTGGCGAGGTTGATCAAGTAATAAGGGCGAAAGCTGATGAAAATCTTGCTGTAATTGAGCATCACGAAAACGGTAAACAGGGTGCTGACTAATAAGAGAATAAACCAGTTTTTCTTTTGAAAGCGGTTGTAGGGTTTCGCCCTGTGGATCTAAAAAACTGTAATCTGTGATGATATTATCATTTTCAAGCCAATCCCCAGTAACACGCAGATAAATGTGTTTAGGTTGATCTGGTTGATGACTTACCATAACTTGTTGATAAAGTGGGGTATTTTGTTGTTCTAGCTCGCCTTGATATTTTTCGCAAAAACGAAATAACAAGGTAATATGACGATGTTGACGTGTTTCATCTTGATCAGCTTGATATTCAAGATGAAAATCATCAGGGGTAAATTGATAAAGGCTTTTATTGGGATTGAAAATTAAACTTAAAGCCGATAATAAACTGGATTTTCCCCAAGCATTTTCGCCAATTAAAACCATTTCAGGGCGTAATTGCATGGATAAACGATTGATGCCACGAAAGCCCACAATATCAATGTTATATAGATACATAATGATTTTTCTTCCTATTATCAATGCAAAAAATAATGCGAAATCATACCGCACTTTGTTATAATTTTGCCTTGATTTTTAGCTTAGCATGTATTTTAGCAAAAAACGAATTTATTATGTTTGAAGGATTGATGATTATTCTTGCCCCTATGTTTTTGGGCTATTGTGTAAAAGTAAAAGCGAGGAAAGTCTTAGCGAAAATTAACCAACTTTTGATGTTGTTGCTTTATATTATTTTATTTGTTATGGGCTATCATCTTGGGCAATTGGATAATATTATGCAAAAATTACCGCAGATTGCCTCTTCCGCACTTATTTTTGCTCTGCTGATTAATGGTTGCAATCTATTCGGATTAATCTTTTATGATAAATTAAATACTCAAACTTCTTTTCATCATTCCCAACAACAAATTACTTCCCGTTGGGGATTATTATGGGATTCTTTTAAGCTATGTGGTACGGTTATTATTGGGTTTATAATAGGTCTATTTGTCCAAAATAACGTTATTTTACCAGCGGATAGCAGCACTTATCTTCTTGTCATGCTAATTTTCTTGGTGGGAATTCAATTACGCAATAATGGGATTTCTCTAATGCAAGTTTTCTTTAATAAACAAGGCATTTATACTGCACTTATTATGATCCTGACCTCTTTACTCGGCGGTGCTATGGCGGCATTATGGTTAGATCTTCCTATTACACAAGGCTTAGCCATGGCATCAGGATTAGGTTGGTACACGCTGTCTAGCGTGATTATTCATGATGCTTGGGGAGCTGTGTTTGGTAGCATTGCTTTTCTTAATGATTTATTAAAGGAAATTTTAAGCCTATTTTTAATTCCATTATTAATGAAAGGTTTTCGTGCCGCGGCAATTGGCGTGGCAGGTGCTACCGCTTTAGATGTTAACCTACCTATTATCCAACGAGCAGGCGGAATAGGGGTTGTACCATTAGCCATAAGTTTTGGTTTTATTACCAATATTATAGCCCCCATTTTATTGGTTGTTTTTAGTGCAATACCCTTGAATTAAGTAGATTAATTTTGCTTTATCACTAAATTTTGTTATAATCCGAGCCAATTTTGGGGCTGATTTTGGATTCGACGGGATTAGCGAAGCCCAAGGTGCATGTCGAGGTGCGGTAGGCCTCGTAAATAAACCGCAAAAAAATAGTCGCAAACGACGAACAATACGCTTTAGCAGCTTAATAACCTGCTCATAGCCTTCTCTCCCTAGCTTTCGCTCGTAAGACGGGGATCAAGAGGAGTCAAACCCAAACGAGATCGCGTGGACGCCACCGCTTGAGGATCGAAACGTTAAATTAAACCAAGCTAGCTTATTTATCGCGTGTCTGTCCGCAGTGAATAAGTGAAACTAAAGACCAGACTAAACATGTAGTACTGAAGGTAGAGGAATTTCGGACGGGGGTTCAACTCCCCCCAGCTCCACCAGAAACATAAATCAAACAAATGCAAATTGACGCATAAAGCCTTGTGGCATAAGCCTTCAAGGCTTTTTTATTAACTCAAATTAAATCAAACAAACGCACACTAACGCAGTATTTATGGACTATGGTATGGACTATGAACTAAACTAGTCAAAATTTCATAGTCCATAAACCATAAAAAGGGGGCGTTATGCCTAGAAAATCCAACGCATTAAACAATACACAAGTAGAGAGGGCTAAGCCTGCTGATAGTCCATTAAATGACGGTGATGGACTATATTTATATGTTGAGAAGAAAAACCATAGTCCAAAGATGACAAAAATATGGCGGTTTAGGTATATCAAACCCTTTTCACAATCTCGCACTTGGATCACCATTGGTACATATCCAGAAATCACACTAAAGCAAGCCAGAGAGATAAAGAGTCAATATAGAGCATTATTAATTCAAGGTATCGATCCGAATATTCAGCGACAACAAGAGAAATTAGCCAAAACAAGGGCATTGCGTTCAACGTTTAGACGTGTTGCGGAAGATTGGTTTAAGGACAGGCAAACAAGGGCTAATTTTTCAGCTGATTATGCCAAAGATGTATGGCGCCTTGTTGAGCGTTATTTGTTGCCAGCCTTTGGCGATATGCCTATATCTGAAATAACCGCAAGTATGGCGATTAAGGCATTTAAAATACAAGCAAGGGGGACACTAGAAACCTTAAAGCGGACTATTCAAAAACTTAATGAAATTATGACCTATGCTAAACATCACGATTTGATTATAGATAATCGTATGGCTGAATTATCTAAAGCCTTTGATAGCCCAACAGTGCAACATATGAAAACTATCAGACCTGAAGACCTGGGGGAATTTCTAATGACGCTAGCTAATGCTCAGATTCATATCCAAACAAGGCTACTTATTCAATGGCAGTTACTCACATTGACAAGACCAGCGGAAGCAGCTACCGCTAAATTTGAAGATATAGACGAGAGTAAAAAGATATGGCGGGTAATGGTTAAAAAGGGGATTAAAGGGGATAACAGCGGTAGAGTTCATCTAATACCATTAAGCAGGCAAGCGGTAGCGGTATTGCGAGAAATTAAGAAAATAAATAAGGGGCGAACGTATTTATTTCCAAGTATTAAAGATCCTAGCAAGCATTGCAATACTCAAACCGCTAACGCCGCTATTAAGCGTATGGGCTATCAAGGTAAGTTAGTGGCTCACGGCTTGCGAAGTATTGCTAGCACCGCATTAAATGAACAAGGATTTAACAAGGATTATATTGAAGTGGCTTTGTCGCATATGGATAAAGACAAAGTTAGAGCAGCGTATAATCACGCTTTATATTTAGAACAAAGGGCTAAAATGTTGCAATGGTGGGGGGATTTTGTCGAGCAAGCCAGTAATCAAACATTGCCTAAATTTCATTTAAAGCTGGTTAATGGCTAACTTCTTTTTTATAACAAAAAGAAATTAAATTACTATTGTTACTTATTTTTCATCGAGCAAAACTTTTTTTGTGAAAAAAACTTAACTTCTTAACTTTTTTGAGTATAACTATATGAATTTAATAATAAAAAATTGAGTGGCATTGAAGTTATTTCTTAACCCATTCTTAACTTCTTAACCGAAAATCGTAACTTTTTGGCTAATAATTAAACTAATTCATTGATTGAAGTATAAAAGTTATCCGATTTAATATATAACTAAATTGAATATATAATTAATGAGATAGGGCTAGTTTAAAAATAAAATGTAAAAAGGTACTCCCAAGGGGGTACCCTTATTCCACGGGGTTGGGGCTCGCGGTTTTTGGCAGTTTTTTGCTTTTCTAGCCATCATCATCATTGGCTTGTTTAAGCGTATTTTGGGGCTGAATATGCTTATTTTATTGGCTTTTGCTTGGTTGAGGTGGTGGAAAAAGATGATGGTAGATGTTGATGAAATAGAAAACCAGACGCAACGCCGTGAATAAGTTTTTAATCCTTGAATATTTCTTAAAGCAGAATTTTTAGAACAAGAAATCACATTAGTGGATAACAATGGCGTAGCTTAAAAAGTAGGTATAATAACTATAAATTTATTGCATTATTATCTTTTGTGGGTATAATAACCACAAATAAACAAGTTAGAGGATAGTGTGGAAAGCCGAAAAATCATTAAGATGCTAGAAAAAGATGGTTGGTTTTTAGTAAATATTGAAGGAAGTCATCATCAATTTAAGCATAAACAGAAAAAGGGACGAGTGACAGTTCCCCACCCTAAAAAGGATTTACCAATAAAAACCGTAAATTCAATATTAAAACAAGCGGGGTTGAAATAACCCCCTTAATTAAGGCGTATCCCACTTAACGAAATATAAGGAAAAATATGTTATATCCAATTGCAATCGAAATCGGTGATCAGGATCACGCTTATGGCGTGATTGTGCCAGATGTGCCTGGGTGCTTTTCGGCAGGCGATACCATGGCAGAAGCCTATGATAATGCTAAACAGGCTATTGCTTTTCATATTAAAGGAATGTTAGAAGACGGGGAAGATATACCGCAACCGACATCCATTGAGAACCATATTCATAATGAAGATTATGCGGGGCTAACTTGGGGGATTGTTGATGTTGATTTAAGCCATTTAATGGGAAAAGCTGAAAAAATTAATATCACTTTGCCGTCATTATTATTGCAACATATTGATAAGTTTGTGGCGACTCACCCTGAATATAAAAACCGCAGTAATTTTCTTGCGAAATTAGCGACAGATAAGGTGTTTCAGCAAACCGCACAATAAAATATTAATGCCTTGAGTTTTCAAGGCTTTTTTATGGTAACTACCGCAGAATAAGGTATTCAAGAACTTAGTAAAACTTAAGGTTTATATTGAGAGAAAGCCAATAAAGATAGATAAAGAGCTGAAAAGGGTCCGATTAGGGTCCGTATTGATGAGTTAGCTTATAATTTATAGCAATACCTATTCAACTTCTGCCAATGGTGGAAGTTAGAAAAATATAGGCAGTTTAACCCTGATCCAATAAAGCTATTTTTAAGCCTAAAGCCTGATATATCAATGGTTAAGGCGTTGATCCAATATAGCAACTTTCCCCAAGTGGACAATCCCTATTTGGGGAAATAAATTCAGTTGTGGTGATAACCACGAAAGCCAAGAATACACCAATGACATACCCCTATTCTATTAGCTAGGGTTGGCAACTGTGTACTTATGTACACGGTTAGCAGTTATGTACATATGTACACAACTAAATCAACTATTTCCATTTTGGAAATAACCACTTTTCAACATTAAGCCTTAAAAGCGAACTGTTTCGATACCGAAACGGTTGACCTCTAAAGCACTGTTTATTTAACCAGTAAAAACCGCTTTACCTTTAATCAAATTGATGTAGAATAAATCACACTAAAGCAAAATAGAATAATCCGAATTAGTGCAACTAGGTAAGGACTAATTACCCTTGCCGAAAAGATAAAACCCCTATTTTATCCTGTTGCACGCTCACTAATAGGGGTAGGCGTAGGGGCGCAGTAATGAATAACAATTATATTCAAAAATCACAAATAAATTTTGAGGATAAAGTATTTTTTATTTTAACAGTATTCCCTATTTTTTATTATTGTGTTGCCGCCTTTTGGGGGAATAATGATTTAATAAGGGATATATCTCGGCAATATTGTTCCTTCTATATTTTTGGTATATCTTCTTATTGGTTTATATGTTGTTTAAAATCTATAAAAAACAAATGGTTACATTATTTTTGTAATTTATTAACTTCACGCTTTTTTTTGTTAGCGTCATCATTGACCCTGTTAGCTTTCTTTAATAAGAAATTAGATGAAGCGGGCGTTTATTTTTATATGGATATTGTGTTTTTTATTTATTCTTTAGTTTTTATTTCTTTAGGAATTTTTAGAATATATAAACCTATGGAATATTCAGAACAAGAATTAAATATCAATCAACCAAGAGAGACGCATAAAAATTTAGAGATTAAAGGCCAACAAACACAAGAGCAACAAAGACTAGAAGAAAAAGATAAACTCTTATGTAATGAAAACCTACTAAAAACTGTAGCCGTATTAGCCACAGAGCTGGCAAAACACAAACCAAATCTACAGCGAACAAATAAGGTAAATATATCCGCCTTATCAAGGCTTTTAACCAGTAGCGAAATAAACGGATTATTTAAAAACCCAATCGCACAAGAAACCTATAGAAATAGCTTGAAAAACTTAAATTTAAGAATAGACGACCAGGGCGAATAATCGCCCTTTTTTATTGCCTGAATTTTGGTTAATTCATTACAACACGCCTAAAATTATCCACCAATTCCAAATATTAAAATCCTATCCCTATTTAAATTTGGTTTATTGCCGCTTTTAGATAAAAAATAAAATCACGCTAAACCCAGTAATAGCAAGGCTTAACCAAAATACCAAAATTAGCTAACCAACTAACCAATTTACCAAACCAAAATACCAAAAATTTTTGTTCATAATCCCCAACACGTCAAGACGTAACCAGACATAAATCAAAATAAACCAACCACAAGGGGAAAATAATGACAGAGCAAGTAGAAAGACGTTTAACCGTTAAAGAATTACGAGAGTTAGGCAATGTATCGCATACCTTTATCTATCGTGAAGTGAAAGCGGGACGACTCGCACCGCCTGAAAAGTGGGGGCGTAGCTCACGTTGGAAAGAAAGCGACGTTAAAGCGTGGCTAGCTAAATTTGATAATAAAGGGGGAGACAATGGGCAATATTAATCAATATTACAGCAAGAAAGAATTAGCCCAGCTTTTAGCGGTAAGTTCGGCAACTATCGATCGCTATGTGAGAACGGGCAAACTGAAAAAGACCAAATTAGGCTTTGCTACACGTTTTGCCGAAAGTGATATACAAGCCTTTTTGAGTAAACAAGAGAAAGGAGCAACCCAATGACAACCCAAACAAAACCCCTTACCCGTAAAGGGAAAGTGATTACTGCCCTACTTAGCCACCCTAACGGGATTAGTGGGCGTGAAATTGATATGAACTATTTTATTAATAGCGGCCGCAATGAAGTGGCGGAATTGGAAAGCAAGCATAACATTGCCCTGATTAAAACCCAGTCCACCACTCAAAGCGAGCTAGGGCAATACACGATTTACCGCCTAGCCAACCGAAAAGAAGCCATTAAGGCGATAGCCCTATTAAACAGGGAGCGAGTAAAACGGGATTTAGGCTTGATGACCGAGCAAGAGCAACAAGCCTATTTAGCGAATTTTAAGGCGTGATTTTAGTCGCTCAAATTGAGCCACTAAACCAAAACAAGAGGAAACAGAACAATGATGAAAGAGTGTTTTAATGGGGCGGTTTTCCCTAAATTATTTAACAAAGAAATGACCGCACTAACCGACAGCTTAAAAGTGGCGAGTTACTTTGACAAGCAACATAAAAATATTTTAAGAGCTATTAAAGAATTGAATTGCTCGCCTGAATTTTGGCGGCTCAATTTTAAGCCGTCAAATTACAAAGATGACAGAGGAAAAAGGCAACCAATATACCTAATGACCCAAGACGGTTTTACTTTGCTTGTGATGGGTTTTACTGGCAAGAAAGCAATGCAGTTTAAAGAAGCCTACATTAACGAGTTTAATCATATGAGAAAGTGGATTAGCTCAAGGGCGAATTTAAAACAAGACCAACAACGGCTAAATGATGCCATTAAGGCAAGTTTAGAACGACAAGGCAAAGACGACCCCCACGCCTATAGCCGTGAAAATAATCTTGTTTATCGTGTTACTTTGGGCGTGGGTAAAAAGAAATGGCTAACCGCAAGGGGCTATCCAAAAGACGCAGAAATACGCCAATTCTTAACCGAACCAGAACTAAAACGAGTAGATGAATTGTTATCCGAAAACGCCGTTATGATAAAGCTCGGGCTAAATTATTCCTTGCGGAAAGCATTGTTACAGAAAACGGCGTTACAGGGCTTTTCTCAACATTGAGGAGACCGGGCAAAAGGTAATAAAACCTTAATAGCTAACTCGATAGCTAACTTAATAGCTACCTGAAAAAACCTGAAGAATGGAGATGAAAAGAAATGAAATGCCGTATAGCTAAACAGCGACTACTTAGCCAAGCGATTGAGCATTATCTCAATAAACGCACGCTATTTCACTTTATGAGCCTTTATAACGATAACGAGCCTTACCCCTTAGGTGAAGTGGTTTTATTGCTTAGCGAGCGACTAGAGAGCTTTAAGCGTGATTATAAGCAATATCCTAATAATGAAAGTTATCGAACGGCAACATTACAAGCTGAAAAGCAATTAAAGCAACTGATTAAATTTCATCAGTTAGCCACTAAATAACCCTAAGGGCAGAAAAGCGGCAAATGTTGAAACTGATTGAAATTTGTTGAAACGATAACGGCAAAATAATGAATTTTGTTACCAGTACGCGCGCGCGAGGAAAAACAGAGATTAAAGCGAGGAAAGACAATGCAACATCAAATTATTGCACTACTAAAACAACAACCCTATACCAACCAACAACAAGAGAGCATTCACGGCATAGACGCAAGAAATTTACATCAAGCCTTAGGCGTGGGGCGTGATTTTTCTAACTGGATAAAAGCCCGTATTAAGCAGGCTGATTTTATTAATGGTTTAGATTTTATTGTTGTTGAAAATTTGAGCTCACCAAAACGGGCGAGCGCAAATAATGAGCAATACACTAAAGCCAGACCACAAAAGCAAATTGATTACATCATTAGCTTAGATATGGCGAAACATTTATGTTTAATGGAAAAAAGCCCCGTAGGTAAAGCAATTCGCCAGCACTTTATCGAGGCAGAAAAACAATTAGCCACCATAGCCCCTAAAGTTTACCGTAAGCAGATAGCCCAAACACAAATCAGACTCGCCACCATTGACAATAATCAGCGATTAACTGATGAGCTAAAAGCTTATTTAATCCGCCAAGGTAAGCCCGTTAAAGCCCATTACTTTATGAATGAAAACAGTATGCTAGATAGCCTTGTATTAGGGCAAAGCCTTAACCAATGGCGAAAAGAGCAAGGCATTCAAGGGAATATAAGGGAATGTTTTACGCCACAGCAATTAGCCACGCTTAGCCAACTACAAGAAACGGATATCGCCTTAATTCGTCTTGATATGAATTACCAGCAACGGAAAGACTGGCTATTAACATTAGCAAAGCGAGAAACGCCCCACCATTAAGCCAATAAACAAAGGGCATTGAACTTGTCAAAACTTGTCATCTAAATGTTGATATTTATTGACAAGATGACCGCAAAATAGCGGATTTTGTCAGCAAAATATCAAGATTTTGCAGTCCTTAAAAAGGGGGAGTGAAAATTTTTCACGACTGGATTTTCTCCACGTATGAACTTTTTTCATAAGTGAACCTTTAACGGCTGCTAAAAATAACCGTCCATTTGCTCAATTTGAACAGACGGCAAGCCAAAAAAAAGAGTATCTCAAAACGAGATACTCGCTTATCTAACATATAGGAATGAATTATGAAACCTAGCAATAATACCACAATTTACACAAAAAAGGCTTTACAACAAAACCGCTTTAAGGCTATATTATTCACGCAATCGCAAAAAACGATTGCCGAGCCTGGAAACTCGAACGATAAATCAGTGGCGAATAGCACGCCTCAAGCGTGTTTTTTTATTCGTAGCATACGCACACCCCAAGCACGCCAATGGCGTCATTCTATGGTAGCGTATAGCGGGAAAGGTTTTGCCCTTTGCTGCGAACCACTGATCGCAGTTTTCCAGCCCGTTATGCGTTACCGCCCACAAGCCTGGAAACTTCAGGCGGTAACTTCTGAAAATTTACTCAGTGGAGTTACTAAAATGATTTATCAATTTTTAGGCGTATCACGCCAGCACTATGACCCAACCCAAGCCGAACAAATCCGCATATTAGCGGAAAGCGAAAATCAAGCGAGAGCCTATTTAGCCCGTGATTATGTGCTTATTCTATTAGGACGCTTGCCAAATTCTGCTAAAAATGACCGCACTTTAATCATACCCCCTTGCCAAACCCAACAAAATAATGGCAAAATAGCACCGCACTTTGAAAAAGAAAGTGCCAGCCGTGAGAAGCTGAATAGTTTACAGGCGAACAGCACGCCAAAAGAAAAACGTGCTTTTTTTGTTCGTGATTTTCGCACACCTAAAGAAAACAACCGATCCAATTTTGGATTGGTAGCATATCATTCTATGATGGCGTATAGTGGGCAATCCTTAGCGATTGGCTGTTTTCCTGTAAAGGCAGTTTCTCACCCTGCTATACGCTATCGCCAAACCGTGAGAAGTTTAGCGATAGCCTTTGATAATTTATTTACAGGACTATTAGCAATGAAAACTTTCACAAAACTAACCGCACTTTTTACCCCTATTGCCTTAACTCAAGCCGTAAAAGGGGGTAGCTATGCGTAATTTAAACCAAAACACACAAACCACCACATTAACCGCTGAAGAAGTCAAAACCTTAAAAGACGCACGTCAAGCCCTATGGCAAGCTTATGCCATTATTAACATAATGAGCCAATCTAATTATGACGAGCCAATGGATTACGCTGCAGCCCTTGAGGGCGTAAGTAAACTTATGCTTGATAATCTATGTCATTTAAGCGATATGAATATTTAAGGGGGCAATAATGAACCAAGATAGACTACTTGCCCTATTAGACCGCATTGCCTTTGAACAGCAATGCTTGCGCAATCAAATTATCGCCATTGCGGGCAAACCTGAAACTATTCAAGATGACATATTAAAGCATCAAATTACGGTAGCTTTATGGCATAGTGGCGAAGTAAAAGGCTTGATTAATTTGGCTAAAAAGGTGGTGGAATATGGCGAATAAATTAACCAATGCCCCTAATTTAAGCGAAGTGGCGAAACGTAATGAACCCCTAACCGAGCTTTATATTTTGGTGGGGGCGAATGCGTGGGCGTTTTATCGCAAAAATGCCAAAGACAAAGCCACCAACGGGCAAGGCTTAGACTGGCAAATCTTTTTAGATAGCGTAGACGGACAAAACCCAAACCGCTATGACAGCTTGCCGATTGTGTTAGGGCAACACCAAATCAATCAATTAGAGGGCGTGAAAATCGCCCCTAAAGGCTATCAAATCGCCACGCTAGTTTACACCGAGCCTAACCCCTTAACCCAAAGCCAAATCGCCACATTATGCGTCAATTTAGCCCAAAATAGCGATATTCAACGGCTGGCCATCGTGAATAATATTGGTGAACGGTTAGAAGATTTAACGGATTATTTAGCCAGGATTAGACAAGGCGACAGCGTAGCGGAGGTGGTGGCTAAAAATAACCAAGCGCAAAGCCCGTTAGATATGGCGGATATCATCAAGGGAGCAAGCCCGAATGATAGGGCAAAATATTTTATTGATTGGTGCGAGCATACCGCCGAGCCACGTTACCAATTAGCCTATAACGCCCTAAATAACCGCATATACCGCTACAATGGCAAAGCGTGGGAAAGTATGAATGATACGGAAATATTAAGGCTAATTACTGCTTTTTTTAGGCATTATGACGCCAAATATTCCCTAGAGAAAGTGAAAGGGGTAAGGGATTGTTTAACCCTAGATTTGCCCTTAATGGGTATCGCCAAACCTAACTTATTAGCCTTTAACAATGGCATACTTGATAAAAATAGCCTTGAGTTAATGCCCTTTGATCCAGATTATTGGTTA
This sequence comes from Volucribacter amazonae, assembly GCF_029783845.1. Taxonomy (NCBI): domain Bacteria; kingdom Pseudomonadati; phylum Pseudomonadota; class Gammaproteobacteria; order Pasteurellales; family Pasteurellaceae; genus Volucribacter; species Volucribacter amazonae. The sequence continues at coordinate 90,617 of NZ_LWID01000001.1, read as the reverse complement.
ATTGGCTTTAATCCTTGCGATTATTGTCAAGACTGCTTGCCTACACCTAATTTTGATAAATGGCTAACCTTTATCAGCTATGGCAAGGACGAACGCCGACAAGCCTTTTTAGCGGCGTTATATATGATTTTATTTAATCGTACTGAATGGCAATTAACATTAGAGCTAATCGGCGAAGCGGGCGGCGGTAAATCCGTCTTTATTGAAGTGGCTAAATTGCTAAGTGGCAACGGCAATCACGAGGGAATTACCTTAAAAGAGCTTGATAACCCCGTATCACGCTCAAAGGTATTAGATAAAACTTTTTTATATTCTTCAGATGAAGGGCGATATATTGGCGATAGTTCCACCTTTAAAAAGCTATCTAGTGGCGAGCCTTTGGACTTTAACCCTAAGTATAAAGATCCGTTTAGCCAATCTGTTAATGCTATCTTTGCCATTTGCTCAAATAGCTTGCCGATTTATAAAAATGATGGTGGTGGAATGGATAGGCGGCGAGTGATATTTCCCTTTGATAAAGCCGTTCCCGAACAAGATAGAGATTATCAGTTAGTAAGCAAATTAAAAGGCGAGTTAAGTGGCATTATTCAAAAAATTATCAGTGCATTTCCTACCCCTGATATTGCCCTAAAAGCCTTATTTATTCAGAAAAATAGTGCGGAAGTCTTAGCATTAAAGCGAGATAACGATCACTTATTGGACTTTGTTCAAGAATTCGATTTATTGCCTATGCCAAGCCGACAAGGGCTAATAATGGGTAGCTTGCTTCACGTGCCAGACTTAAGCACGGATTTAGTCTTTAATCGATTATATTGGATATATTTATTATATTGCCACCACCACGGCATAGAAGCCAAATATCAACTTAAGCCAAAGCATTTAGAACGAGAGCTAATACAAGCCTTTAAATCAAGTGGCTTTGATATTCGCTTTTCCATTCGCACACTCGCACAAGGAAAACGCCATACCAACGCTACCCTAAAGGACAAAAACGCCACCAAACAAAAACTACAAAATGACTAACCACCAATCTATGAAATAAGCACTTTTCGGGGTGCTTTTTTATTTTTCAAGATAATCCAAGAGCCAAAGAACTACATAAAACTACATATAGCCAAAATAGACGGCAGAAAATCCACAAAGTGGCATAGTAAAAAAGCTATTATAGAACAAGTAATAATTTTGTTGTTTATGTTAATCATTGGCTTTATTCAGACAAAATACCCCCCCCAAAAAAAAGAACAAAAAATAATCAAATAGTTAAGAAATAAGGTTAAAGAGTTAAGAACAGGTTAAGAAATTTATTTGCTTGTTATGCTATTTTTCTTTTTTATTTCAAATAGTTACGGATAAAAGAGTTAAGAAGTTAAGAAGTTAAGAATTTTTTATAAAAAAAGTTTTTTGTGTTTTTGACTTATAATTGGTTAAAAAATGATGAATTTGTTTTTATGGACTATGGTATGGACTATGAACAAGAGTTGAATTGAAAAGAATTCATTATTATCAAGGCTTAAAGGTTATTAATTCAGATGACCCCAGCACCAAATAGACATAACTGGATATAACAAAGCCTTAAATATTTTAAGGCTTTTTTTATGCCTTTTATTAAATTTTGACAACTTTTATCAATATATAGGGTCATATATAACTTGTTAAGGTAAATTATTTCGTAAAACGAGGATAAGAATGAAAAAAATATTAGCTATCAGTGCATTTTTAACTCTTGCCGCTTGTAGTGATGTTCATCAAATACAAGAAGAACAATCGGAATTGCTAATGATTGGTATGGCAAATCCAGCTTCGGTTTATTGTGAGCAACAAGGAGGAAAATCAGAGGTAAAACGAGATGCGCAAGGGAATGAATATGGGATATGTTTGTTACCCAATGGTGAACAAGTTGATGAATGGGATTTTTATCGTCAGCAACAGGCAATGGATAAGCAGACTAATCAATCTAATTCTGATGTACTAATTGTTTATTATGATGTTGCTAAACGCGATAAGGTATTAACAGCGATTCATCAACAATCAGCAGAGATTGTTTATGACTATAAAAATTTTGCAGCTTTTGCAATTAAAACCCCTCAACCAGATAAAACTAAACAAGTCCTACAGCAAGTAGAAGGCATTTTGCAAGTGCAATTTGATGAAAAGCAACAATTGCATAAAAATTAATAAAAATTTTGGAAAATATAGGGCTAGTTAATATAGCCCTAATTTTAGGATATTTTTATTTCTAAGTAAGTTTTCGTAGGAAAGTAATATATAGTCATTCCACTTTAAAATAATACAGTGTTGGCACGCTTCGCCGTACTAGTTGTACTGTATTCGGCATACTACCTTGTCTTATTTTTAATTGAAACGACTATACAATATTTTTTCGCTTACCCTTGTACTTATAGCAAGGGTAAATTTTTTACCAACAAATCTTCTTGGTTTTTTATTCTATAATATAGCTATATTAATTTTACTTTAATAATTAATTAACGACTATTTTCATTTCCTTTATATCATATTATTTACTTTGATGATGATAATTTAACCAGATTGTTTTATAATTTGTGATATTACTATTTAGTCAAAATTCTTTTCTTAAATTCCTTTAATTTTTTTAGGCAAATACAATGGCAGTGAAAAAATCACTTGATGTTAGCATCAATCTATCATCACAAACTGTTGCTTATGAAGATGCTTTAGTATTACATACTGATAGGACAAGAAGTGATAGTGAGTTTTTTAGAGGGCGATCCCGATCACCTATTATTATTGGTCGTGTTTAACGTTTTGATATTCATGCTCAACGTAATATGACAACAGAAGTACAACGAGATCAAAAAAATATTATCAAAAATGACCGCACTTTAAATGTAGGCGGGCAACAATTTACCCAAATTGATCGAGGAAGACAGACTCAAATTACCACAGGTAATGAAGTAAAAAATGTGTTAGCTGGAAGTTCAGCCGAAACGATTAGTCTACTAAAAAGCGTTATTGCTAAACAAATCTTTCATTATGGACAGGAAGAAATTAAATTAGAGGTGGGTAAACAAACCAGCTTAATTATGGATAATGAAAAATTGCTACTGCGATTTGCACAAAATAGTATTCTTATTGATGCAGAAGGCATTTGGTTAAATGGAATAAGAATTGGTTTACAAGAAAAAGAGGTTCAATATCAGAATATCCAACCCAGCGAAAATGAGCATATCAGGTTTAAATTACAAGATGATAAAACGAACTATGCAATAAATAAAAGAGAGTTTGCTATTTTAACGAAAAATAATCGTTTAATAACAGGAAATACAAATGATAAAGGAGAAACTCAAAAACTGGTAGAAAATGAATTATTTGAATCACAAACTTATTTCTTTCCTCAAATGGAAATATCTATAACAGAAAATGAAAAGTAGTAAATTAATAAAAGGAAAATCAAATGAAAACACTAAAAATAATATTAATTAGCTTATTAAGCCTGTTTTTAACCTTTGTGATTGTCCAGCATTGGCGAATTACAGGAGTAAATAAATTAATTAATAATTTAGATAAAAATGATGAAAGATACTATTTTAATGAAGATCTAATATATGATAGGTTTTCTACATTAGAATATCAAGAAAAAGCAAAAAATACTTAGAGAATAGAAAAGTATTTGTTAAAACATGGTATGTAGGTGAATGGGGAAGAACAGCAGTTATTGTTACAGATAAAGATAACAATATGCTTTATTATCGTAGAGATATTTGTTGGGATCAATCTAATTATAATGATTTCTATCATTATTCTATTAAAGAAGATTATATTGATTTTTTTCATTATGATATTATTCCATTAAATCCAAGTTTATTAAATCGTATTGATGCTAAAATTATTCAATGGTTAGCGAATACATTTTATTCAACAGAATAAATAAGTGGTAAAAGTGGTTAAATATAGTTTTAATTTGAAATAAGATAGAAAAGTGCGGTTTGTTTTTCAATTCTTTTCGCTTTTTCTCGTTTTGGCGAAAGTATTAATGAAATTGCATAAAAACAAAAAATTCTAAAATCAATCCTGTCTTAATTTAAAAAATATTGTCAATTAAAAACGCTAAGATAAGGTATTGATATTAGTAAAAAAAGCGATAACAAAGTTATCGCTTTTGATTTAATAATCATTAATATCTTACAACACTTTCACAATGCTTTCGCATAAATAGCGAATGTTGTCTTCGGTAATACCTGCGACGTTAATACGTCCTGAGCGTACGGCGTAAATGGCGAATTCATCTTTTAGCCGATCTACTTGTTCTGGTGTTAAGCCACTGAATGAAAACATACCATTTTGTTCAATAATAAAGCTGAAATCTTGCTCAGCACCGTATTCTTTTAGTAAATCCACAAAACGCTGACGCATTTGTTTAATACGGTTACGCATTTCTGCCAGTTCTTCGATCCATTGAGCTTTTAATGTTGCATCGCTTAACACTAACGCAACCGCACTTGCACCATGTGATGATGGGTTAGAGTAGAGGGTGCGGATAATGGCTTTCACTTGGCTAAAGGCACGTTCTGCGATTTCTTTATTGTCCGCCACAAGGGTAAATGCCCCAACACGTTCATTATATAAGCCAAAGTTTTTGGAATAAGAACTGGAAATTAATAATTCACGATGATTGTTGGCAAAGGTGCGTAAACCGATAGCGTCTTGCTCTAAACCGTTGGCAAAGCCTTGATAAGCAAAATCAAATAGCGGCAACCAGCCTTTTTGTGCGGATAAATCGGCGAGTTGTTGCCATTGTGCAGGGGTTGGATCGATTCCTGTTGGGTTGTGGCAGCAACCGTGTAACAAAACTACGTCGCCTGCTTCAGCTTGGCTTAAATCAGCGATTAAATTGTCCCAATCTAATTTTTTATTTTCTTTATCATAGTAACGATATTCACGAATATTGATCCCTACGGCATTAAAAATGGCGTTGTGATTTGGCCACGTTGGGGTGGAGATCCAAACATTTTTCGCATTGGTTTGACGTTTAATAAATTCAGCAGCAATGCGTAATGCCCCTGTTCCACCAAGACTTTGAGCGGTTTTGGCACGTTGTTGAGCAATAATTTCACTGTCTTCGCCAAATAATAGCACTTGGGTTTGCTGGTTAAAGCTGGCTAAGCCGTCAATGGTAAGGTAATTTTTGCTGGTTTCGGTGTCTAATAGGCGTTGTTCCGCTTGTTTTACCGCTTTGACGATAGGGGTATTGCCTTGAGCATCTTTGTAAACCCCAATGCCTAAATTAATTTTTGGCGAACGGGTTTCTGATTTAAAGGCTTCGCCTAAACCAAGGATAGGATCTGCAGGGGCAGCTTTAATTTGTTCAAACATAATTTAATCCTTACTTTATAGTGTCAATCATTAATGTTGTGTGTTGTTTTTTATACTTAACTTCCTTTTGTTTAGCAAGTATTACATATAAATAGGTAATAAGAATAAAAATCTATTAAATTTTTATCAAATTACCTCTTTATTTATTAGATTTATTTTAATTGGCTTATTGCCCAGTTTAGTCCAACCTGATAATCTTCGGGTAGTTGTGTAGCAAGCTGTTGTAATTGCGCAATTAATTCGCTATGGGTTTGATGGGCTAAGTTAATATGTCCTACTTTTCGCCCTGGTCGCACTGCTTTACCATACCAATGTAATTGGGCTAGGGGATTGCTTAACCAAGCTGGATTATGTTCAGTGCCAATTAAATTGACCATTACCGTTGGAGCAGTAAGCATTAATGGCGGTGTCGGTAAATTCAGTAAAGCACGCAAATGCAATTCAAATTGGCTGATATTTGCCCCTAATTGCGTCCAATGTCCGCTATTATGTACACGAGGGGCGAGTTCATTAATTAATAATTGATCGCCCACCACAAAACATTCCATTGCCATTACGCCAATATAATTGAGTTTATCCATAATTTTGCCCAGCATCATTTCGGCTTGAGCTTGTAACGGCGAGCTGGATTGGGTCACTACGCTATAACGCAAAATCCCATTTTGTTGTAGGTTATGGGTTACAGGATAAAAACGCTTTTCGCCATTGGCAAATCTTGCGCCCACTAAAGAAACTTCATAGTCAAAAGGGATAAAGGCTTCAGCAATAATTTCGCCCCAAAGCTCTTGGCTAAGTTGCTCAAGATTATGTTGTTCAATAATCCATTGCCCACGTCCGTCATACCCCCCTGTACGGCGTTTTACCACCACTTTCGGCGATATTTGGCGAAAAATATCGCTAAAATCCACCGCACTTTTAACTAATTGCCAAGGCGAGGTTGGCAGATTGAGTTCATCAAGTAAGGATTTTTGACTAAGACGATCCGCTAATAAACCAAACACTTGTTGATTGACAAAATTAGGGTGTTGGGCAAGCATTTCGGTTAAAGGGGTTTCTGCCCAGCGTTCAATTTCTGCGGTAATGAGGCTATCGTGGGCTAAATTAAAGACAGGCTGATCAAAGGCTAAAGGCTTTACGTCAATATCTAAAGGCGCGCCTGCATAAGCTAGCATACGCCCAAGTTGTCCATTGCCTAGCACATAAACCGTTGGATAAAGTGATTGTTCCGACATTTAATTACCTCGTGGATCTGGGTTATTGAGTATAAAATCCGTTTGTGCTTGACGAAACTCACGCAAACGATTGGCTAATTGGGGATCAAATGCCGCAAGAATTTGAGCGGCTAATAAACCTGCATTTGCTGCACCAGCTGGGCCAATCGCCAATGTACCCACAGGAATACCTTTCGGCATTTGTACAATGGAATATAAGCTATCTATACCACTTAACATTGCGCTTTTTACTGGTACACCCAACACTGGTACAAGAGTTTTGGCGGCGATCATTCCAGGTAAATGAGCGGCACCGCCAGCCCCAGCAATAATCACTTTATAACCCTTTTGCTCGGCGTTTTCGGCAAAGTGAAAGAGTTTATCAGGGGTGCGATGAGCCGAAACGATCTCAACGTGGTAGGGAATAGCGAATTGATCGAGAATTTGACTGGCTTCTTGCATAGTTGACCAATCGCTTTGTGAACCCATAACAATGGCGATTTGTGGTTGCTTGTTTGACATAAATGAATGTTCCAAAAGTGTGAAATAAAAAAGATAACTAAGGATAGCATGATTTTAGCAAAAGTGCGGTCTGTTTTTGCAAAGAATTTTATGTTGGATAGTTGCAAGTTAAGGGATAAATATTTATCCTACACTTAATTTTTAATTTTTTAATAATGGATAATTTAGTATGGTCGCTAAAGCAAAATATAGAAAAGATTATAAAACGCCCGATTTTACCATTACCGATATTTTTCTTGATTTCCAATTAGATCCGCAAAGAACCTTGGTAACCGCCAAAAGTTTGGTTAAACGCCTTAACCCACAAGCTACCCAATTACGTTTAGATGGACATAGTTTTCAATTTGAGCAAGTGCAAATTAATCAGCAACCTTTTAGCCAATATCAGCAAGATGGCGAAGGGCTGACATTAGATTTAAGTGAATTAGCGGCTGATGAATTTGAATTAACCATTAATACTATTTTAGTGCCGGCGGAAAATACGTCGTTACAAGGGTTATACCAATCGGGCGAGGCACTTTGTACTCAATGTGAGGCGGAGGGATTTCGCCAAATTACTTATATGCTAGATCGTCCTGATGTATTGGCACGTTATACCACGAGAATTGTGGCGGATAAAACTACTTATCCTTATTTATTATCAAATGGTAATAAAGTTGCCTGTGGCGAGTTAGCAGAGGGGAAACATTGGGTAGAATGGCAAGATCCTTTCCCTAAGCCAAGTTATTTATTTGCTTTAGTGGCAGGGGACTTTGATTTGTTACAGGATCACTTTGTGACTCGTAGTGGTCGCCAAGTGACATTAGAATTGTTTGTAGATAAAGGCAATTTAAACCGTGCAGATTGGGCGATGGCAAGCCTGAAAAAAGCGATGAAATGGGACGAGGAACGCTTTGGTTTAGAATATGATTTAGATATTTATATGATCGTGGCGGTAGATTTCTTTAATATGGGCGCAATGGAAAACAAAGGGTTAAATATTTTTAATTCTAAGTTTGTGCTAGCCAATCCACAAACCGCTACTGATGAAGATTATATGGGCATTGAAAGTGTGATTGCTCACGAGTATTTCCATAATTGGACAGGCAATCGCATTACTTGCCGAGATTGGTTTCAACTTAGTCTAAAAGAGGGCTTAACGGTTTTTCGTGATCAAGAGTTTTCCTCAGATACAGGCTCAAGAGCAGTTAATCGGATTAATAATGTGCGTTTTTTACGCACAATTCAATTTGCCGAAGATGCCAGCCCAATGTCGCACCCAATTCGTCCTGAAAAAGTGATTGAAATGAATAACTTTTATACCGTTACGGTATATGAAAAGGGGGCAGAGGTTATTCGTATGTTACATACTTTGTTAGGCGAGCAAAAATTCCAAGCGGGTATGCAATTATATATTGCACAAAATGACGGTAAAGCCGCCACTTGCGAAGATTTTGTGGCAGCAATGGAGCAAGCCTCAGGCATTGATTTAAGCCAATTTCGCCGTTGGTATAGCCAATCGGGAACACCTGAATTGACGGTAACCGATCATTATGATGCAGGAAAACATTGTTATCAATTAACTGTTGTACAGCATACGCCAGCCACTGCCGATCAAATGGATAAAATTAATTTGCATATTCCATTAAAAATTGCCTTATATAGCGAGAATGGCGATAAAATTTCTTTGCAATACGAGGGGCGTACCCTTAATGATGTGCTAAACGTAACACAAAAAGAGCAGGTTTTTGAATTCCATAATGTGTATCAGCGTCCAATCCCAGCTTTATTATGTGATTTTTCAGCCCCTGTAAAACTGGATTATAATTATGAAGTGGAACAACTTGTTACCCTGTTACAATTTGCTGAAAATGATTTTGTGCGTTGGGACGCAGCTCAAATGTTATGGGCGAAAGAATTACGTGAAAACTTAATGCGTTATCAGCTCGAACAAAGTTTGCAATTTTCTCAATCGGTCTTAGCGGCATTTGGGCAAGTATTAGTGGATTATCAGCAGGATATTGAATTAACGACATTAATTTTAACCTTACCAAAAGAAACTGAGTTTGCGGAAAAGGTAAAAACCATTGATCCTGAGGGAATTGCGGTAGTTAGAGATTTTATGCTACACACTTTAGCACAACAATTTAAGCAACAATGGTTAAAAATCTATAATCAGATTAAACTTGAACAATATCGGGTAGTACCAGAAGATATTGCCTTGCGTGGTTTGCGTAATCTTTGTTTATCTTATCTAGCCTTTACGGAGTTCGGTAATAGTGTTGTTAATCAACATTATCTCTATGCTAATAATATGACTGATAGCTTGGCGGCATTAAATGCCGCGAGCAAAGCAGGATTAGCTTGTCGTGATAATTTATTAGCAGATTTTGAGCAAAAATGGCAACAAGATGGCTTGGTTATGGATAAATGGTTTGCTTTACAAGCCACTAGACCTGATGAAAATGTGTTAGAAATTGTGCAACAGCTTATTTCACACCCAAGTTTTAATTTTAATAATCCAAATCGTTTGCGTGCATTGGTAGGCAGTTTTGTTAATCAAAATCCTCGTCATTTCCATGCAATTGATGGTTCAGGTTATCGTTTTTTAACGGATATTCTATTAAAATTAAATGAAACCAATCCACAGGTTGCTGCCCGTTTGATTGAACCTTTAATCCGTTTTAATCGTTATGATGAACAACGACAAACCTTAATGAAGCGTGCCTTAGAACGTTTGAGCGAAGTGGAAAACTTATCTAAGGATTTATTTGAAAAAATTGAGAAAGCCTTGCAAGCATAGTATCTATGTTTGTAATCCAAACAGTTATATAGTCGTTTCAATTTAAAATAAGACAAGGCGGCACGCCGAAGACACTACAACCAGTACGGCGAGGTGTGCCAACACAGTATTATTTTAAAGTGGGACGACGATAACTATCCAGAGAGATAAACGAGTATGTATCCATTAATCCGAAAAGTGCTTTTTAGCTTAGAACCAGAAAAAGCCCATGAATTAACCATTAAAACCCTTAAAGTCATTGGTAATTCGCCGTTGCGTTGTGGCTTACAACGTTTATTAGCTTGCCCCGTTGGCAGTCCTAAAACAGTGATGGGCATTCAGTTTAAAAACCCTATTGGTCTAGCCGCTGGGGCTGACAAAAATGCGGAGGCAATCAATGGTTTTGCGGCGATGGGCTTTGGCTTTATTGAAGTAGGAACGGTAACACCATTGGCTCAAGAGGGCAATCCTCGTCCTCGCCAGTTTCGTTTAGTGGAGGCTGAGGGGATTATTAACCGTAATGGTTTTAATAATTATGGCGTGGATTATGTGCTAGAAAATGTGCAAAAAGCACAGTTTGACGGCGTATTAGGCATAAATATTGGTAAAAACACCCGCACTTCGGTGGAAAATGGTAAGGCGGATTATCTCTTTTGTTTAAATAAAGTCTATAATTATGCGGATTATGTGGCGATCAATATTTCCTCGCCTAATTCCCCGGGCTTACGCCAGTTACAATACGGCGAGGCATTAGATGATTTGTTGGCGGGGATTAAGCAACGCCAACAACATTTAACTGAGCAATATAATAAATATGTGCCTATTGCAGTGAAAATCGCCCCTGATTTAAGCGAGCAAGAATTGGTACAAATTGCCGATAGCCTATGCCGTCATCAAATAGACGGTGTGATTGCTACTAATACTACCATTAGTCGTGATAGGGTTACAGGGCAGACTAATGCTGAGCAACTTGGTGGTTTAAGCGGTAAACCTTTGCAACAGCAAAGTACGCAAATCATTCGACGTTTAGCACAAGAATTACAAGGTAAAATCCCTATTATTGGTAGTGGGGGAATTAATTCTGTGGTAACGGCACAAGAAAAGATTGATGCTGGGGCAGAATTATTGCAATTATATTCGGGCTTAATTTATCATGGTCCGAACTTAATTAAACAGCTAGTACAAAATATTAAATAATAGTATTATGATGCAGTAATACGAATTTTATTCAAATCCGTATTCGTTAATTAAATTATTATTCATTAATCAAATTTAGGCATTACACTAATATGGGACAACAACATTTTTGTCAGTGGCAATATAATCCAGTGCGAGGGCGCTTAGCCATTTTATTGCCGAGTAAAAATTTGGTGTTTACTACATTAACAGAGAAGCATCTTGCTTCTGATGGTTTTGTTAATAGCCCTTGTTCATTAGTGGATTTTGATGATTATAATCGCTTTACGCAATTATTATTAGCCTGTGGTTTTGAGCAGGAAACATTGGAAATTCTTGCTTATAGTGCGGTGGCTACCCAACATTTTTTATTACCTAGTCAGCCAAAAAGTTGGTTTTTTCAACCTTGTGGGAGTGAAAATATTGAACCTCAAATCTTAGCGCAAGTGAAAATAAAACAAACAGGACAATGGGCAATGGTATTGGTGACCAATATTGAAGGGAGTGTTGCAAATTGTCTTTGGTTAGAGAATGATCTCGCTTTGACGGGGTTACAACTGACTTTTGGTGAGCCTTTTCGGATTTTTGTTGATCGCTTACAAGCGGTTAATCTAAATATCACACATCAATATTATCAACAATCAGCTTAAATTTCTTTTTTCACTGAAATTTTATATTTTTTTATTAAAAATTTAGTGATATTCTAATTTCCGCACAACATCATCTAATTTTAGTTAATCCTTCTCAGGGATAATCTAATAAAAATACAGATTAACTAAATTTAGAAAAATATCGTCGTTCTGACTTAAACTCATCTTATAACCTTATCATTTACAGGAGTGTAATATGTCTAAAACCAGTAAAAATCCAACCAGAGGAATAATAATATTTCTTTTAGATTTAATCTTGTTTTTTGCATTATTAAATTTATTGCCCTTTTCTGAACAGGAAAATAGGGGATTAGCTTTATTAGTTTTTGTGGGGATTTTATGGCTAACAGAAGCCTTTAATATTACCATAACTGCCTTAATGGTACCGATATTCGCCATAGGGTTAAACGTTTTATCCACCAAAGCGGCTTTTGCTCCTTTCTCAGAACCCATTATTTTTATGTTTTTTGGTGGGTTTGTTATTGCCGCAGTGCTTAATATTCAAAAAATCGATCTCTGGTTGGCAAGTCATATTATTCGTTTGGCAAAAGGCAATCTAAAATTAACCATTATTTATCTATTTGCGGTTACTGCTTTACTTTCCTTATTTATCAACAATACCGCTGTAGCGGCAATGATGCTACCGCTAACCCTAGGTATACTACATAAAATAGACTATAAAACTAATCAAAAACTCTATGTATTTGTGCTATTAGGCATTGCATTTAGCTCCAGTATTGGGGGAATAGGGACGTTAGTTGGTAGTGCCCCTAATGCGATTTTGGCTTCTCAACTAAAAATTTCTTTTTCTGAATGGTTGCCTTATGGTATGCCTGTGGTGGTGTTATTACTTATTTTTATGGTGCTATCGCTCTTGTTGGTATTACGCCCAAATTTTAATGTGCAATTTGAGGCAGAGGTGGAAGATATTCCCTTAACAACCTCAAGAATTATTACATTATTTATCTTTAGTATTACCGCATTATTATTAGTGTTTGGTGGCTATATTGAGCCTATTATTAGACAATTTTTAGCTTTAGATCAATCCATTCGTAATTTTGATGCCGTTATTGCGATGATTGCCGTACTTGCCTTTTGTGTGTCAAATACGGCGAATTGGCAACAAATTCAAGAACGGACAGAATGGGGCGTGTTAATGTTATTTGGTGGTGGTTTAGTGTTAAGTATTGTGCTAAGAGAAACAGGGGCAAGCAAAATTTTAGCAGATACTATCGTTAATTTTATTGGGACAAAACATTGGTTAATTATGACTATTGTTATGTCTGCCTTTATCATTTTTTTAACCGAATTTACCTCTAATACAGCAAGTGCGGCATTATTAATGCCTATTTATATTTCAGTGGCGATACAACTTGGCTTGCCACCGATTTCTTTAGCGGCAATTATTGCTTGTGGTGCTTCTTGTGCCTTTATGTTGCCGATAGCTACACTTCCTAATGCTATTGTCTTTTCCACAGGATATATTAAGCAATCAGATATGGTAAAAGTAGGATTATTGCTTAATATTGCTTGTATTATCGTAATTAGTGGGCTTTCCTATTTCTTCTGGATGACTTGGAGATAATGAAGTTGCTTCTCATTAAACTTGTTTAATGAGAAGCGATAGTCGTTTCAATATAAAGAGAGACGACGATAAAATTTTTCTAAAACTGACCGCACTTAATATCAATGCGTTCTCTTAATTTCTTAAGTTTAATAGGATTAATATCGTCGTCCTAATTAAGCAAAGAAATATGGGGGATATATCACAAATTTTGTAAAAATAATGTGAATATTTAGTTAAAACGATCTATACTCAAATAACGCACAAATTTTATGCTAAGGATATACAGGGTCTTTAGCCTTTCCTCTCTTAATATCTCTTTTGGAGGTTTAATATGCAACACACAGCTCAAGCAATTCATGTAAATTCTGATGGTTCACTCAATGTACCAGATTGCCCCATTATTACCTTTATTGAGGGCGATGGAATAGGTGTTGATGTTACGCCAGCAATGATTAAGGTCATTGATGCGGCGGTAGCACTTGCTTATTCAGGACAAAAGCGTATTGAATGGTTGGAAATTTATGCAGGCGAAAAAGCCAATCGTCAATATGGCGAAGGCGTTTGGTTACCGCAACAAACCCTTGATTTAATCAAACAATATCATGTAGCGATAAAAGGGCCGTTAATGACCCCAGTAGGCGGTGGAATTCGTTCGTTAAATGTAACCTTAAGGCAAGAATTGGATTTATATAACTGTGTTCGTCCAATCCGCTATTATCAAGGAACACCTAGCCCAGTTAAGCAACCTGAATTAGTGGATATGGTGATTTTTCGTGAAAATTCCGAAGACATTTATGCAGGAATTGAGTGGCAAGCGGGTTCAGCGGAGGCGGACAAAGTTATTCAGTTTTTGCAGACTGAAATGCAAGTAAACAAAATTCGTTTTCCAACGGAATGTGGTATTGGTGTGAAACCTGTTTCAAAAGCAGGCACACAACGTTTGGTGCGATCAGCTTTGCAGTATGTTATTGATAACGATAGATCTTCACTCACCTTGGTGCATAAAGGCAATATTATGAAATTCACTGAGGGAGCGTTTAAACAATGGGGCTATCAAGTGGCAGAAAGTTTTGGGGCGAAACCGCTTGGTAAAGGCGATTGGCATAGTTTAGTTAATCCTAAAACAGGGCGAGAGATTATCATCAAAGATTGTATTGCCGATGCGTTTTTACAAGAAACTTTATTACACCCTGCGGATTATGATGTGATCGCCACATTGAACTTAAATGGCGATTATATTTCTGATGCCTTAGCTGCTCAAGTTGGGGGAATTGGGATTGCACCCGGGGCAAATATTGGCGAGCAAGTGGCGATTTTTGAAGCTACCCATGGTACAGCCCCGAATATCGCAGGACAAAATAAAGCCAATCCCGGTTCAATTATTTTAAGTGGGGAAATGATGTTACGGTATTTAGGCTGGCAAGAGGCAGCTGATTTAGTGGTACAAGCTATGGCAGAAACCATTGCAAATAAAACCGTTACCGCAGATTTTGCGGAACATTTAGCTGAGGCAAAATTATGTTCTACCACTGAATTTGCTCAACAGCTGATTGCGAATATGCAAAAAGGCTAAGATTGATAAATAAGCGGTTGAGTTATTATTTTCCGTGATTACAAGGGAGGTATCTATTATGTTATTTATTGAAGAATATCAAAAGCAGGTGGCAGAAAGAGCCAAATTGGGGGTTGTGCCTTTGCCACTGAATGCTGAACAAACCGCTCAATTAGTTGAGTTATTAAAATCGCCATCAGAAAATCAGCAACAAGCAGAATTTCTATTAGACTTATTACAAACCCGCATTCCGGCAGGCGTTGATGAAGCGGCCTATATTAAAGCCTCTTTTTTAGCGGATGTAGCCAAAAGAGCGGTGATTTCTCCGCTTGTTTCGGCACAAGATGCCATTAATATTTTAGCCACTATGCAAGGTGGTTATAATATTCAGCCCTTAATTGAGGCATTAGAAGATCAAGAATTAGCTCCCTTAGCGGTTAAAGCCTTATTTTTTACCCTATTAATGTTTGATCAGTTTCACGATGTGGCGGAAAAAGCCAATCAAGGCAATATTTTTGCTCAACAAGTGTTGCAATCTTGGGCAAATGCCGAGTGGTTTTTATCACGTCCTCCGTTACCTGAAAAAATAACCTTGACCGTATTTAAAGTGACAGGCGAAACCAATACTGATGATCTTTCGCCAGCACAAGACGCTTGGTCAAGACCCGATATTCCTTTGCATGCGTTGGCAATGTTAAAAAATGAACGAGAGGGGATTATTCCTGATCAAGTAGGCGAAATTGGGCCTATGCAACAAATTGATGCTTTAAAAACCAAAGGCTTTCCTTTGGTTTATGTGGGGGACGTGGTGGGAACAGGATCTTCCCGTAAATCAGCCACTAATTCAGTATTATGGTTAATGGGCGAGGATATTCCTTATATTCCAAATAAACGTGCAGGTGGGGTTGTGTTGGGTGGAAAAATTGCTCCGATCTTTTTTAATACCTTAGAAGATGCTGGTTCATTGCCTATTGAAGTTGATGTTAGCCGTTTAAATATGGGCGATGTGATCGATCTTTATCCTTATGCCAATAAAATTTGTCGGCATAATAGCGATGAAGTGTTAGCGGAGTTTAGCTTAAAAACAGAGGTGTTACTTGATGAAGTGCGAGCTGGTGGACGCATACCGCTCATTATTGGACGAGGCTTAACACACAAAGCGAGAAAAGCATTGGGCTTAGGCGAAAGTGAGGTTTTTCAACAGGTTAAAACAGCAAGGGAACAAAAAGCTGGTTATACCTTAGCACAAAAAATAGTAGGGCGAGCTTGTGGTGTAGAGGGCGTGAGAGCAGGGCAATATTGTGAACCAAGAATGACAACGGTAGGTTCGCAAGATACCACAGGCCCTATGACCCGTGATGAATTAAAAGATCTCGCTTGCTTAGGCTTTTCTGCGGATTTAGTGATGCAATCTTTTTGCCATACAGCTGCTTATCCGAAACCTGTTGATGTGGTAACCCATCATACTTTACCTGATTTTATGATGAATCGAGGTGGCGTATCTTTAAGACCGGGTGACGGCGTTATTCATTCTTGGTTAAATCGTATGTTATTGCCCGATACAGTCGGTACGGGGGGCGATTCTCATACCCGTTTCCCCATTGGGATTTCTTTTCCAGCAGGTTCAGGCTTAGTGGCTTTTGCCGCTGCCACAGGGGTAATGCCGCTAGATATGCCAGAATCTGTACTTGTCCGTTTTAAAGGCGAAATGCAACCCGGGATTACTTTGCGTGATTTGGTGCATGCTATTCCTTATTATGCTATTCAACAGGGATTATTAACCGTAGAAAAAGCAGGTAAGAAAAATATTTTTTCTGGACGAATTTTAGAAATAGAAGGCTTGGAAAATTTAAAAGTGGAGCAGGCTTTTGAGCTTTCCGATGCCTCGGCAGAACGTTCAGCGGCAGCTTGTACCATAAAATTAAATCAAGAACCGATTATTGAATATCTAACCTCTAATATTGTGTTATTGAAATGGATGATTGCTGAAGGCTATGGCGATGCAAGAACCTTAGAACGGCGGATTAAAAGTATGGAAGATTGGTTAGCCAATCCGCAATTACTTTCTGCAGATGACAATGCAGAATATGCGGCGATTATTGAGATTGATCTCAATGAAATTACCGAGCCGATTGTATGTGCGCCGAATGATCCTGATGATGCTAGAAAACTCTCAGAAGTGGCAGGCGATAAGGTTGATGAAGTGTTTATTGGCTCTTGTATGACCAATATTGGGCATTTTCGTGCCGCAGGCAAACTGCTTAACCAGCATCAAGGTATGATACCCACTCGCTTATGGGTTGTACCACCCACCAAAATGGACGCAGCCTTGCTAACGGAGGAAGGTTATTACAGTATTTATGGTAAAAGTGGGGCAAGGGTAGAAATTCCAGGTTGCTCGCTATGTATGGGTAACCAAGCAAGGGTAGCAGATGGCTCAACGGTTATTTCTACTTCCACTAGAAATTTCCCAAATCGTATGGGCAAAGGGGCATTTGTTTATCTTGCCTCAGCTGAACTTGCGGCTGTTTGTGCCTTATTAGGGCGTATTCCAACCACACAAGAATATTTGCAGTATGTACAAGGACTTGCTCAAGATCAGGAAGATACCTATCGTTATATGAATTTTAATGAAATTCCCCATTATACCGATAAAGTTGAGCAACTCATTT
This sequence comes from Volucribacter amazonae, assembly GCF_029783845.1. Taxonomy (NCBI): domain Bacteria; kingdom Pseudomonadati; phylum Pseudomonadota; class Gammaproteobacteria; order Pasteurellales; family Pasteurellaceae; genus Volucribacter; species Volucribacter amazonae. The sequence goes on along the minus strand of NZ_LWID01000001.1, from coordinate 73,154 downwards.
TTAAAACAAGATTATAAAAATAAAAAGTGCGGTCGTTTTTGCCAAAATTTTTTATGGCAATGATGACCTATCACAACAAACAGGAGGGATCTATTATGCCAAAATTACACACAACATTAACCGCTGAATTACATTTAAGTGATGGTCGCAAATTTGCATTACCCGTTTATCAAAGTAATTTGGGTTACCACGCTATCGGAGTGGAAGCCTTGCAAAAGGAAAAATTATTTACCTATGATCAAGGTTTAACCTCAACGGCATTGTGCCAATCAAGCATTACCTATATTGATGGCGAACAGGGTATTTTATTGCATCGTGGTTATCCCATTGATGAACTTGCCTCGCATAAAAGTTATCTTGATGTAGCTTATTTATTGTTAAATGGGGAATTGCCTACCAGTGAACAATTTGCACAATTTAAACAGGAAATTTCTGCTCATTATATGGTAAATGAACAATTTACTCGTTTATTTCAGGGATTTCGCCGAGATTCACACCCTATGGCGGTAATGTGTGCAGCAACCAGTGCTTTAGCCGCGTTTTATAATGACGAACTAAAATTAGATTGTGAGTTATCAAGAGAAAAAACCGCCATTCGTTTATTGGCTAAAATGCCAACTTTAGCGGCGATGTGTTATAAATACAGTATAGGTCGTCCGTTTATGTATCCACAAAATCATCTTTCTTATGCAGGGAATTTTCTCTATATGATGTTTGCCACCCCTTGTGAGCCTTATGTAGTCAATCCAGTATTAGAACGTGCTATGGATCGGATCTTTACCTTACATGCGGATCACGAACAAAATGCCTCTACTTCTTCAGTGCGTAGTGTCGCTTCTTCAGGGCCAAATCCCTTTGCTTGTATTTCCGCGGGTATCGCCTCGCTTTGGGGACCTGCTCATGGTGGTGCTAACGAGGCTTGTATTAGAATGTTAGAGCAAATTGGCTCAGTAGAAAATATCCCACATTTTATTGAACGGGCTAAGGATAAAAATAATCCATTCCGCTTAATGGGTTTTGGGCATCGTGTTTACAAAAATTATGACCCAAGAGCCAAGGTAATGCGAGAAACTTGTCATGACGTTTTGCAAGAATTAGGTGTGAGTACCCCATTGCTTGAAGTGGCAATGGAGTTAGAACGCATTGCGTTAAATGATCCGTATTTTATTGAACGCAAACTTTATCCTAATGTAGATTTCTATTCAGGGCTGATTTTACAAGCCATAGGTATTCCAACCTCTATGTTTACAGTGGTTTTTGCCTTAGCAAGAACAGTAGGCTGGATTGCTAATTGGAAAGAAATGTACGAGCAAGATGGCTTAAAAATAGTGCGTCCAAGACAGATTTATACGGGGCATACGGAACGTCATGTTGAGATCACCGAGTAAATTATCAAGTGATTTATACTTTATTCCGCTAGGAGATACTTAGCGGAATGTTTTAGGTAGGTTTTAATTTAAATTATGGGGCTGTATTAGATTAGCAGTTATGCATAGCAAAAATGCAGATAACTCATTGTAAATTAAATAGCCCGATAGCCTTGTTTATACCGGATTATTATCGGTGTTATGATGTTCTTGATATGAGTGAATTTAAACATTATCGGGTTAATCATCAAACGTATTTTGCGGTAAAGAAAAATCACATCAATAGCATTAAGGATTTTTGGAATCAAGCAAAACGTGTATTAAGAAAATATAATAGTATTGACCGAAAATCCTTTCCTTTATTCTTGAAAGAATGTGAATTTCGGTTTAACTTTGGGACATTTTCTCACCAACTTAAAATCTTACGAACATAGTGTGAAATTTAGGGCTTATATTCTAATACAGCCCATTTTTATTTATTGGGAGACTATGTGAAAAACTATGTTACCTTTTTCGCCTTATTATTGGGACAAGGTTTGCTCGGTTCAGTGGTCTCGCTGTTAACCTTAACGTTGCCCTTGCTTGGAAAACAGCTTGCCCCTGTGGCGTGGCTGATGAGTTTGCCACTGGCTGCCAGTGTGTTAGGGGCAATGGCAATGGTGGGCTATGCCAGTAAGGTGATGGCGAAATATGGGCGGCGACGTGGTTTTCTGTTCAGCAGTGGCTTGGGCTTGGTGGCGAGTTTATTGGCGATATTAGCGGTATATGGGCGGTATTTTTGGCTGTTGGTGTTGGCGGCGTTTGTGTTTGGTCTGGCGACGGTGTTTAATCAATATTATCGTTTTGCGGTGGCGGAAATTTTTGCTGACCCCATCAAAACGCGGCGTTGTACCGCTTTCTTGATTGGTAGTGGGATTATTGGTGGGGTAATCGGCCCTTTGCTGGCGGCAAAAGGGCAAGATTTAATCATGGGGTATCCGTTTTTAGGGGCATTTATGATGAGCCTCTGTTTATTTCTTGCAGCGGGGCTTGTCCAGCTTGCCATTGTGTTGCCCCATGAACAAAAAATGGTGGCAATCCATTGCCGTCCTCCTTTATCGGCGATGCCTAAATCGGTGTTATTGGCAACATTCAGCTGTGCCATTGGTTTTGCCTTAATGACCTTGATGATGAACGCCACGCCGTTGGTGATGCATCAGCATCATTATGATGTGCAACAAAGTGCAAGGGTTTTACAATGGCATTTTATCGCCATGTATGCCCCTGCGTTAGCCTTGCCGTTTCTGTTAGAAAAAATCAAAATCACCACGCTTATTCAACTGGGGGCAATTTGTTTTTTATTGGGTTCATTGGCTATTTATGCGCTGCCTGAATATGGGGGCTATCTGGTGTGCTTAATTGCGGTGGGTATGGGCTGGAGTTTAATGTTTAGTGGCGGGACGTTATTGCTCAATGCTTACCCTGATAATCCGCAACAATGGCAAGGGCTGAACGCCACTGCCACTTATTTGGCAAATACATTAGCGGCGTTGTTGGCAGGCGGTTTATTATATTGGTCAGCAGGCTGGCTGGCGATACAGGTGTTGAATGTGTCGGTTATAATTGGGTTTTTGTTTTATAGTTGCTCTCCTGTAAAATATAGTCGTTCCACTTTAAAATAATACTGTACTGGCACGCCTTGTTGGCGTGCTACTTTGTTTTTCACATTTGAAATGGTTATTTCTTTGAATGTAAAAAACCATTGATAACTAACACGAGTAACCCTGCCCAGATAAAGCCATAACTAATATAAGCACTGGTTTGGATTGGAGTATCCAACAAAAAGACAGCACATAAAAATAATAAGGCTGGTTCTAAATAGCTGAGTAGACCAAACAGTTTCAGCGGTAAAATAGCACTGGATAATAAGTTAAAATACATCGCTAATGTACTAACAATGCCTAATAAAGCGAGTAGCCAATAAAAGCGTGGTTCGCTGGCAATAAAACTAAAGGCATTGGTTTGGCTGTACAAATAGCAAAAAGCAATTGGGGCAATAATGGAAATATCAAAGGTTAAGCCTAATAGAGCAGGAATGTTCATTGCTCGGCGGATTAAATAATAAGGTGGATAGAATAATGCGACAAAAAGGGTTGTCCAAGAAAAAGAGAGATGTTGATAAAATTCATAACCAACCCCTATCATTGCTAAGCATAAAGCGAGGGCTTGTAATGGGCTAAGTTGCTCTTTTCGCCAAATTCGTCCAGCTAACACCATCATTAAGGGAAATAAAAAATAGCCCATTGCGACGTTTGCTCCCTCTTGATTAATGGGAGCCCACATAAATAACCATAATTGGCTGGCTAAAATAGTGGTACAGAGCAACATTAAGCTCCAACGTTTGCCGCTTGTGCCTAGATGGTTGCGGATAAAGCCTCTAAGGCTACCTGCAGGGAGTGTAGTGATAACTAATAGCCATAATCCAATTGCCATCACTAACATACGTAAAGCAAAAATTTCAGTGCCAGCAAGTGGTTGCATAGCATAGCTAAATAGATAGAGTGAACCAAACAAGCATTGTGAAATGACGCAGATGATTAACCCTTGATAATAGCTTTTCATTTTTAATTATCCTTATGTATTTTTATATTTTCTTATCATAGCGGAATAAGTTGAAAATAATTTTCTTATTTATTTTATTTAGTGATAATATTTTTCTGTTTTTGATTATAGTTGAGAAAAATATGCAGCAGTTAGATGAACTAGATAAACGGATTTTAACGATCCTACAAGATGATGCGAGTATTGGTTTAAAAGCATTGGCAGAACAAACTTTTTGTTCCTTATCCACTTGCCAACGACGTGTGCAAGCCTTGATTGAGCGGAAAGTGATTATTAAGCAAGTGGCATTAGTTAATCCTGTGGCAGTAGGGCGGAGAATTAGTGTATTTGTTATGGTGGAAATGGAAAACCAAAATCCGCAACAAAAACAGGTATTTGAACGTCGTATGCAACAAGAAGCGGAAGTAATGAGCTGTTACGAAATTTCAGGCGACTATGATTTTTTGCTATTGGTGCATAGTGAAAGTATGGAGAGTTATCACGCTTTTACTTGTCGAGTGTTTACCAGTGAAAATTATGTCCGCCGTTATAAAAGCCAATTTATTATGAATTTTTCTAAAGTGGGTAATCGGATTGTGTTGTAGCATAAAAATATGGAAAAACTAACCGCACTTAGATAAACTGATCAAGCAACGTCATCACTTCATGGGGTTGAATATAATAATCCGCTTGTGGATAGTTTTTGCGATCTCCTACAAATATCGCTACTTTTGCATGATCTAAGGTAAGAAAATCATTTTCATCATTGCCAAAGCTGATATAAGGTTGATCGCTAATTAATTGTTTTATCGCATAAAATTTATTGTTATTGGCAGGGGTAATATCAAAAAATTGTTCCGATTTATGGCGATGAATGGTTAAATTTTGAGGATTTAAGGCTTGGAATTGTGCAATATGCTTATCATTTAGCACAAGGATTTTGCTGATGCCTTGTGTGATGAGTTGTTGTTCCTCTTGTTGTTGATCACTTAAAGATAGGATATAGTCATGAAATGGGTGGGGTATGGTAGAAAGGGAAAAATGCCATTTTCCGTCTAATACGTAAGGTATATTATGTTGTTTTAGCTGAGTTAGTATGCGGTGTAAGTCGCTCTTTTTGAGTAAATTGCTATGGAGAAATTGTCCATTGTGATAAGCCATTGCACCGTTGCAGCCGATAAAAATACTTTGTTGATGTAAGCGACTATCTAGCATTGGCAACATATCTCGGATAGGACGAGCTGAAGCGAAGATAATTTGGTGTTGTTTAGCTAACTTGATAATTTTGTTGCTAATTTCTGGAGCAACTTTTTGCCCTGCTAAGGCGATAGTGCCATCAATGTCAAAAATGTAGTGTTGAATATTTTTATCCATTATCTTATATATTTTCTTATGATAAAGAATATCATTATATTTAAAAATATATAACGATCAATAAAAATAATCAGAAAACCTACCGCACTTTTTTAGCTTTTAGGCAATCTTTTATAGTTATTCCAATGTGGTATTGTTTCAAGAAGATTGCCTAAGAGTAAATTATGCTTTGTTGATATGTCTATTTTTTAGCAAATATTGGGTGAAGTAAGCCCCGGCGGTGGCGATTGCCATGGGAAATAAAAATGCAGGGGAAACTCGGGTTAATTCTAAGCAGAAAACCAATGCAGTGATAGGCATATTTAAAGAGGTTGCTAAAAATGCGGTTGCACCAATAAGGGCGGCAGATTCTAGGGGAATAGCTGGTAAACCGAGGCCATTCCATAAAAATACCGAACTAAAAGCAAAGGTACTTCCTAACATCATTGAGGGCGTGATTAAGCCACCATAAGCGCCTGCGGCGAGAGCAAGCAAAATCACTAGCCATTTGATAAGCATTAAGGCGAGGCTATCGTGCCAGCCGATTAATCCCCAAAAACTTAATTGGTTACCCGCTTTACCATTACCTAAAATCGCAGGGAAATAGATAGCGAGTAGGGCAATAAGGCTAAAACTGAAGATACCCACAAGAATAATGCGTTTGTCGTTACGTTTAAGCCAAGGAAAATATTGGGTGGTTTTTTTAAACAAATACACAAGTATACCGATGATTGGCCCTATTAATGCAGCCCAATAGAATAATGAAAGGGTTAATTCTGTTTCAACTAAATGATATTGCACTAAATCTCCTAAACCGATACGAGAAACGATTGTCGCAACAGCACAAGTGATAAAGGCGGCGATAACAGGGATTCCTGACCAACATAATAAGAGGGTTTCAAGGGTAAAAATAATCCCTGCTAAAGGTACATTATAAATGGCGGATAAACCAGCACCTGCGGCACAAGCAATAAGCAGTTTGCTTTCTTGCTCGGAAAGTTGTGTTTTTTTACACCATAAGGTTGCTAAAGCAGCACTGACTTCCCTTGGTGCAACTTCACGTCCCAGTGGCGAGCCTAAACCTACGCTGATAATTTGTAATAAACCATGATAAAGCGTGCGGAAAAAAGGCAAGCCTTGACGGGGTTGATCTAAGGCTGCTTTGATAGAAACAGGAGAGCCAAAATAACGGTGTAACAGATACCAACCAAGGCTTACTACTACGCCACAAAGTAACACTATCCCAAAGCGTCTTGCCCCCGAGGCTTGGCTTACGCCGATTAAAAAGGGAATGTCTTGTCCGTTTGTAGCATAGCCATAGGCATAATGTTGTACCCCATGCAATAAATGCGACAGTAATACACCTGCCAAGCCAGCGAAAATGCCAATAATAATGAGTGAAATAAAGAGCTTTGCTGAGATTTTCATAATTTATTGCTTTCCAAAGAGCGGATAAGAGAAGTATTCTAAAATAAATACTTCGTCAAAGCTAGGGCATTATAAAATGATTATATCAGCTAAAATTGCTTGTTGAATGATATAATTTTTGGTTCAATAAGATATGTTTTCGCCAAGTGCGGTGTATTTTGTGTGAGTTTTTTAGGGAGGATAAGATGATTATTTATTTACATGGTTTTGATTCCACCAGTCCGGGTAATCATGAGAAAATTTTACAGTTAAAATTTATTGATGATGATGTGCGTTTTATTAATTACAGCACGCGTTATCCTCGTCACGATATGCAATTTTTATTAAATGAAGTGCATAAATTGGTGAATGAAAGCAAAGATCCCAACCCGCTTATTTGTGGGGTTGGTTTGGGCGGATATTGGTCTGAACGTATTGGTTTTTTATGTGGGATTAAGCAAGTGATCTTTAATCCTAATTTATTTCCTCAGCATAATATGGAGGGGAAAATTGATCGTCCTGAGGAATATGAAGACATTGTGACCAAATGTGTAGAAAAATTTAGGAGTAAAAATCAAGGAAAATGTTTGGTTTTCTTATCAAAGCAAGATGAAACCCTTGATGCTAAAGCCAGTGCAGATTTACTCTCTCCTTTTTATGAAGTGGTTTGGGACGAGCAAGAAAGCCATAAATTTAAAAAAATTTCACAACATTTGCAAAAAATTAAGGCATTTAAGCAAGCATAATGAACAAGATAAAAAGACATACAGGGATATGGCAATATATTTTTTTATTATTACTTCTTTGTGGCATATCCCTTACCTTATCGGCTAATTTATTTCAACGTAATTCGCATTTTTTACCCGCACAACAGGCCTTTGCCTTTAGTATTAGTGAACAAAAAGGGCAGGCATTACAGTTACATTGGGATATTGCGGAGGGGTATTATCTTTATCAGAAAGAAATTGAAATCATCGCCGAAAATGCAGAAATAGGGCAAATTCAGTTGCCAGAGGGCAAAAAGTACCAAGATGAATTTTTTGGCGAAGTCGTGATTTACCAAGATCAACTTAATCTTAATGTGCCTATTTTAAGTTATCAAAAACAGGGAAAATTATTGGTACATTATCAAGGCTGTACCACAGGATTTTGTTATCCTCCCGAAACACAGGAAGTAGATTTGGCATTATGGTATAAACAAAGTGCGGTACAAAATGACAATATTTTTAGCCAATCCTTATCCTCTCAACAACTTGCTAATCAGTTAAGTTCAAGTAAGTATGCTATGTTGGGCTTTTTCCTATTGGGGATAGGGCTTGCATTTACCCCTTGTGTGTTGCCGATGTTGCCTCTATTATCGGCGATTGTAATTGGACAACAACGCCCTTCTCAATGGCGTGCCTTTGCTTTAAGTTTTGTTTATGTACAAGGTATGGCATTAACCTATACCTTATTAGGGCTGATTGTGGTTACCCTAGGATTACCTTTTCAAATCGCCTTACAAAGCCCCTATGTGCTGATAGGGTTTTCTATATTGTTTATCTTATTAGCGTTATCAATGTTTGGCTTGTTTAATTTGCAATTACCACAGCGTTGGCAAACTAAATTAGTACAATTTAGCCAACGGCAACAATCAGGTGCTTTTGCTGGTGTGTTTATCATGGGAATGGTGGCAGGACTTATCGCTTCACCTTGCACCACCGCTCCTTTATCGGGTGCATTACTATATGTTGCACAAAGTGGAGATATGTTCACAGGGGCAATAACCTTGTATTTACTTGCCTTAGGTATGGGCATTCCGTTGTTATTGATCACGCTATTTGGCAATAAATTATTACCGAAATCGGGGGCTTGGCTAGAAAAGGTAAAAATTGCTTTTGGCTTTGTTTTGCTTGCCTTACCGATTTTCTTATTTTCTCGTATTCAACCAGATTGGTCGTTAAGATTATGGGCATTGTTAGGGACAACATTCTTTTTATGGTTAGCCAGCCAAATGAAATCACAAGGTATCGGACAAGGATTGCGTTTACTTTTCTTGATCTTCGCCTTAGTGCTTGTTAAACCTTTGCAAGATTGGTTATGGCAACCCTCATCGCCTTATTCACTAAGCCAGCCCCAATATCATCTATTTGAACCTGTTAAAAATTTAGCACAATTAGAGCAATATTTAACAGATAACCAAAAACCTTTGGTTATGCTTGATCTCTATGCGGATTGGTGTGTGGCTTGTAAAGAGTTTGAAAAATATACCTTCAGTGATCCCAATGTACAACAAACACTGAGCAATATGTTGTTATTACAAGTAGATATGACCCAAAATTCAGCGGAAAATAAAGCGATAATTGACAAGTTTAAGGTGTTAGGGCTACCTACCATTTTATTCTTTGATCATAACGGAAAAGAAATTGAATCTTTGAGAATTACAGGCTTTATGAATGCGGAGGCATTTTTGCGACATCTTGCTGAAAAATAGTCGTTCCAATTTAAATAAGACAAGGTAAAGAGTAGGGCGATGCCAACATTGTATTATTTTAACGTGCGATGACTATAAAATTTGCTGATAAAAACTATTTCTATTTAATATTGGAGAAAACATTATGCAAAAATTATTGTTTATTTTAAATGAATCCCCTTATGGTACAGAAAAAACCTTTAATGGCTTGCGGTTAGCCATTAATTTACAAGAGGAATATGGGCAACAAGTGCAGATTAAGTTATTTTGCTTTTCGGACGCTGTGCTAACAGGGTTGGCAGGGCAATCACCGAAAGAGGGTAATAATATACAACAATTAATTGAAATTTTGACCGCACAAGGGGCGGAAGTCAAACTTTGTACTACTTGTACTAACGCTAGAGCCATAAGTCAATTACCTTTAGCACAAGGCGTGAGCTTAGGCACATTAGATGATGTGGCGAGTTGGACATTATGGGCAGATAAAGTTATCAATTTCTAATTTAATCAACAAACAGGTAATCATTGTGGCGATGCAAACCCTTGATCCAATTCGTTTACCCCTTAATGCTATTAGTTTAATTGAAGCCTCGGCAGGGACAGGTAAAACCTATACAATGGTGTCATTGTATTTACGTTTATTATTACAAGCAGGCGAAAATCCTTTTTCTGTGCCTTTAGGGGTAGAAAATATTTTGGTGGTAACCTTTACTGAGGCAGCAACAGAAGAACTTAAGAAAAAAATTAGAGAAAGGATAAGCCAAGTTAAGCAAGCCTTGATCCAATATCAACAAGATAAGGATTTATCGCCTTATGATCCTTTTCTGGTGGAATTAATTTGCCATATTCAAGATATTGATCTTGCTATACAACGTTTAGTATTAGCGGAGCAAAATATGGATATTGCGGCAATTTATACCATTCACGGTTTTTGTCGCCGAATTTTGACGCAATATGCTTTTAATTCAGGCATACATTTTGATTTAGAGTTAAGTAAAGACCAAACGGAGCTTTATCAACAACTGGCAAACCAGTATTGGCGAGAACATTATTATCCTTTATCGCCAGTGGCAAGTCAGTTTGTTCGTGGAGAACTGAAATCGCCAGCAGAAGTCGTGCAACAGTTAAAGCCTTATTTATCAGGAGCAAGATTAAATCCAAGCATAAATCAACCGCACTTATTAACTTTGCCTTTTGAACAATTTGTTCAACAATATATTGAAGCCAGTCAAGCAAATATTACCCAGTTAAAACAACAGTGGCGAGCGGCTCAAGAGGAGATTAAAGAACAGGTTTTTACTGAATTGCAAAAAAGCTATAAAAAAGGCGAGCCAAAGCGGTTAAAACGCACCAGTTTTAAAGCCAAGAATGTGGAAAATTGGTTTGCTAATATTGAGACTTGGGCAAGTAGCGATGAACAAAATTTGCCATCACACCTCTGTAAATATTTTAGTCAGCAAGCGTTAATACAACAATATTGTGATGAGGGGGCAGAACCATTAACACACCCTTTATTTGAGAAAATTGATGAAATAAATCAACAAGTTGAGCAATATCCTATTTATAGCAAAGTATTATTATGGCACTATCTTTGCGGGGTACGCCACAAGCTAGAAAAGTATAAGTTAAATCATAAACAAAAAAACTTTGATGATTTATTAACCTTGTTAAGAGAGGCTCTTTATAGGGAACAGGGCGAAGCCTTTGCCCATTTAATTCATCAACAATATCCTTTTGCTATGATTGATGAATTTCAGGATACGGATCGCATTCAATACGATATTTTTGCCAAAATTTATCTTCAATCTACAGAAAGCCAAAATGGTTTTATTATGATCGGCGATCCCAAACAGGCGATTTATAAATTTCGTGGTGCGGATATTTTTACTTATCTTTTTGCGGCAGAACAAACTTCACAACGCTTTAGCTTGAATAAAAATTGGCGTTCCGATGTGGCAGTGGTTGAAACCGTTAATCAGTTATTTAATTTTCATCAACCTAATTCCTCTTTTCTTTATGAAAAAATCAGATTTGAGCCTGTACAAGCACAACAACGACTTACTTTTCATCTTGATCAGCAGGTTCAGCCCCCTTTGTTATGTTATATACAGGAAAAAAATGACAAAGTGGAGGCAGCTCGTATTTGTGCAGAGAGTATTCAACAATGGTTAGCCTTTTCTGATAAAAAGAAAGCTACGCTTAATGGTGAGCCGATTAAAGCCAGTAATATTGCGGTATTAGTGCGAAATTGGCAGGAGGCGGCGTTAATAAAAAATGCTTTGGCGGAATTAAAATTGCCTTCGGTGTATTTATCAGATAACCAAAATGTATTTGATAGTAAAGAGGCTGAAGAGCTTGCCTTGATTTTAACCGCTTGCTTAAATCCGTTTAATGAACGAGCAATCTTAAATGCCATTTCTACTGCTTTATTTGCTTTAAATAGTGCTGAAATTCATCGAGTAAGACAAGATGAACAATCTTGGCAACATTGGTTAGAGCGTTTTGTACATTATCAACGTATTTGGCAATCTCAAGGGGTGCTGGCAATGTTGCATCATCTCTTGCTAACAGAGGAAATCCCACAAAAATTAATGCAACAAAAAAATGCGGAACGCCGTTTAACCGATATTTTGCACTTAGCCGAATTACTGCAACAAGCCAGTGTTTTGCATGAAAGTCATGGAGCATTAGTGCGTTGGTTTGAAGATCAAATTTTAGGTAAGGATCGCCAAGATGAACAACAAATTCGTTTAGAAAGCGAACAAGATTTAATCAAGATTGTAACATTCCATAAATCCAAAGGCTTGGAATATGATTTAGTTTGGTTGCCGTTTTTAGCGGAGGCGATGAAAAAGCCCACAGGGCAAATTCAAACCTATTATGATGAACAAGGTCAACAAATTTGTTGGGATATGGATCAGCAGCATCAAGACGCTATTTATTATGAGGCAATGGCGGAGGAGTTGCGTTTATTGTATGTGGCTTTAACCCGAGCTAAATATCAAATTGCCATCAGTTTACCAAAAGAATTTGAGCTTAAACAAGGTTGGAATGCCTTTTTATATGTACTCACTCAAGGTAAGATTGGCACAGAAAAAACCTTGTCCGAACCCTTGGATACGGCGAGTTATTTATCTCGTTTTTGTGATAAATCTGCAATATTCACTCAAGCAGAATTTTCTTCGCTACCATGGCAAGCGAATAAGCCACAAGATAAATTACAAGTTAGAGAATTTAGCGGACACATTGAAAAAAATTGGCAAATTAGCAGTTTTACAGCGTTAAATTATCAACAACAAAAAAGCCAAAGTGCGGTGCAAAATCAGAATATTTTTTTTGATGATGCACAGGATCACGATCTGTATTTTAGCAACGAACCTCAAGGGTTATTGGAAGATAATCTTGATATTAACAATGATGAAAATTACCCAACAGGTTATAGCCCCTTTGATTTTCCTATGGGAATGCAAGTGGGGGTGGCATTGCACCGTTATTTTGAGTTGGCACAATTTCAGCAAGGGGCAGATCTGGCATTAATAGAACAATTATGCCAGCAATTACAACTTGATCCCCAATGGCAACAACCTATACAACAATGGTTTGAGGCGGTAATTAATACCCCCTTAGTTAAGGGAACAAATTTAACCCTTGCCCAGATTACGCCTACCCAAATGCTAAGAGAATGGCAATTTTACTTGAAATTGGGTAAACCTTTTAACCTGCATAAGTTTAATCAATTATTGGCACAATACCATTGCCCTCGCCCCGATTTCCAGTTTGAGGCGGTACAGGGAATGTTGCGAGGATTTATTGATTTAGTTTTTTGTCATCAACAGCAATATTATATTGTGGATTATAAATCCAATTATTTAGGCAATTCGCCACAATATTACCAACAGGATCAACTACAACCTTATATGCTATCGGCAAATTATGATTTGCAATATTTAATTTATACTTTGGCATTACACCGCTATTTACGCCAGCGAGATCCTAATTATCAATATGAACAGCATTTTGGTGGCGTGATTTATACCTTTGTACGAGGTATGAATGGCATAAATGCGGAATATGGTGTGTATTTTGATAAACCTGATGCCGCTTTGATTGAACAGCTTGACCAATTATTTTAGGAAGAACTATGTTATCCCTTTTAGCTCAATTAACCCAACAGCAAATAATTAGCAAGGCGGATTATTATTTTGCCAAAATGATTGCCGATAAACAGCAACCTTATGCTTATGCTCAACCCATTCAAAATTTAGCGATTTTATTGGCGGCATTATGCAGTTATAGCTATCAACAGGGCAATATTTGTTTATCTTTGCAGAACAACCCAAATATGGATTTTTTTGCTTTAGCTTATCGGCAAGGGGAACGAGATTATTTGGCAGAAATTTGGCAAAAAATCGATCATTTACCCTCAGAACAATGGCAAAGGGCATTAGCCGAGCATATTGCTTTTAGTTCCAATCCACAACAACATATCGCCCCTTTAGTGTTTCAATTTGGACGGATTTATTTTTATCGTGTCTGGCAAGATGAATATAAATTGGCGAATTATCTACAAAGTGCGGTCAAAAATTCACAAAATTTTTACCCAGATCCACAGGCGGTTAAGACCATTTTACAACAGCTTTTTGCTCACTCAGAGCAAGAAATTAACTGGCAACAAATTGCTGTGGCAACGGCAGTTAAACAATCCTTTTGCTTAATCACTGGTGGACCGGGAACGGGCAAAACTACCACCGTTTTTCGTTTATTAGCCACGTTACAATTATTACGTCAGCAACAACATTTACCCCTGCTAAGAATAAAATTAGTTGCTCCTACAGGTAAAGCCGCTAGCCGATTAAGCGAATCTTTGCAACAAACCTTAGAGCGAGAAGTGAAAAATATCCCTCAGCTAGCTGAGCTTATTCAGACACAAGCCTCTACCATACACCGCTTATTGCGATTACGTCCCTTTGATGATCGTTGCTATTTTAATGCTAACAATCCCTTGCCCCTTGATGTCCTCGTGGTTGATGAAGCCTCTATGGTGGATTTAGCTATGATGGAAAAATTGTTATCCGCTTTGCCTGCTCAAGCAAAATTGATTTTATTGGGCGATAAAGATCAGCTTTCTTCCGTAGAGGCAGGGGCAATTTTAGGCGAATTAGGGCAATTTCTGACCCAAGTTGAACAACAAGGATATAGCCCAACCTTAACACAATATCTTTTACAAACCACAGGGCAACAAGTGGCAGAGGATTTACAAGCAAATCCTATCGGCGATCATTTATGTAGTTTACGCAAAAGTTATCGTTTTCAGCAATATTCAGGTATAGGGCATTTAGCCAATGCGGTCAATCAATGCCAAGATAATTTAAGTCTGAGCTTATTTACACAATATCAAGATATTCATTTTATTTTGTTACAGGATAACGTAGCACAAAATATCGCCTTGATTGTGGAACAAGCGGTGCAATGCTACCAACAATATTTACAGCAATTACAAGGCATTAATGTTGAGGAAGTGAATTCACAACAGCTACAACAAATTTTTGCCTTATTTAAAAAATTCCGTTTTTTGACCGCACTTCGGTCAGGGGATTACGGTGTGGATAACCTCAATCAACAAATTGCCTTGCGTTTAAAACAAAAAAGATTAGTGAATTTTCGTTATACACGAGATTGGTATCTTGGCAAGCCAATTATGGTGTTAGAAAATGATAACCAAGTTGAATTATATAACGGCGATATTGGTTTGGCGTTGCTTGACGAACGAGGACAGGGCAAAGTTTGGTTTGAAATGGGAAATAACCAATTTAAAGGCGTGATTACCAGCCGTATTCCACGCCACGAACCTGCTTTTATGATGACAGTACATAAATCACAAGGCTCAGAGTTTGAACATACGTTATTGGTTCTACCCACCAAATTTACCCCTTTATTATCAAAAGAGCTTATTTATACCGCTGTTACACGAGCCAAGCAACAATTTAGCGTATTCAGCAACGAAAATATCTGGAAAACCGCCGTACGCAATCGTGTAAAACGACAGAGTGGATTGGCGCAGTGGTTGGGGAAATAAGATATGATTAAATAGCGTAGAAAATAAAAAAACATGATAGGAGAGAACAATGCAAGCCATACAAGAATTTATTGATCGCAATAAAAATTCGTATATCAAACATAGTTTAGCCGATAAAGCAACCATAGAAAAATACCGCAATATGTATCAAGGTAATTCTTACTTTCCAGAGGAATTACTTTGGATTTGGGAAAATATGGGCTTTGGGGTTTATGAAGACGGTTTTTTACAAATTGTTAATCCTGATGAATATGATTTTGTTTTTGACTATGTGGATAAATTGTTAGAACCTACTATCGTCTGGGGCATTACTGCACTAGGTGATATTCTATTTTGGGAAGGAAACGATAATTGGACAATTGCTCCTGATGAAGGAAATAGAGATAAAATTCTCAATATAAGGACACTAAATGATTGGCCTATTAGCAGTTCTTTTAGTGATGATATAGACTTTGTGTTATCTGAAGACGAAATGATTGTAGAATATTATAAAGCAAGTCTATATTTTAAGATAAAAGATAAGTTTCCTAAATTAGAATATGGACAATGTTATGGCTATGTTCCTGCGTTATGTTTAGGTGGGAGTAAAGCATTCAAAAATATCAAAATTGTAGATGCCAAAGCTTATATTATGCTTATTGGTGAGTCTGTGGGTAAAATTATTGATTTGTATGATTAGTTGATAAAGAGAAATATATATGTCAATAAATAAACAAGAAGCATTGGAAGAGCTGGAGCTATTTATTTTTCATATAGATGATTGGGTAGAAGAATTAATAGAAAAAGCAGAAAATCAAGGCTTTAGATTAGATTTTTCTCAGGAAAGCTTAAAAGATCTTGCTGTTTTCGTTAGAAAAAACAATATTATTAATAATAGAGAAAATATTAATGATTTTGCTAATTGTTGGATCTATCTTGGAGAAGTATTTAGAAAAATGGCAAAAAATGCCTATTGGACAGTAGGAATAGAAGATAAAAGAAATATGAATTATGGTCTCTATTATCTAACAGGTTATGATCTTGAAATGTCAGAGTTTATTCCTGTTCTTTACTTAAATAATTTTACTTTAAGTACAGAAGATGAATTAGATAACAATTTCTTTTATAGACTAGTAGAGTTTGAGTTAAATCCAGTTATACCTAATTTAGATTATTTGCCTACAGAGGAAGATGATTAATTTGTACATTTTCTCTCATACAACAATAGGTCCTTTAATTTGGGAATAATTAAATTTTTATATAAAAGAGGTAACTATGAAATATGACGATCAAAATTGGCATATTAATGAAAACTTTCCTGAATATCTTGATAGTCGATGTGCTATGACACATATGGGGTATTATATGGCTTGGATTGTTAATAATGATCTTGTTAGTGATATGCTAAAAGAAAACTTTCCTAAGGAAATAGATTTATTGTTACAAAGAAAAATTACAGGGGTGGATTTTATAATTACCTGTTGTGATAATAAAATAACGTCTGATGATATGAATGAACTTGGAAATCTATTTTCTAAATATTATTATGAAGAGAAATATTTTACGGATTATGTGGATTTATGTGATCTTGAAAATGAGAGTATATTTGATGAACCAAATACATGGAGTAAGTATGATAAACTAAGTGAAGTCATTGATGTGAGATATCAAAAATGGCTTAAACGTAATAATAAAACTAAAAAATAATTTTTACTTATAGTGGAATTATCTGTTGAACTTATTCAAAGTGCGGTCAGTTTTAGAAAAACTTTCCTCCAAATATAGATATTTCCGATTTTCCCCCTTAAAAATTCCCTGTGTAAAACTTAGAACCATAGACACATTTCTGCTGTTTGAGCCTTGCGGAGCAAGGTGAGTTCAGAAATGTGTCGTAATGGTTCAAGTTGAAACACAGGATCAGAATTTTTCTAGGGGGGCATTTCTTTGCCTACTTTCTTTACACGAGTAAAGAAAGTAGGTCGCACGAATGTGCGAAATACATTTGTGAAGTCGGAAAAAGAAAAGCAAAAAAATAATTCAAAAACCCACCGCACTTTTAGGCTAGAGAACAAAATGTCTTCAACCTATTGCAAATGTTCCGTATTATTAAGCTGTTCAATAATAAATTTTCTGCTATTTTCGTTTTCTTGGTATTTAACAATACTAATAGCTGTATTGGCGAGGGATAAACTGAGTTCTGGGCCGCGGTGTTGTTGCCAAGGGATATTGTTGATGAGGGCGAGTAATAAGCGTAGGGTATGCCCATGGGAAACAATAAGAATATTGCCTTGTTGATGATTTTGGGTAATTTGTTGGATTGCTTGTTCAACACGTTGGGCTAATTGAGCGTAGGTTTCGCCGCCGTTGAGGGCTTGATAAGCCTCTGGTTGATGTTGCATAGCGTAAAATTCTTGGCTTTCGGTTTGTTTGAGTTCTGTAATGGCTTGTCCTTCCCAAGCACCAAAGTCCTGTTCATTTAATTGAGCAAGGGGGATAATGGGGCTGTTTTTGCCCGCTAAAATATATTGAGCGGTATCAATGGTGCGTTGTAGCTGGCTAGTATAAACTGCCGCAAAATCAATTTGTTTGAGCTTTTGTCCTGTGCGTTTTGCTCCCTCTATGCCTTGAGGTGTAAGGGGGGAGTTTTTTGCACCTTGTAATAGGCCTTGTTCATTCCATTCAGTGCGTCCATGGCGAACTAAATATAGCGTTAATGTTTTTGTCATAACCTTTGTTGTTCCTGTTGCTAAGTGAAACATAGCGTTTAAAGCAATGGGCTAAATAAGAAAAAGATTTTTTCTACAATGCGTGAATAAAGAGAACGGGTTTTCCATTGCTGATAATCAAGCAGGGACGCCGTTTGCAGATAATTTTCGTGTAATACGGCAATTTCATTGGCAAAGCCTTTATCTTCAACCACCATGGTTACTTCAAAATTCAGCATAAAGCTACGCATATCCATATTTACTGTACCCACTAATGCCAGTTTGTTATCAATTAGCATACTTTTGGTATGCAGTAAGCCTTTTTCAAATTGGTAAATTTTTACTCCAACGGATAATAATTCATCAAAAAAACTGCGACTTGCCCATTTTACCATAAGCGAGTCGTTGCGTTTTGGAATGATTAAATTCACTTCAACCCCTCGTAGGGCAGCAATGCGTAACGCTTCAACAATGCCATGGCTTGGTACAAAATAAGGTGTTGTAATGGTAATGCTTTTACGTGCGGAAAAAATGGCTAAGGACAGGGATTGTGCCATAAGATCATCAGGAAAACTCGGTCCCGAGGCGATCAGTTGTACAGCGTGAGAATGGCTATTATCGCTTGTTATCGCAGGGCAAGCAGGGAGAATTAATGGCAGGGCTTTTTCGCTTTCAATTTCCCAATCCCACGCATGCAGGGCATTAAGCAAAGAAGATACAGGGCCTGTAATGCGTACCATAATATCGATCCATTTGCCCACATGGGCGTCTTGTTTAAAACAGCTTGGATCAACCATATTCATACTTCCTGTGTAAGCAATTTGATTATCGATCACAATAATTTTGCGGTGTTGTCTGAGATCAATACGGCGTAGGAAAACCCGTAATAAGCTCACATGTAATGCTTCGGTAATTTCAATGCCTTGTTGTCGCATATAATGATAATTTGGGCTTTTAAAGAAAGCACGACTGCCCACTGAATCAAGTAAAATATGAATAGCAACGCCACGCTGGCGTGCTTTGACTAACGCCTGCATAACTTCATCAACCATACCGCCATTAAACCAAATATAAAAGGTCATATTAATACTGGTTTGAGCTTGGTTTATATCTTGGATTATGCTTTGCATAATAGATTCAGGGGTATCATAAATATGCAATTCATTACCCAGTACACAAGGAATACCTAAGCGATTTTGAGCAAGTTCAAAAATAGGCTTGTATAGCAAATTATTGTTGGTATTGATTAAATGTCCGCAGGTTTTAAATTGTTCAAACCAAGCCATAAATTTAGGCTGGAGCTTTTTAAAGGAATTTCCCCGTCTTTTGCCTAAATTAATTTCACCGATGATTAAATAAGCCAAAATGCCAACAATGGGAATAAGATAGACGATCATTAACCAAGAGAGGGTAGCGGATACCGATTGCTTTTTGGTAATTAGGCGAAAGGTAATGGTAACGGTTAATGTCCACATAATAACAGGGATAATGTAGGGAACAAGGTAATCAAAGATTTGCTCAAAGGAAATATTCATATTATGCTTAGCCAATGTATTACAACAAATAAAATTAATGGTTCAATGTTTGAAATTGTATTTTCTCATCAGGATTTTATTATAATTAATAAGCCTTGTGCAATCAGTGTGCATAAAGATGATCAAGAAACAGGTCTGACCACTTTATTGGCTCGTCAATTAGGAAAAGAAAAGTTATGGTTGGTTCATCGTTTGGATAAGGTAACCTCAGGCTTATTAATTCTCGCCTTAAATATTGAAGCTGCAAAGGAATTTTCTCGATTATTTGCAGAACACCGTATTCATAAAACCTATTTGGCATTATCTGATCATAAACCCCATAAAAAACAGGGAACCATTATTGGTGATATGAAAAAAGCGAGAGCAGGGGCGTGGAAATTATTGAGAAGCCGAGAGCAACCCGCTATTACCACTTTTTATAGCCTAAGCATTGTTCCTCGTTTACGTTTATTTGTGCTAAAACCACAAACAGGCAAAACTCATCAAATTAGAGTGGCAATGAAAAGTTTAGGTAGCCCTATTTTGGGTGATCATTTATATGGAAATAAAAGCAAAACAGACCGCACTTATTTGCACGCTTTGAAACTTGAGTTTGACTATTTGGGACAACAGATAGCGGTAAGTTGTTTACCTCAACAAGGGGAGTATTGGCAACAAGCAGAAGTTGCACAACAAATAGTTTCTTTGTTAGAAAAAACGTGATTTTTTAATTATTTAGTATTATCATTAAAGCAATTTTATAAAATCTTGAACTAGACTATGAATATAACAGGAATTTTTGATAAGGTTAGCAATAGATATTTTGGCTTTTTGGCTTGATAAAGTCATTGAGGCAATCAGTTTGTTAACCTAAAGATTCAAACTGTAAGCCTCCATTTTGGAGGCTTTTTTCTTGTCGTAGATCATTTATTATTTAGAGGACAGGTATGCAAAACCTAAAAGAGATCGTTGATAAAGCACATAAGGCAATAGAATCCATTGCGGATAAAAATTTAGCGGCGTTAGAGGAAATTCGCGTTGAGTTTTTTGGTAAAAAAGGGCATTTCACTACCTTAATGCAAGGTTTGCGTGATGTGGCGGCAGAAGAGCGTCCAAAAGTGGGGGCGAAAATTAATGAAGCCAAGCAAAAAGTGCAAGAATTATGGAATGCCAAGAAAGCGGAATGGGAAAAAGCGGAGTTAGATGCCAAACTTGCTCAAGAAAAAATTGATGTTAGTTTGCCGGGGCGTAAGGTGGAAATTGGTGGGCTACACCCTGTTAATATTACAATTCGCCGTGTGGTAAAATTCTTTTCTGAATTAGGTTTTACCGTTGAAACAGGCCCAGAAATTGAAAGTGATTATTATAACTTTGATGCCTTAAATATTCCAAAACATCACCCTGCAAGAGCGGATCACGATACTTTTTGGTTTAATCCTGAATTATTATTGCGTACCCAAACTTCTGGTGTGCAAATTCGTACAATGGAAAACAAAAAACCGCCTATCCGTATTATTGCGCCAGGGCGAGTATATCGTAATGATTATGATCAAACCCATACACCAATGTTTCATCAAATTGAGTTGTTATTTGTGGATAAACACGCCAACTTTGCCGAATTAAAAGGCTTGTTACATGATTTCTTGCGTGCGTTTTTTGAAGAAGATTTACAAGTGCGTTTCCGTCCTTCTTATTTCCCTTTTACTGAACCCTCTGCGGAAGTTGATGTCATGGGGAAAAATGGTAAATGGTTGGAAGTCTTAGGTTGTGGTATGGTGCATCCAAATGTGCTACGCAATGTGGGCATTGATCCAAATGAATATTCAGGTTTTGCGGTAGGTATGGGAGTAGAACGCTTAACTATGTTGCGTTACAACGTAACAGACCTGCGTTCATTCTTTGAAAATGATTTACGCTTTTTAAAACAATTTAAATAATTTTAGGTGGAGAGATAAATGAAATTCAGTGAATTATGGGTTCGTGAGTGGGTTAATCCAGCAATTACCACCGAACAATTATGCGATCAAATTACTATGCTTGGCTTAGAAGTTGATGATGTGGCTAAGGTGGCAGGCGAGTTTACTGGCGTTGTGGTGGGCGAGGTTGTGGCTTGTGAGAAGCACCCTGATGCCGATAAATTACGCATAACGAAAGTGAATGTAGGTGGCGAAAGATTATTAGATATTGTTTGTGGTGCCCCAAATTGCCGTCAGGGGCTAAAAGTGGCTTGTGCTGTTGATGGTGCGGTATTGCCCGGTAATTTTAAGATTAAGAAAACCAAATTGCGTGGGCAGCCCTCAGAAGGTATGCTTTGCTCTTACAGTGAATTAGGTATCACAGAGGATCATGATGGCATTATTGAGTTACCTGCTGATGCCCCTATTGGTACAGATTTACGCCAATATTTACAGCTTGATGATAAGAGCATTGAAATTAGCCTTACCCCAAATCGTGCCGATTGTTTAAGTATTGCAGGTATCGCTCGTGAGCTTGGCGTTGCCAATAAACTTTCGCTAAATCCACCGCACTTTACCGCAAGTCAGCTAACCGCAGAAGAAAAAGTGCAAATTGAGGTACAAGCACCAGAGGCTTGTCCTCGTTATTTATTGCGTGCCATTCAAGGGGTAAATGTTAAGGCAAACTCGCCTGTATGGTTAAAAGAAAAATTACGCCGTTGCGGCATTCGCTCTATTGATCCTATTGTGGACGTAACCAATTATGTGCTACTTGAGTTAGGTCAGCCAATGCACGCCTTTGATGCCGCTAAAGTTGTCCAACCAGTGCAGGTACGCTTAGCACAAGCAGGCGAAGTATTAACCCTATTAGACGGAAACCAAGTTAGCTTACAACCTAACACCTTAATTATTGCCGATCAGCAAGGTCCATTGGCAATGGCGGGGATCTTTGGTGGTAAAGAAAGTGGCGTTAATAGCGAAACTAAAGATATTTTATTAGAATCCGCTTTCTTTGCGCCATTAGCCATTACAGGGCGAGCACGTCAATATGGTTTACATACGGATTCTTCACATCGTTTTGAACGCGGTGTTGATTTTACTTTACAACATCAAGCAATGGAACGAGCTACCGCCTTGATTATTGAGATCTGTGGTGGGCAAGCGGGCGAAATTTGCGAAGTGGTCAACCAACAATATTTACCAACCTCTGTTCAAGTGCGTTTACGTCGCAGCCAATTAGATAAGGTATTAGGGCATCATATTGCGACAGAAACCGTAACTGATATTTTTGAACGTTTAGGCTTTAAGCCTGAATATGCTGATGAGTGCTGGACAATCACTTCACCTTCATGGCGTTTTGATATTGCCATTGAAGAAGATTTGATTGAAGAAGTTGCCCGTATTTATGGCTATAACAATATCCCTAATCAAGCACCATTAGCCCATTTAACCATGGGACAACATCGTGAATCAGAAGTTGATATTGAACAAATCAAAACTGCATTAGTGGCAAATGATTTCCACGAAGCCATTACTTATAGTTTTGTTAATCCAAAGGTTCAACAATTATTGCACCCTGAACAGCCAGCTTGGATCTTACCAAATCCAATTTCTTCAGAAATGTCAGCGATGCGAGTTTCCTTATTAACGGGTTTACTTGATGCAGTGCTTTATAATCAAAATCGTCAGCAAAATCGTGTGCGTTTATTTGAAACGGGTTTGCGTTTTATTCCAGATAGTCAAGCAGAGTTTGGTATTCGCCAAGAGTTTGTATTCTCTGCTATTATGACAGGGGCGAGATTAAATGAACATTGGACAGGTAAATCAGAAAATTCGGATTTCTTTGATTTAAAAGGTTATTTAGAAAATATTTTAGCCTTGACCAGTGTGGCAAATAAAGTGAAATTTGTGGCAAAAACCTACCCAGCTTTCCACCCGGGACAATCCGCTGCCATCATGTTGGACGGAGAAGAAATTGGTTTCATTGGACAAATTCACCCAAGTATTAGCCAAAAATTGGGGTTAAGCGGGAAAGTATTTGCTTGTGAGATTATGGTAAAAGCCATAGCTCATCGTGATGTCGCTAATGCGAAAGAAATTTCACGTTTCCCATCAAATCGCCGAGATTTAGCGGTTGTTGTGCAACAAGATATTGCGGCATCAGATGTCCTTGAAGTTTGCCGTTCAGTGGCAGGGGATAAACTGGCACAAATTAATTTATTTGACGTTTATCAAGGTGCTGGTGTCGCAGAAGGGCATAAGAGTCTAGCGATAAGTTTAATTATTCAAGATAGTGAAAAAACCCTTGGTGATGAAGAAATTAATGCGGTTATTAACCAAGTGGTTACTGAATTAAAACAACGTTTTAACGCCTATTTGAGGGATTAAGCAATGACATTAACAAAAGTAGAAATCGCTGAGAATTTAATGGAAAAATTTAATCTCAGCAAGCGTCAAGCAAAAGCACTTGTTGAAAGTTTTTTTGAAGAAATTCGTACCGCACTAGAATCTGGCATTGATGTCAAATTATCTGGTTTTGGTAATTTTGAGCTTAGGGATAAATCTTCACGTCCCGGACGTAACCCTAAAACAGGGGAAAGTGTTGCGGTTTCTGCTCGTCGTGTGGTGGTGTTTAAAGCAGGACAAAAACTGCGTAGCCGAGTAGAAAAACAAAAAGGCTAATTATTTCCTTTACTCAGCGAAAATATCATCGTTTTAATTTTAAATAAGACAAGGCGACAGGTTAAAGGTAGTACAATGCAGTACAAGCAAGACCTGTCAACACAGTATTATTTAAAATAGCCTGATTTTAAAATAGGGCTATTGATGGAGAACGCTATGCAATACATTAAACAAGGACGAAATTATTTAAAATTATTGTCTTTTTTGACCGCACTTTCTACCTTGGTGGCTTGTTCATCGTCAAATAATGAGGATTATTCAACTAATAATCCTATTCATTATCAGGGATCATTAAATGATCCTATTATGACTATTGCTTTATTAAGTGAGCAACAAAGGGAATGGGCTGGAACGAAATATCGGCTAGGTGGCAATAGTAGACAGGGTATTGATTGTTCAGCTTTTGTACAAGTTACATTTCAACATCGTTTTGGTATTCAATTACCTCGTATGACGACTGAACAAGCTAAACAAGGTAGGGCAGTAGCTAAACACGAAATTCAAACGGGTGATCTGGTCTTTTTTAAAACAGGTCGAGGCCCAAACGGCTATCATGTGGGAATTTATGTGAAAGAAGATAAATTTTTACACGCCTCAACCAAAGGTGGGGTCATTTATTCTTCCCTTAATAGCCCTTATTGGCGTAAGGCTTATTGGCAAGCAAGACGAATTTAACCATTAGGAAAACTATGCAACATCAGCAATTAAATGCACATTCGCCACTCAACGAGTGGCTTTGTTATTTAGAACAACAACATTATAAAGCGATTGATCTCGGCTTAGAACGGGTTGCCTCAGTGGCAAAACAATTGGATTTATTAAAACCTGCCCCTTTGGTAATTACCGTTGGTGGCACCAATGGCAAAGGCACAACCTGTCGTCTATTGGAAAAAGTGTTATCAGAAATTGGCTTAAAAGTGGGCGTTTATTCCTCACCACATTTAATACGCTATAATGAACGAGTACGCATTGAACAACAAGAATTATCCGATCAACAACATAGCCAATCCTTTGCTTTTATTGAACAACAGCGAAATCAATCGCTAACCTATTTTGAGTTTTCTACCTTATCCGCCCTACATTTATTTAAGCAAGCTAAACTTGATGCCGTGATTTTAGAAGTGGGCTTAGGCGGACGTTTAGATGCAACTAATATCGTTGATGCGGATATTGCGGTTATTACGTCCATTGATATTGATCATACGGATTTTTTAGGCTCAGAAAGAGAACAAATTGCCTTTGAAAAAGCAGGTATTTTTCGTGCCAACAAACCTGCGGTAATTGGCGAGCAACATATTCCACAATCAATGCTAGATTATGCTCAACAATTAGGTTGTGAGCTTGCTTGTCGTGAGCAACAATGGCAATTCCAACAACAAGGCAATACTTGGTGTTGGCAAAATCAGCATACTCGCTTAGAAAATTTACCATTATGTCAAATTCCTTTAGCTAACGCCGCCACCGCCTTAGCCGTATTAAGTTTTGTGCCTTATTCTATTCCAGACAAGGTAATTTATCAGGCATTGCAAAATGTCCAATTAACAGGACGATTTCAATATTTAACCGCTACACAGCAACAACGATTAGCACAAAAATTTGCTCAACAAGATTTACCACAAATTATTTTAGATGTAGCACATAATCCACATGCCGCCCATTATTTAGCGGAAAAATTGCAGGCAATAAAGGCACAACATACAAACAGTAAAATTGTCGCAATTTGTGGTATTTTGCAAGATAAAGATAGCCAAGGTATTTTTAAGCCTTTAGTACCAGTGATCGATCAATGGTATTGCATAAGTTTACAAGGAACAAGAGGGCAGTCAGCCCAAAAGTTACAGAAAAACTTACAAGCTCTCGCTAAGGTTGATAGCTATTGTGCAGAAACGCTAGCCGAGGCATTAGCAATGGCATTAAAAAATAGCCAAGCCCAGGATTATCTTATTATCTTTGGCTCTTTTTATACGGTGGCTGAGTTATTGTGGTTGCTTGAGTAGGTAATATTTTTGATAAAAGTGCGGTTGTTTTTGAAATTTTTATTACTCTATCTCCGCCTGTTGGCGAACAAGATTCGTCCCCTTTTATAAAGGGGACTTACTTTTCCTCGTACAAGCAAAGAAAAGTAAGTAAAAGAAACATATTCCTAGAAAAAACTTATCTAGCCTTTCACTAAGAATGATATACGAATAATATTGGAACATCTTTTAATCATACAAATCAATAATCTTCCCTACAGCTTCACCAATAACCATA
Organism: Volucribacter amazonae; assembly: GCF_029783845.1. Classification (NCBI taxonomy): domain Bacteria; kingdom Pseudomonadati; phylum Pseudomonadota; class Gammaproteobacteria; order Pasteurellales; family Pasteurellaceae; genus Volucribacter; species Volucribacter amazonae. The sequence goes on along the minus strand of NZ_LWID01000001.1, from coordinate 46,831 downwards.
ATATAAGCTTTGGTATCTACAATTTTAATATTTTTAATTGATTTACTCCCCCCTAAACATAATGCAGGAACATAACCATAACATTGACCATATTCTAATTTAGGAAGTTTTGGCAATTTATTTTTTATTTGGAAGTATAACTTAGCATTATAGTTTTTAATTAAATAACGTTCTTTAGGAAGAATTATATCTAATTCAATATCAATTAAACTTGTTATTACATCATCATCTAACTTTCTTAAATTAATTATAGAAATTCTATTACCTTCATCAGGAGCTACTGTCCAATTATCATTTCCTTCCCAAACAAGAATATCACCTAGTGCAGTAATGCCCCAGACGATAGTAGGTTCTAACAATTTATCTACATAGTCAAAAACAAAGTCATATTCATCAGGATTAACAATTTGTAAAAAACCGTCTTCATAAACCCCAAAGCCCATATTTTCCCAAATCCAAAGTAATTCCTCGGAAAATAAGAGTTACCTTGATACATATTGCGGTATTTTTCTATGGTTGCTTTATCGGCTAAACTATGTTTGATATACGAATTTTTATTACGTTCAATAAAATTTTTTATTGTTTCCATATATTTTTCTCTTTGTTATCTGTTAATCATATAAATCAAAAATCTTGCCTACAGATTCACCAATAACCATAATATGAGCTTTAGTATCTACTATTTTGATATTTTTAATTGACTTACTTCCTCCTAAACATAAAGCAGGAACATAGCCATAGCATTGTCCGTATTCTAATTTAGGGAATTTATTTTTTATCTGAAAATATAAGTTAGCTTCATAATATTCTTTTATAAGCCTTTCTTTAGATAAGATAAAATCTATATCATCACTAAAAGAATGAGTAATAGGGTTAGCATCTAATTTCCTTATATTAATGATTCTATCTCTATTTCCTTCGTCAGGTGCTATTGTCCAATTATCATTTCCCTCCCAAACAAGAATATCTCCTAATGCAGTTATTCCCCAGACAACTGTAGGATCTAACATTTTATCTATATAGTCAAAAACAAAATCATATTCATCAGGATTAACAATTTGTAAAAAACCGTCTTCATAAATACCAAAACCCATATTTTCCCAAATCCAAAGTAATTCCTCTGGAAAGTAAGAGTTACCTTGATACATATTGCGGTATTTTTCTATGGTTGCTTTATCGGCTAAACTATGTTTGATATACGAATTTTTATTACGTTCAATAAAATTTTTTATTATTTCCATATATTTTTCTCTTTGTTATCTGCTAATCATACAAATCAATAATCTTCCCTACAGCCTCACCAATAAGCATAATATAAGCTTTTGCATCTACAATTTTGATATTTTTGAATGCTTTACTTCCTCCTAAACATAAAGCAGGAACATAACCATAACATTGGCCATATTTTAGTTTCGGAAATTTATCTTTTATCTTAAAATATAGACTTGCTTTATAATATTTTGCTATCATTCCTTCTTCAGATAATACAAAATCTATATCATCACTGAATGAACGAGTTATAGAATCATCATCTAATGTTCTTAAATTAATAATTACATCTCTATTGCCTTCATCAGGAGCAATCCTCCAATTATCATTGCCTTCCCAAACAAGAATATCCCCTAATGCTGTAATTCCCCAAACAACTGTAGGCTCTAACATTTTATCCACATAGTCAAAAACAAAATCATATTCATCAGGATTAACAATTTGTAAAAAACCATCTTCATAAACACCAAACCCCATATTTTCCCAAATCCAAAGTAATTCCTCTGGAAAATAAGAGTTACCTTGATACATATTGCGGTATTTTTCTATGGTTGCTTTATCAGCTAGGCTATGTTTGATATACGAATTTTTATTGCGTTCAATAAAATTTTTTATTGTTTCCATTTATACTCCTTCTATGCTTTAGAATAAATATAAATTTTTTGAGTAGGGAATAATTTATATTTCTCCCATTTCATCAAAAAAACTGTCTATTAACAGATTTATATCTTTGAATTCTTCCATTATTTCACCAGAGGGCATATCTAATACAAGGTATGAATTGTTATTCTTATAATAAACATACCAGCTAATGTTTGTTTCTCCTAAGTATGTATAAATTATATTTTCTTTGTTCTCATGCCATATTTTATTTCTCTCTATTAAATCATATATAAATTCATTTGGCGTTACATTTAGATACTGCTTTCCAATGCCATATAATATACAACCATCAAACTCAAAGCCATTAATTTCCTTTAAAATAGAAAAATATGAATCTGGAATGTATATTTTATTCTCTTTACATAATTTCAAGTAATCTTCTATATTTTTATCAGATACACCTGAATTACTGTACCCAGTATATTGTTCTTTTAATTTTTTTACTTGATAGAGTTTACTTTTCCACATAATTTTTCCTATTTTATAGGTATAGTTATCCCATTTTCAGATAATATAGTCGTTCCACTTTAAAATGATACAGCGTTGGTAAGCCTCGCCGTACTATTTGTACTGTCTTCGGCGTACCGCCTTGTCTCCTTTTAAATTGAAACGACTATACAGTGTTGACACAGGGTTCTTTTACTTTACTATTTATATTATCTTCCGTATGTTGCCTTATCTTATTTTAAATTGAAACAACTATAAATTGCTCACACTGAATAAAAATTCGGTTAATTTTAGAATAATTTTCCCAAAAAATCCTAAAATCAACCGCACTTTTGAAACAGATACAGGGTATTTAAAATACCCTTATATTAATTCTATTGTTTTCTCGTAGCCTGTTTCATTAAACGTACAAAATTAGCCAGTTCTTTTAAGCATTGTTTAGGATCATTGAGGTGTTGTTCAATAATTTTTACCGTAGCTGAACCTGAAATAGCCCCTTGTACACCTAGCGATAAGGCATTTTTTACTTGCTCAGGTTTAGCAATACCAAAGCCTTGTAGAATAGGGGGGGCATTGTGGGCTTTTAATTTTTCCACTAAATGATCAAGATTGGTTGCATAGCTGTGGTTTTCTGCACTGGTTACCCCAGCCCTTGAAACTAAATAAGTATAGCCTTCGCTATATTGGGCAACCTTAGCAATGGTGTTATCATCAGCGTTTGGTGGGCAAATAAATACAGGTTGGATACCCTGTGCTTTGGCAGCGGACACATAAGGCTCACAGGCTAACAAGGGAATATCGGCGACTAAGACTGCATCAACGCCCACTTCGGCACAACGTTGATAGAATGGGGTTAGCCCTTGTGCATAAATAAGGTTGGCACATAATAATAAGCTAATTGGAATATGCGGATATTTTTGTCTAATTTTTGCCAATAATTGGAAACTTTGCTCTGTACTACAACCTGCTTGTAACGCACGATTATTGGCAGCTTGGATTACTGGGCCATCTAATAGCGGATCGGAAAAAGGAAAGCCTAACTCAAGGGCATCAGCTCCATTTTCTACGAGGGTGCAGACAATATTGAAAGATTGTTCAAAATTAGGATCACCTAAGGTAACAAAGGGAACAAATGCCCCTTCATTCTGTTGGTCTAAATGTTGAAATAATTGGGCAAAACGGTTCATTATAAGCCTCCTTTGGCAGATAAAATTTTATCTACGGTAAAAATATCTTTATCGCCACGACCAGAAAGATTAACCACTAAAATTTGCGGTTTATCAGGATTTTGTTTAATCATTTTTAAGGCATAAGCTAAGGCGTGGGAACTTTCTAAAGCAGGGATAATGCCCTCGTGGCGAGCTAAGGCTTGAAAGGCCTCTAAGGCTTCATCATCGGTAATGCTTTCATAGTCGGCACGTCCAATAGCGTGTAAATAAGCGTGCTGTGGACCGACAGACGGAAAATCTAGCCCTGCGGAAATGGAATAAGATTCTTCAATTTGTCCGTCTTGGGTTTGCATTAAAGGGGCTTTCATTCCAAAATAAATGCCCACCGTACCATGTTTTAATGGTGCACCATGTTCGCCAGTGGCAATGCCATGCCCCGCAGGTTCAATGCCGATTAATCTCACATTTTTTTCGTCAATAAAATCATTAAACATACCAATGGCATTAGAACCACCGCCTACCGCTGCAATCACTGCATCAGGCAAACGTCCTTCCCGTTCAAGAATTTGTTGTTTGGTTTCTTCGCCAATCATTTTTTGAAATTCACGCACAATGGTTGGGAAAGGGTGCGGGCCAGCCGCTGTGCCAAGTAAATAATGGGTTGTGGCATAATTGGCTGACCAATCTCGCATTGCTTCACAACAAGCATCTTTTAAGGAACAAGAACCTTTTTGTACTGATTCTACTTCCGCGCCCATTAAACGCATACGAAATACATTAGGGGCTTGGCGTTCAATGTCTTTTGCCCCCATATAAATTTTGCAAGGCATATCAAGCATAGCACAAGCCAAAGCGGTGGCTACGCCATGTTGTCCTGCCCCTGTTTCCGCAATAATACGGGTTTTTCCCATACGTTTTGCCAATAAAATTTGCCCTAGCACTTGATTGGTTTTGTGTGCTCCACCATGCAATAGATCTTCTCGTTTTAAATATAATTTGGTTTGGCTACCCTTGGTTAAATTACGGCAAAGGGTAAGGGCGGTAGGGCGTCCTGCATAATTTTTAAGTAAATCTTGGAATTGGCGTTGAAACTCAGGATCTTGCTTCGCTTCAACAAATGCTTGTTCTAATTGCTTTAATACAGGCACTAAGATTTCTGGTACATACATACCACCAAATTCACCAAAATAAGGATTTAAAAGGGTTTCTTTTGTCATAATTTATCCTTGTGAACACTGATAAGTTAAAATTTTACTAAAAATAGACCGCACTTTTTCGCTTGCTTTGATACCTGCGGTACTTTCTACACCTGAATTAAGATCAAGCCCTAAACAACCTTGGGCTAAGGCTTGGCTAACATTATCAGGGTTAATTCCACCTGCGAGCATGGCTTTGGCTTTTAATCGTGGCGGAATATATTGCCAATTAAAAGATTTGCCGGTGCCACCTTGTTGCTGTTTGGTTTTACTATCAAACACATAACGATCCACCTCAGCAAGTTCCTGAATGTTAAGTGGCTCAGCTTGTTCAATATCAATAGAAATGGCTTGCCATATTTGCACTTGTGGCGGTAATTGCTGGCGTAATTGTTGAATATATTGCGGATCTTCTTGCCCATGCAGTTGCACCGCAAACAGCGATAATTGGCGAGCTAAATTGACAATCAATTCCATAGGCTGATTTTGAAAAACGCCAACAAAACGCAATGGGGCAGTGGTTACCAACTCTTGTGCTTGCCTTAAAGATACACAACGAGGGGAGCTTTCCACAAAAATCAATCCCCCATATAACGCCCCTTGTTGGTAAGCCAGTTCAACATCTTGCGGGCGAGTTAGCCCACAAATTTTGTTTTCACCAAAAATCACTGCACGTACGGCATTATTTAAATCTTGTTCCGCCATTAAACTTGAGCCAATTAAAAAGCCATTAACCACAGATTGCAATTGTTGGACTTGTTGATGAGTATAAATTCCTGATTCACTGATAATAATACGATCTGTTGGAATTTGTTTAGCGAGTGGCGGTGTGCGTTGTAAATCTACGCTGAGATCGTGCAAATCTCGGTTATTAATGCCAATCACTTTTGCCCCCAAGGCTATGGCTCGTTCTAACTCGGCTTGATTAGAAGTTTCGGTTAATACCCCCATATTTAATTGGTGGGCTAGCTGTGCCAGTTGTTGATATTTGTCATCATCAAGTACGGATAACATTAATAAAATGGCATCAGCTTGATAATAACGTGCGAGATAAACTTGATACTCATCAATAATAAAATCTTTGCATAACACTGGTTGTGGGGCAATGCTACGCACCTGTTGTAAATAAGCAAAGTCGCCCTGAAAATATTTTTCATCAGTTAATACCGAAATGGCATTGGCGTAATTTTTATACACCTGCGCAATCTCGTTTAAGTCAAAATCCGCTCGGATAAGCCCTTTTGACGGCGAGGCTTTTTTACATTCTAAGATAAAAGCAGGACGTTGCGAGTTATCTTTTGCCAAGGCTTGATAAAAAGAGCGGTCTGATTTTTCAATTTTTTTTACAAATTCTGTTAAGGGAAAGGCTTTTTGTTTTGCGTTAAGCCAATCCATTTTATCTAAGATAATTTGTTGTAAAATCGTGGGTTTGTCGGTTAAATTCATTATGCTTAGCCTTTTAATATTGGGTTAATCGGGTTAAGGTTTCAAATGCTTTGCCAGTGGCAAGGTGTGCCATAACTTGTTCTGCATTTTGTTTAATATCAGGTTGCCCGAATAATTTTAATAACAGCGCCGTATTCATTGCTACTGCTTGTTGATGAGCTGGTTTTCCGTTACCCTGTAACAGATTGGTAATCATTTCCGCATTTTGTTGTGGCTCGCCACCTTGCAAACTTTCTAAAGGCTGAGGACGGAAACCAAAATCCTGTGGTGAAAGACTATAATATTCAATGTTACCCTGAGAAATTTCAGCCACTTCTGTTTTACCATGAATGGCAACCTCATCTAAACCACAACCATGCACTACAATACTATGTTGATGACCGAGTTTAACCGCTGTTTCTGCATAGGTTGGAATAAGTTTTGCGGTATATACCCCCAATAATTGCTGTTTAGGACGAGCAGGGTTAATTAATGGTCCAAGAATATTAAAAATGGTACGAGTTTTTAACGCTTGGCGTACCGCAACGGCGTGCTTAAAGCCTAAATGGTATTGTTGGGCAAATAAAAAGCAAAGATTAATCTCATCGAGCGCTTGTCTTGCGGTTTGAGCATCAATGCTAATATTGACCCCTAAGGCAGTAAGTAAATCGCTTGAGCCTGTTTTACTGGAAACACTGCGGTTACCATGTTTAGCAACTTTGATCCCCATGGAGGCGGCAACAATAGCAGAGGCAGTGGAAATATTAATAGTATTCGCCCCATCGCCACCTGTGCCAACAATATCGGCAAAGGGATAATCTGGGCGAGGGAAAGGTTGAGCTGCTTGTAATGAGGCGGTTACCGCTCCGCTAATTTCTTCCACACTTTCGCCTTTAATTTTTAAGGCAATTAAGGCTGCGGCTAATTGTTCAGGCAATAAATTGCCTTGAATAATCTGTTGGAAGAGCTGTTCACTTTCTTGCAGTGTAAGGGATTGTTGGTCAAAAAGTTTATTTAAAATGTGTTCTGTTTGCATAATTGTCCCCTAAGTATTGTATTATTGATAAATATCATAACTTAAATCATTGGCTTCATCACCTGTCATACCACGAAATCCCCAACAATGGGCAGGTTGTTCCTTAATGGTAATTTCTACATTAATGGGCGAAATATGGAGTTTATTTTCAAGTTCACAAAATAACATTTTAATCAGCCGCTTTTTACTAAATTCGGTTCGCCCTGCCATTAAATTGATTTCAATGACGATAAACTGTTCAGTACGACCCTCGGGATAATAAAAATCTTCCGCATTTAATCCAATAAAACGCAAGGCGTGTTTACGCTTAGGAATGCCTAGCCCAAGGTATAAACAATCAAAAATAATTTGCATAATTGCTGTTTTATGGGACGATAATTGTTGTTTTAAGCCATAAACCGTAATCATTGCTGTTTTCCTTTGGGTTAAGATTAACGAGAGCGGAGTAACCAATCTATAGCTTGTGCCAATAATTTTCCCCCTTCTACCGTTAAGATACTTTCAGGGTGGAATTGAAAGCCACAAATCGGCAAATGTTGATGACGTATTGCCATAACAATATCATTATAAGTGGCATTAACCACCAATTCCTCAGGCAAATCATTGCCCATAAGAGAATGATAACGAGCCACAGGCATAGGGTTTTGTAATCCTGCAAACATTGCTTGGTTATCATGTTGGATTTTGGATACCTTGCCATGTAGCACTTCGCCAGCATGAATCACTTTGCCGCCAAAGGCTTCAATTAATGCTTGATGTCCTAAACAAATACCAATCATTGGGACTTGGTGTTTTAACTGAGCAATTAATGGCAATAAATTGCCTGCTTGAGCGGGATTGCCCGGCCCCGGTGAGAGGGCTAAAATGGTATCAGGTTGTGCTAAGGCTCGCTCAATTAATAAGGATAACGCACAATCATTACGGTAAATTTGGACTTGGTGTCCAAGGGTACGAAATTGATCCACAAGGTTATAGGTAAAGGAATCAAAATTATCAATAAATAAAATATTTGCCATAGTTCAATCCTTGTATTAATTGCCGGTCTGATGATTGGTTTGCATAATAGCGTTGATTACTGCACGGGCTTTATGTCTTGTTTCATCAGCTTCCATTTGCGGATCAGAGTCTAACACCTCGCCACAACCAGCTTGTACATAAGCTGTATTATTTTGGACGAAAGCAGAGCGGATAACAATGCAGGTATCAAAATTGCCGTCAGAGGATAAATAGCCCACAGCACCGCCATAAGAATGGCGTTTTTGTTGTTCAAATTGATAGATTAATTGCATGGCTTTAATTTTAGGTGCACCTGTTAGCGTTCCCATATTCATACAGGCTTGATAAGCGTGCAGGGCATCAAGTTCAGGGCGTAATTTACCCACCACACGAGAAACCAAGTGCATAATATGCGAATAGCGATCCACTTGCATTAATTCTTTAACCTGTCTTGTTCCGCTTTCACAAACTCGTGCAATATCATTGCGAGCTAAATCCACGAGCATTAAATGTTCTGCTAATTCTTTGTGATCTAAACGTAATTCTAATTCTAAACGGGCATCTAATTCCTGATCGATATTGCCAGCCTGATCAAAACCTCTTGGGCGAGAACCTGCAATAGGGTAAATCTCTAATTGGCGAGTTTTTGCTGAATATTTTAACGCACTTTCTGGCGATGCCCCAAATAAAGTAAAGTCTTCATCTTGCATAAAAAACATATAAGGGCTTGGATTATTGCTTTTTAATTGCCGATAGGAGGCTAATTTATTCGGGCAAGGTAAAGAAAATCGGCGTGATGGCACAATTTGGAACACATCGCCGATATTAATATGGTGTTTTAGGGCTTGAATAATCCCTTTAAATTCAGGATCTTCAATATTCACTTGTACTTCTGTTTGCACATTTTGTATGTCTAAGTGCGGTGCAATTTTGTGTAATTTTTGTTGAATTTCCGCTTGTTCTTTTAATAAGGTTTGCCCTTGTTCAGGATTAAAACAAAAACTAAATAATTCCGCAGTTTGATGAGCATGATCAAAGGTTAATAATTGCTCGGCAAGATAAAATACATAATCGGGACAGGTTAAGCCATCATCTTGTAGCTGAATATTTTCCATTGGAATAAAATTGCTGACGAGATCGTAAGCAAATAATCCCCCAAGAAAAATGGGGGTTTGACTATATTGGAATAATTGGGTTAAAGCTCTTAGTCCATCAAAAATGGTGGCGGATTGTAATTTGCTATCTTCATCTAAATTAGGATCAAGTGGCGAAAATTCGGCAATTAATAGGTGTTCATTGACTTGGTTAAGGGAGCAATAAGTGGCTAAATATTGTTTAATCAGAGGAATAACCGCTTTACCATTTGCTGTTAATGCTTGAAATTTTACTTGTTGAGCAAGACAAGAAATTTTTACCGCCGTTTTGGCTAATAATAAACTTTTTAGGCTATTTTTACTGGTAATTTCCGCAGATTCAAGTAATAAAGTATGGGATTGATTGGCACATAGGGTAGCAAAAACCGCTGTGGGATCGGAATGATACGCTACTTGCTGATTAAAGGTTTGGATATAAGGAAATAACATAGATTGCCTCGATAACATAAAAAATAATCTTGCACTATTAAACTAGTACAAGATTATTTTGTCAAGGTGTTTCGCTATGATAAAAGTAGGATTGTTTAGAAATTAAGCATTTTTAATGATTTCATCAATATGCTGTTTTGCTTGGCGTTGAGCTTGAGCAACTGCCTCGGCACCATAACCGATACCTTGTGCATAGACAAATTGTACATCAGTAATGCCAATAAAGCCTAAGAATGTTTTTATATAAGGGGTAACCAAATCCGTTGCCGTACCTTGATGAATACCACCGAAAGCACATAATACAATGGCTTTTTTACCTTTTATCAAACCTTCAGCGCCATTTTCTCCATAACGGAAAGTTACACCTGCACGAGCGATAAAATCAAAATAAGTTTTGAGCTGAGTTGGAATATTAAAGTTATACATTGGGGCATTGATCACAAGGGTATCTACGCTATTTAATTCTTCAATCAGTTGATCGGATAATGCCACTAATTTTTGTTGGTTTTCGTTCTCAGCTTGTCCCTTGCGTAATGCTTGAGCAGCATTGGCATCGTAGCTTGGTAGAGGGTACTGAGCTAAATCACGTTCAATAATATGTACTCCTTCAAGTTGGGCGGTAAGATAATCGGATAATTGGTTGGTTTGTGATTGATCGCCTAAAATACTTGATTTTAATACTAATAGATTTTGCATAATAAATTCCTCTTTCTTCATTTTGTATGGAATGAACACGAATGGCAAATATTATAAGCAGAAATAATAGGATAAAAAGCCTGAATTTGGAAAAAGATTATTTACTCAGAGTGAATAATCTAAGGATTTAATCTTATGAATAAATAAGGTATATTATTGCCCTTAAATTTTAAAGTGAAACAACGATATTTTAACCTGAACAATGACAAAAGGAGGATAACAATGTGGTCTGAACTAGCCTTAGGTTATGGCTTATTTATTTTACAAATTCTGACGATTATTGTAGTTATTGGCATTATTTTCGCCATTATCATTGGCTTAAAACAAAAAGGAAAATTAGCACAAGGCGAACTTGAAATTATTGATTTAGCCGAACAATACCAAAAAAATCAACAAAAATTAGCGGATTTTCAGTTAAGTGAACAAGCGGCTAAAGTGGCGGAAAAAGCCAAGAAAAAAGCGGATAAACTCAAAGCAAAAGCGGAAAAAGAGCGGTTAAAAAATGGTGAAAAAAATAATGAGCAAAATAAACCGCACTTATATGTTTTGAGTTTTAAAGGCGATATCCAAGCCTCAGCCACAACGGCTCTGCGAGAGGAAATTAATGCTATTATTGCGGTTGCTAAACCTGAACAAGATGAAGTGTTGTTACGTTTAGAAAGCCCGGGTGGGGTAGTGCATGGCTATGGTTTAGCTGCCTCACAATTAAATCGTTTAAAACAACATGGCATTAAATTAACCGTTGCGGTAGATAAAGTGGCGGCGAGTGGTGGTTATATGATGGCGTGCGTGGCAGATAAAATTGTTGCCGCCCCTTTTGCTATTATTGGGTCTATCGGCGTGGTGGCTCAAGTGCCAAATATTCATCGCTTATTAAAGAAAAATGATATTGATGTGGAAGTGATGACCGCAGGCGAGTATAAACGAACCCTAACGGTATTGGGCGAAAATACTGAAAAAGGTAAACAAAAATTCCAACAAGAACTGCAACAAACTCACGATTTATTCAAACAATTTGTGGCACAACAACGCCGCCATTTAGCCATTGATCAGGTTGCCACTGGCGAACATTGGTTTGGACAACAAGCCATTGAATTGCAATTAGTTGATGAAATTGCCACCAGTGATGATTTAATTTTAGCGGCGATAAAAGAAAAATCGGTGCTGGCAATCAGTTATAAAACAAAGAAATCCTTGTTACAAAAATTTGGCAAACAAGCGGAAGAAAGTGCGGATAATTTATTGACTAAATTATTAAACCGCCAAGGCAAAGATTTTTATTAAGGTAGCAATAATGCAACAGGTTAAAACCCATTTACAGGCATTACAAGCGGTTTTACAACACCACCAATTATGGCAAGCTGTCGCCCCAGAGGCGGCGGCTTTTGAAAGTCAACAACCCTTTGCTTTAGATACAATGACCGCAACAGAATGGCTACAATGGATTTTTATTCCACGTATGTGGGCATTGTTAGAAAGCAACGCCCCTTTACCAAATAAAATCGCCATTTCGCCTTATATTGAAGAAGCGTTAAAAGAGCATCAAGCCTTGCCAGAATTATTAACCCCTTTGCTCGCCTTGGAGCAATTATTAAATGATGATTGATAATATTTCCCCTGATTTAATCCCTTTATCCTCAAGTGCGGTAGATTTAGAGATTATTTTTCAAGATGATTATATGGTTGCGGTAAATAAACCCGCTGGTATGTTGGTACATCGTAGTTGGTTAGATTCGCAAGAAACGCGTTTTGTTATGCAAACTTTGCGTGATCAAATTAGTCAATATGTTTATCCTATTCATCGCCTTGACCGCCCAACTTCTGGTGTGTTGCTATTTGCCTTAAACCCTGACATTGCTCAACAGCTTTGCCAACAATTTGAACAAAAACAGGTGGAAAAAAGTTATTTGGCAGTGGTGCGAGGCTATTTGCAAGGGCAAGAGCGTATTGATTATCCCCTTAAAGTTAAGCAGGATAAAATTGCAGATAAATTTGCCGACAAAGAGAAATTACCCCAATCGGCGATTACCGATTATATTGGTTTAAAAACCGCAGAAATGCCTTATCCTTTAGGGCGTTATCAAACTAGCCGTTATTCTTTGGTAAGATTATTACCAAAAACAGGGCGAAAACATCAATTACGCCGCCATATGAAACATATTTTTCACCCCATTTTAGGGGATACACAATATGGCGATTTACACCAAAATCGCTTATTCCAACAAAAAACAGGCAGCCACCGATTAATGCTACATGCCGAAAGCCTACAAATTACCCACCCAATCACTCAGCAAAAATTACGTTTAACAGCGGATCTTGATCAACAATGGGAACAAGTGTTTAGGTGTTTGGGGTTTAGTGAATAGATAAAAGAATGATAGGGAAAAATTATTCTAAAATTGACCGCACTTAACATAAAATGTATTTATAATTTTTATTTGTATTACTTGTATTTATGCTTAATTATTTGCGCGATTATTATTACGGCATTAGAAATTGGACATCGTAGCAAAATTTATCGCCATTGATAGTTATTTAGGCGTGTTTTCTGATATAGTTACGCCTTATTAAATTAACAAGGCTTAAAATAATGAACGAACAATCTCTTCTTAATTTAACCCATGAACAACAGCAACAAGCGGTGGAAAAAATTCAGCAATTAATGGCTCAGGGTGTCAGTAGTGGTGAAGCTATTCGTCTTGTTGCTCAGCAATTAAGGGAACAACAAAAAAAAACTAGGTTAATTAACCTAGTTTTAAATTTATCTTAAATAAGCTAAGTTATTCTTCATTTTTACTTGGCTTAACTGCGAGTAAATTACAGCTCAATTTACTAATTACGTGTTCTGCGGTATTTCCCAAGAACGCAGCGGATAATCCTGTACGTCCGATAGTGCCTAATACTACCAGTTCTGCTCCAATTTGCTGAGCAACCTGGGGAATGACTTCTTCTGGGAATCCCTCAAGTACATGGGTATGATCTTCATCAATACCAAACTGTTGGCGTAGGGCTTTCATATTAATTAAATGTTGCCCCCGAATACTTTGATTATATTCAGCGGTATTAAATTCTGGCAAATCAATCGCCATATTAACTGGGGCAGAAGGGTAGGCACTGACTAAATGGATATTACCACGATCAAAGCTTTCCGCTAGATCAAGACTGATATTGACTAGCTCTTGATTAAAGGTTTGATGATATTCTTGATCACCTGCAACATTGACTGCCACTAAAATACGGCGTTGGTGTTTCCAGTCACCGTCTTTTACCATTAAAATAGGAACAGGACATTTACGCAATAATTGCCAATCCATAGGCGTAAATAATAAAGAGGCTAAACTTTCTTGCTCTTTGGTATATTTAACCACCAGATCGTAATGTTTTTGTTCAACTTGCTCCGCAATAGCTTCTGCTTCGTTACTGTTCCATACCACAGAAGCATCAAATTCAATTATAGGATCAGCATATTTATCCAAATAAGGTTGAATTAATGCTAAACGTTGTTGAATAACTTTTTTGTGCATTTCTTCTCGTTCTTCAGAAGAAACAAGTGCGGTCATTTCAAAGGAAAAATCATAAACAGTTAGAAAAAGAGTAATTTTAATTGGACTAGAATAGGCTTGTTCTTTAGCTAATCGTACAGCACGTGCGAGAGCATATTGTTTTTCACTTTCGGGATTTAATACCACAAGGATATTTTTAAATTTCATTATAACCTCCGTAAAAACGATTGCTAATAGCATAGGGGATATTAAGAATAATAACAAGCATAACAATAAAAAATAAAAGCACAATCGTGGAATATTGTGCTTTATAGAAATTAGCTAACCATTTTAATTTTAGGCTTTGTTGTTCCAGCCAATTCAATAAGCTCAGGCATATTATTGATAGTAATATATTTGCCTTGTACACTCAATAACCCTGATTTTTGGAAACGCCCTAATAAACGGCTAATGGTTTCTACGGTTAAACCAAGATAATTACCAATATCGCCTCGAGTCATGGTTAAACGAAATTCACGTGCTGAAAAACCACGGGCAGAATAGCGGTTAGATAAATTTAAAATAAAAGCGGCTAGGCGTTCTTCTGCGTTCATTTTGGAGAGTAATAAAATCATTTCTTGATCACTTTTAATCTCATTACTCATTAAACGCATAATTTGTTGGCGTAATTTTGGCATTTTACCTGATAAGTCATCAAGAATATCAAACGGAATTTCACACACCATTGCTGTTTCTAATGCCTGTGCAAAGCTAGGGTGTTGCATATTAATAATGGCATCAAACCCTACTAAATCACCGGGTAAATGAAAAGAAGTAATTTGTTCTTCGCCACTTTCACTGATTGTATAGGATTTTATTGTGCCTGAGCGAATCGCATATAAAGATTTAAGTTCATCTCCTGCTTTAAAGATAATTTGCGATTTTTGGATAGGTTTTTTGCGTTCAATGATATTATCAAGTTGATTAAGTTCGTGTTCATTTAATGTGAAAGGGATACAAAGTTGGCTAATACTACAATCTTGACAATGAATGGCGCAACCTCCAGATTGAATACGCCGTCCAATTTTCACTTCATTTGCTAAAATTTTCATTTTATCCTCGTCCTTAGGCAAAAAAATCGTGTAAAATTGATCTAACTCAATAAATGATATAGTAAAGTGGCTTAATTTTCAATAATAACTCTTCTAACTAACCCATTGAAATTGTTATATAAATGTTAATTAAGTTAAATTAAATAAGGATAATCTCATTGTGGCAGCACAAAAATTAACAAAAACTCGTTTTATTCAATTATTAATCACATTAGCCATTCTCATTGGTTTAGTGTCTTATCAAACTTATCAATATTTTCAAAAAACAATACCGCAACAGTCTGCGGTATTGGAACAAGCTAAGGAAGAGTAAAATTGGTGATTATTTTTGAATTAAATATCGAATAATAGGTCCATTTTGTTCAATACTTAAAAGAGTATAACCATAATTTTTCGCATCAATAGGAATATTGTTAATCGATTGTGCACAATCACTTAATACCTCTAAGATTTCGCCTTTTTTTAATTGTGGCATGATCTCCAAAGTTGCTATTGTTGGGTATGGACAAGGCTCGCCAAGCATATCTAAACTATAATCAGGTTCAATCAATGTGTTGTCTTGGTCAGTCATAATTTTCTCCTTTTATTTATGATGATTTCATTTTGTTGGCAAGGAAACGTTTTTCCCACCAAATTACAAAGATTAAGGCGATGATTAATAAAGTATAATTAATAAGCAAGCCGCCGATATTGCCAAAGGATTTTAATAAATTGATTTTTTCATAATCAAGTGCAAGTACAGGTGCAAGATCGTCCCAAAGATAAGCTAATAAGGTTGAACCAAAAATATTACCAATGCCTACCCACCAAAAATGAGTTTGCCCTTCAATAGAACGGTAAATCCAACCTGTTTCACAACCGCCTGCTAAAACAATGCCAAAACCAAATAATAAACCACCTAGAATAGCATTAGGTCCAGCCCACATAATTTTAGGTTGCATACCTATTTGAATATAGCTAAAAATACCAATACAACTGATTAGCATACCGTAAATAATGGCTTTAGTAAGATAGGCACGTCCGGTAATCCAAAGATCACGAAAAGCAGAGGTAAAGCAAATTTGTGCACGTTCAATAATTAAACCAAAGGCTAATCCAAATAACATGGCAAAACCTAATTTGCTAGAAAATTGAAGGACATAAAGAGAGGCTATGAGGTAAAGAATAAAAATGAACATGCCTAACCAAAAACGGCGTTGACTACGTTTTGGATCGGCTTTTTCTATTTTGGCCGCTCCTTTCTTTAGTTGTATCGGTAAACGAAATAAGGGAAGTAAACTAAATTTAGCTCCAAAATAAGTACCTATGGCAGTGGCAAGGGTAAAATACCAAGCGTGTACAGAAAATTGAGGAATACCTGTAAAAAAAGAGGCAAGATTACAGCCCATGGCTAATCTTGCTCCAAAGCCTGCTAATGCACCACCGATTAGAGCCTGCATAATACGAATAGGGTGGTTTTTTCCACGCCAGCGTACATTATTTGCCCATAAAGCCGCCGCTAAACAGCCAGCAAACATTCCCAAAATCATAACGCCGTCAATACGGGTAAAAATATTACCGTCTAAACCAATGATTTTGTAATATCCCCAATCGGTTACATTTACGCCAAAGGTTTGTAAAATATGCCCGCCCCAACGGGTAAATTCGCCTGTTACTGCCCAATAAGTACCTGTTAAACCAAAATAATAGGTAGAAAGTAAACCTGCGGCGACAACTGCAATAATGGGATTCCAAAACTTAATCAGATAATTTTGTTTAAAATTAAGCCAAATTTCTTGCATAAAATTTCCTCTAAACAAGGTTAAATAATGATTAAAACTCGCAAGAAAGGCGAAAATACCTTAGGGTAAGCAGATTTGGTGGGATAATGCTCATCTCATTGCTATACACAAACTTGCGATATATAAATGAATTGAGTGTATATAGTAGCGAAAAATTAAGCAAAGTTAAAGTAATTATCTTTACACAGGAATAGTAATTTCTTTAAATTGCATTTTCATACCATCAATTAACAATAAACGCCCAGCCAAATTTTTGCCGATATTCAACCGCACTTTAATGGCTTCAAAGGCTTGAATTGCCCCAACGATGCCTACAATAGGAGAGAGTACGCCACTTTCTACGCAACTTAATGGGCTTTCGCCGAATAAACGGCTAATATCTTGATAAGTGGGGGTATTGGGTTGATAAGTGAAAACAGAAACTTGCCCTTCCATACGAATTGCCGCACCAGAGATTAATGGGATTTTGTGCTGTTGACAACAGCGATCCAATAGTTGGCGGCTGTTGAGATTGTCGGTACAATCCAATACCATATCTACTTGGCAAATTAAGGCTGAAAGTTCGCTTTCATCAAGCTGGCGATTAATACTATGTATGGTTAAATGGGGATTTAATGCGGTTAAACTGAGTTTGGCTGAATCCACTTTTGCCATATTAATACGGCTATCGTTATGTAACACTTGGCGTTGTAAATTAGATAAAGACACCTTGTCAAAATCAAGTAGGGTTAGCGTGCCAATACCTGCGGTGGCGAGATATTGACTAGCTGCACAACCTAATCCACCTAAGCCTACGATTAACATATGACTGGTTTTAAGTTGTTCTTGCCCAGTAAAATCAATGGCGGGTAAAATAATTTGCCGATTATAACGTAATTCTTCTTGCTCAGATAAAATGCTCATTATGCTAACCTAATAATTCGTTAAAAGGTTCAATAGTAACTTGTTCCCCTGCGTTGACATTGCCACGCTCTTGCTCTAATACAATAAAGCAGTTACTGGCAACAAAGGCACTAAAAATATGTGATCCTTGAAATCCAACAGGTTTTACTTGTAAATTGCCTTGTTGATCAAGCCAATAAAATCCACGTTGAAAATCTAAACGTCCTACGCTTTTTTTCAATGGAGTCGCGGTAGTCGCGATTAATTGCGGACTAGGCTGCCATTGTGTATGCCCACTTAATTTCGCAATGATAGGCTGAACTAATTGATAAAAGGTAACTAAAGCGGATACAGGATTACCCGGTAATCCACAAAACCAAGCCTGTGGTAATTGCCCAAAGGTAAAAGGTTTACCCGGTTTGATAGCCAACTTCCAAAAATTAATTTTCCCCACTTTTTCTAATACGGTTTTGGTAAAATCGGCTTCACCTACCGAAACTCCACCGCTAGTAATGACTAAATCGGCTTGTTGTTGAGCCTGCATAAAGGCTTGCTCAAATAGGGTAGGGTTATCAGGTAAAATACCACAATCAATCACTTCACAACCCATTTTATTTAACATTAATTTGATACAAAAACGGTTAGTGTCATAGATTTGCCCTGTTTGCAGGGGCTGTCCAACAGGGACTAATTCATCGCCCGTAGATAAAATAGCAACCTTTAAACGGCGATACACATTAACATGGCTAATCCCTAACGAGGCGAGTAATGGCAATGAAAGTGCGGTCAGTTTTTCACCTTTTTTTAAGGCAATTTGTCCTTGCTGTAAATCTTCGCCACAACAGCGGATATTTTCATTTAAGCGAGGAATTCGTTTAAAACGAATTGTGCCGTCAGGATTTTGCTCGGTATCTTCTTGCATCACAACAGCATCTGTGCCTTGAGGAAGCATTGCCCCTGTCATAATACGGATTGTAGTTTTGTCTTGCCATTGTCCTTGAAAGGGGCTGCCAGCAAAGGATTTTCCTGCTAACGGTAAACTGTCGCTTTCCGCTAAATCGGCTAAACGTACCGCATAACCGTCCATTGCTGAATTATCAAAGGCAGGCACATTGATAGGTGAGGTAATATCTTCTGCACAAATACGATTTTGTGCTTGAGTGATGTTGATTATTTCTGTTGCGATTGTTTCTGCGCAAGGTAGCTGTTGTTCAATCAAGCTAAGTGCTTGTGATAATGATAATAAATTAGCCATAAATATCTTTTATAATTTTTTAGTAAAATTAGGGCAGAAATAAAAATATATTTAATCCGCCCCAAAAGTATTATGAGTTATGAAAATCAATTATTTTTTTCTAAAAACTCTGTTAGCTTTTGTTTTAGAATATTTCCCATTGGTTTAGGGTTTCCAGTAAACAATGTTTGTAACTTATTGTTTTCTATAATATGTTTACGTAATTCTAGCCTTTCCTGATGATTTTCAGCTAATCTAATAGCCTGTTGAATATATTCTTCTATGGAATGAGTGATCAACCATTCAGGTAATCCTAATCGTTTAAATAACCCTTCATCAATATGTTCGTGTACTTCATCACCAGTTTTGCAAATGCCTACCAAACCTAATGTAACCATATCAATAATGCCATTCGTATTTCCAAATGGAAATGGGTTTAACATCATATCGCAATGATTTAAAATTTCTAAATATTCGTTATATGGTTTATGGGAATGTGCAGTGGCTGAGTCTCCTAGATACTTTCGAATAAAACGAGCGACATAAGGATGTGTGATACCGTTTGAAATACCAAGAGCGAAATGAAAATGTACTTTAACTTTTGATCTGTCCTTGATTTCTCTTAATGCTTCTAAGAAAAAAGGATTTAATTTCATTGTGGTTGAAGCTATACCTATATTGACTACCTCTGGTTCTTCTCTAAGATTATATTCTACAAATTTAGGGGCTGCTGCTGATGGAACATAGGGTAGAGCATCTTTAGGTAATCTTATTAATGTTTCACTAAAACATTTTTCTGAACCAACATAATCATCTTCAACAATAACATATTCAATAAAATCAGAATGTGTTGTAGCTGGATGTCCTAATGCAATTGCTTGTATTGGAGCCAAACGGGTATTACTAGCAAATATAGTTAATAAATCCATACCAATACTTGGCATATAAAATATAGCTGGTTTATATTTATTACAGAGTTTCTTAATATATTCAAGTTTTTGAATTAAGTAATCGCCTTCTACAACAAAAAACTCATCAAATACAGCTTTACCTATATCATCAACGTTTGAATTACCTAGACCTACTAAATGAAAGTGTTCTTTTGCTGCAATCATTGATGTAGAGTGGGTTCGATAAATAGAATGATTTGCATTAAAATGTTCTAATAATACAATCATTACTGGTTTGTTATTTTTTTCTCCAATTTTTGAGGTATTTCTGCGATCTTTCCAACCATTTTTTATCAAATGGCGACGAATAACCGTATTTAAAGACTTTTTAATATCATGTTTGTTAGGTGCCATATCATAGCTACAATGCATATATACATCATGTAAAATACCCTCGGTTAAATTTGTTAGATCTTTTAATTGGGTAAGTTTTTCTGGTAACCATTGTATGATTGCTGCTCTTTTGTTATAAGACTCTTCCGAACCTAGAAAACGTGGTGATTGAAGAGCAATACATAAAGAAGCACATAGTTCAGGAGATATATCCCATACTGTATCTAAATTTAAGAGTACATTTGATTCGGGAAAATATAATACGATAAACTTATAAAAAGCTTCTAATGTTGGAGCAATGTGTACATCATTTGGATTTTCGATGTCTTTTTTTACATTATAACTACGTAATATATGATCAGCATTAACATAAGGGGAGCTAGCAAAAATTAACCCAAGCCATCGTTGTAAAGTAAGGAAACGTATTACACCAGAATCAGAAATATTAAAATCTTTATCAGTGAATAGTTGTGTAATAGCTGCCGCCATTCTTGTACAGAAATAGGTATGTGTATCTTCAATTAAATTATTTAACTGAGGTGGGATATCAAGTTCTATATTGTCTAACATACCAAAATTAGTGTCTAATTGCCCCAATATGGATAAGAGCTCAGTACATGATTTTTCATAATCCTTGGTAGCTATTGCTTGTTCTAAAGTATTTACACTTGGAGTAACTTTCTCAATATTATTGTTATGTGTCATTAATAATCCTTTTTTTTGCATTTAAATTTTTCGATTATAGCATATCATAGCTTTTTTAATAGAAAATTAGTGTTCAAATCATTGTATATTTATCTAATTCAAAGTAAGGTATAGGTTCTTAATTTTATTATTTAGCATTACTTTGTTAGAATAACCACCTTAAATTTTTCAGGAGCAAAATATGAAAAAAATTTCACCAGAGGCATTAAAAGTTCGTCAGGCTTTAGTTGATAAGGGGATTGAAACCCCAATGATTAATTTAACCAAAGATAAGGATCAACGTCGAGGTGAAATTGAGCATCATATGCGTCAAGTGATGCAATTAATTGGTTTGGATTTAGCCGATGATAGCTTAGAAGAAAGCCCAAAACGTATTGCGAAAATGTTTATTGATGAAATTTTTAGCGGTTTAGATTATGCCAATTTCCCTAAAATTACCAATATTCAGAATCGTATGCAGGTAAGTGAAATGGTGTTAGTCAATGATGTAACCTTGACCAGTACCTGTGAGCATCATTTTGTAACCATTGATGGTATGGTGTCTGTGGCTTATTATCCGAAAAATTGGGTAATTGGCTTATCTAAAATTAATCGAGTAGTGAGCTTTTTTGCTCAACGTCCACAGGTGCAAGAGCGTTTTACTGAACAAGTTTTACTTGCGTTTCAAACTATTTTAGAAACCGAAGATGTGGCTGTTTATGTTAAGGCTACCCATTTTTGTGTGAAATGTAGAGGGATTAAGGATAGCAATAGTTACACTGTAACGTCTGCATTTGGCGGCGTGTTTTTAAATGACCGAGAAACGCGAAAAGAGTTTTTAACTGCAATTAACCGCTAAGTGTTTTTCTCCCTCAGTGAAGTGAATCATTGAGGGAGAAGTTTAATTATAAATAGCTAATAAATTCCTTAGTATCAAGGGATTTTATTTCTCGTTCACATTTTTCTTGCTCACTGCCTACCATCATCAATGCCACAATTTTATCTTGCTCTTGACAACCAAAGGCTTGACGTAATGCTTCCGCTTCAATCCAAGGTCCCGTTACCCAAACATTGGCAAAACCTTGTGCATTTGCAGCAAGTTGTAAAGCATAAGTGGCACAACCAGCAGTCAACATTTGTTCCCAACCCGGCACTTTCTTAACCGAATGATCAATTTTTGCCACCACAGCGATAATCATTGGTGCTTTATCCGCAAAAGACTCTGCTTTTTTAATGCGTTCTTCGCCAAGATCTAATTCCACAACCGCTTGTTTTAACAATTCAACCAATTTAGATAAACCTTGTTTTTCAATGATAATAAAACGATAAGGACGTAATTTGCCATGGTCAGGTACATGTAATGCTGCTTGAAACATTTTTTCTAACTGTTGAGCATTGGGAGCAGGCGCAACTAATTTTTTTTCTGAACGTCGGCTCGTTAATAAGGTTAATGAATCCATAAATTTCCTCATAAGTTATACTAATTGTGGAGATGATTATATAATATTCACAGTTTAATTTCTCGTTTTATAGGGAAAAGTGCGGTCTATTTTCATTTATTTTTTATTAAATTTCCCATAAGATTTTTTCCGCAATGTGTCGCTTTTATGATAAAGTGACAGGCCTTTACATTCTATACTTTTGACAAAAGAGCCTATTATGCAATTTATTTTTTCTATTATTAAGTTCTGTTGGCGAACATTAAATTTTATTCGTGATTGCGTGATGAATTTAATTTTTCTTGTTTTTGTATTGGTCTTTTTTAGCATTATTGGCATTGTGAGCCAATTTGATAAAGAGCCAGAACCTTTAATTGGCGAACAAGGAGCATTAGTACTAAATATTGAAGGTTATCTAGCAGATAATCGTGAACAAGAGAGCTGGCAAAATTTACTTAAAGCAGCCAATAATCAAACTGTTCCTCGTCAATATTCTGTTTTTGATTTGTTTTATGCTATCCAAAATGCTGCGGAAGATGAAAGAATTACAGGGCTAGTGCTGGATTTAAGTTATTTTGAAGGGGGAGATTTGCCTGCTATTAGCTATCTTGGTGAGGCAATTAACGCCTTTAAACAACAAGATAAACCTGTTATTGCGGTAGCGGATTATTATGGACAATCGCAATATTTGCTAGCAAGTTATGCGGATAAAATTTATATGAATAAGGCAGGACAGGTGGATATTCATGGTTTCGCAATGCAAAATCTTTATTTCAAATCTTTATTAGATAAATTGGACGTTACACCGCACGTTTTTCGGGTAGGCACCTATAAATCGGCAGTAGAACCGTTTTTGCGAGATAATATGTCAGCGGAAGCAAGAAAAAATACTACCCAATGGCTCACTCAAATGTGGCAAAGCTATCAACATACCGTAGCTGAAAATCGTCATATTGACATAAACGAAGTCTTGCCAGAACCACAGCGTTTTCTTGCAGAATTAACCGCATTAAACGGCGATTTAACTGCATATAGTGTAAAGCGTCAGTTAATTTCTCAGCTTATTACCCCTTTTGAATTTAATCAAGAATTGATTAAGTTATTTGGCTATGGGGCTAATGATCGCTATAAGCATATTGATTACGATCGTTATTGGCAAAGTTTACCTGATCCCTTTATCGCCAATAGCGAACAAAAAATTGCAGTAGTGAATGTAGAAGGAGCTATTATTGATGGGGAAAGTGATGAAAGCTCAGTGGGAGGCGATACTATTGCGAGATTATTACGTCAAGCTCGTGAAGATAGCGATATTAAAGGTGTGATTTTGCGTGTAAATAGCCCAGGTGGTAGTGCCTTTGCCTCGGAAATTATTCGTCAAGGGGTTGATGATTTACAACAGGCAGGAAAACCTGTGGTGGTTTCTATGGGAGCGATGGCGGCATCGGGGGGATATTGGATTGCTAGCACTGCTGATTATATTGTTGCCGATCCGAATACCTTAACAGGATCTATTGGCATTTTTGCTATGTTCCCTACCTTTGAAAATAGTATTAAAAAAATAGGAATTTATGGTGATGAAGTGGCGGTATCGCCTTTTAGTCAAGGAAGTTTAATTACCCCACTTTCTAATGAAGTGAAAGACGTTATTCAATTAAGTATTGAAAATGGTTATGATAAATTCTTATCCATTGTGAGCAAAGGGCGAGGCTTGAGTAAAGATGAGGTAGATAAGGTTGCTCAAGGACAAGTTTGGCTAGGTACAGATGCTTATCGCTATAAATTGGTTGATGAATTAGGTTCATTTAACCAAGCGGTATCAAAAGCAGTAGAATTGGTAGAAAAACGACAACCGAATGAAAAGCAACCGCATTTGAGTTTAGAATGGTTAGTAGATGAGCAAGGGTTATTTGATAAATTGTTCCAAGATTTTGATCGACAGATTAAAAGCAGTATTGGGCAAGCTATCTTTGATTTGTTGGGAATAAAACCAGATCATTATCAACAGGTTAAATCGCAATTTGGATTAAGCCAATTTAATGATCCAAAAGGACAATATTTATATTGCTTGAACTGCAATGTTAGTCAATAAAGGGTTATTTGCTTACTCTTATTTTCCTTTTTGATACAAGATTTAAATTAAAACCACTATAATTCATAAAAACCACCTATTCAGGTGGTTTTTGTTTAGAATATTTTTAACATTAATTTTTCTTTATCAGGAGCAATCATTACCGCTTTTTGCCAATATTCAAGGGGAATATTTTGTCGGTAAAGTGAACGTTTGCATACGGATACAAATTCCGCTTCAAGAGATTGTACATATAATAATCCCTCATGATGATTGACGCCCGCCATTGCTCGCCCTTGTAATTTACCATAAATATGGATATTGCCTTCAGCGGCAACTTCTGCCCCTTGAGCAACATTGCCATTAATAATTAAATCACTGTTTTTGGCATAAACCACTTCCCCTGCGTTAAGATTACCATAGATAATTTTCGGTGGGAGATAGCCATATTCAGGTAAAATTTCATCAAATTGTTGGCTTTTGCCTAAAATAGGTAAATTTGCCGTTAGGATAAGCTCTTTTTCTAGGCTATTTTGCCAATCACTAACCCCAATAAGATGAATATTAAATTGTTGTAATAGGTCTTTGAGGGCATTAAGATCAACTTTATGTAGGCTAGGGGTAAATTTTAGGATAACAGGAACATTTTGGAAAAAGAGCGGTGATTTTTTGACTTTTTTACTTAATGCACGTTTAATGACATTAAGATTTGTGCTGTTTAAGGTAATAAAAATAGAGGAGAAATGCCCTGTTTTTAGCTCGATCACGTCTTTTGCCATAATTTTTCCATTATTCATTTAGTCTGTTTTTTATATTAGAGAATTCAGGTAAAATCATCAATATAAATTTTTGTTAATTAAGGAATAAAAACCATGCTTTGTGCTATTTACAAAAGTCATAAGAAAGTCGGCTGTTATTTATATTTACCAGCAAAAGCCAAGTTTGATCAGCTGCCAGAAACATTATTAAATCATTTCGGTAAGCCTGAACTCGTAATGTTATTTAATTTGGCAGGGAATAAGTCGTTAGCACAAGCGGATAATCAACAGGTTCAACAACAAATTGAGCAACAAGGATATTATTTGCAGTTAGCTAAACCTGAAGAAAACCTGTTTGAAACCTATCAACGTCAACAACAAGTTTCTAAATAAGACCTTATTGTTTCCAAATAACGTGAAATTCTCGATTTTCCGCTTGGTGCGAAATCAAAAATTTAGCAAATACATCGTCCATAATATCTTGTTCATTAACCAGTCCAATCCATACTTCAATATATTGTTCTGGATCAATAAGAATGCCCACTTCCATATCCCAATTATCTGCGGTTTCTACCACTTCTACCGCACCTCGTTGCTCAAATTGTAGATTAAATAATAAAATATCCGCAGGATCGAGATGTTCTGGCGCCATTTCCAAAAAAATATCATAAGCTAAATCAATCGCCATATCAGGATCTAATTGTTGTTGCATTATTCTGTTCCTTAACGATGAAAAAGCGTCATTATAAATAGCTGATGACGTTTGTGCAATGTATAGTCGCTCCACTTTAACGACTATAGCGGCAAGATAAATCCTGAAATCAAATTTATTATGTGTTCCTGATAAAATTTACCAATTTGAGTGGATTATCATTGTCAAATTAACCTGAATTAAGCTAAACTAACGAACAATATTGTATTTAACATTATTTATAAGTCATTATACTTTGAGGTAATACAGCGTTACTATGTTTTACTGTGCTTGTATTTGTACTGTATTCAGTGTATCAGCTATTTTATTTTAAATTAAAACGACTATATCATAATCAACATATTTAATTTTTAGGAAAAATCATGACTGAAGTTCAAAAGCTGGCAAATAATAAAGAAATTATTGCTTATTTAGCGGAAAAATTTCCCCTTTGTTTCTCCGTAGAAGGGGAGGCAAGACCGCTTAAAGTGGGGATTTTTCAAGACTTAGCGGAAGCCTTGCAAGATGATGAAAAGGTCAGTAAAACTCAACTACGTCAGGCATTACGCCAATATACTTCTAATTGGCGTTATTTACATGGTTGTCGTCAAGGGGCTCAACGTGTTGATTTAGCTGGCAATGATTGTGGTGAATTAGAGCAACAACATGTGGAGCATGCTGCTCAACAATTACAACAAGCAAAAGAAAAATTTGCTCAACGTAGAGCAGAACAACGTAAAACAAATAATGAAGCAAAAACAAAGAAACCCGCATTTAATAAACAGCGAAATCATTCTTCTCCACATAGAAAAGGGCAAAAACCAAAATTTCATTTAACGCCAGTGGATATGTCAGCATTACAAAAAGACAGTCAGGTAAAAGTTAAAGCAGGGCAGCGTTGGCAGAGAGCTAAAGTGCTTGATGTAATGAAAGATTCAGCGAGAGTGGAATTAGACAATGGTTTAGTGATTAATGTTACTGCTGATCGTCTGTTTACATAGATTTTACATAAAATTATGTTGAAAAATTAACAGAAAACATCACATAAGTGAAATGACTTATGCGATGTTTTTTTCATCTTAACTTATAAGGATTCTGTTAAATGCAATTCAATAAATTAAAAAAAGTATCGTTTATTTTGGTAGCAACAAGTTTTTTGTTGCTAACCAGTGGCTCGATCAATGCGGTTGAGCCTACCATTAAATTGTCGGAGATACAGCTACCTCAGCCAAGTAATGAAAATAGTTTAGCCACTAAACGAGCAACTACGAGATTAGTCCAATCACATTACCGAAAATTTACGTTGAATGATGAATTTTCGCAAAAAGTGTTTGATCGTTATTTAAATATGTTGGACTTTAACCATAATACGTTTTTACAATCCGATGTGGATCAAATGCGTGCTGAATATGCGGATAAACTTGATGATGCTCTTAATGAAGGAAATTTGAGTATTGCCTTTGAAATGTATCAACGTATGGTAGAACGCCGTTATGAACGTTATCGTTATGCCTTGTCTTTATTAGATAAACGACCTGATTTAACAGGTAATGATCAGATTGAGATTGATCGTGAAAATGCCCCTTGGCCAAAAACAGAACAAGAGGCTGATGCTCTTTGGCAACAACGAGTAAAAAATGATGTGATTACCTTGTCTTTAAAAGATAAAAAATGGTCTGAAATTAAGAAAACCTTAACTAAACGTTATAATCTTGCGATCCGCCGTTTAACACAAACTAAGGCTGATGATATTACACAATTATTCTTAAATGCCTTTGCACGAGAAATTGATCCACACACCAGTTATCTTGCACCAAGAACTGCCAAAAACTTTAATGAAGATATGAATTTATCATTGGAAGGCATTGGAGCAACATTGCAGGCAGAAGATGATGAAATTACGATTAAATCCCTTGTCCCCGGTTCGCCTGCCGAACGGAGTAAAAAATTATCTTCTGGTGATAGAATTATTGGCGTTGGACAAGAAAAAGGCGAAATTGAAGATGTAGTTGGTTGGCGTTTAGATGATGTAGTGGATAAGATTAAAGGCAAAAAAGGCACTAAAGTACGTTTGGAAATTGAGCCAGCTAAAGGAGGTAGACCACGTGTAGTTACCTTAGTGCGAGATAAAATTCGTATTGAAGATCGTGCCGCTAAATTGACTATTTCTAATATTGATGGGCAGGCGATTGCTAGCATAAAAATTCCGGGTTTTTATTTAGGCTTAACTAATGATGTGCGTAAATTATTAACGGAAATGCAAGGCAAAGATGTTAAAGCCTTAGTGATTGATTTGCGCGAAAATGGTGGCGGTGCATTAAATGAGGCTGTTGAATTGACAGGGTTATTTATTAGTGATGGGCCAGTAGTGCAAGTAAGAGATGCTTTTGGGCGTATTCGTGTGCATGAAGATCCTGATGCTAAGCAGGTTTATACTGGTCCTTTAGTGGTAATGATCAACCGTTTTAGTGCTTCAGCTTCTGAAATTTTTGCCGCAGCCATTCAAGATTATGATCGTGGTATCATCATTGGGCAAAATACCTTTGGTAAAGGAACAGTACAACAAAGTCGTTCGCTAAATTTTGTCTATGATTTAAACCAAAATCCTTTGGGTTTTTTACAATATACCATTCAAAAGTTTTATCGGATTAATGGTGGAAGTACTCAATTAAAAGGTGTTGCGCCAGATATTAAATTCCCTGAACTTATTGATATGCAAGAATATGGTGAAGATAAAGAAGATAATGCTTTACCTTGGGATAAATTACCTTCGGCTTCTTATTCGCAAGCAGGTAATGCAAAACAATGGTTAAATCAGCTTGAGCAAAATCATCAAGAGCGAATTGCTAAAGATCCTGAATTTATCGCTTTAGCAGGGGATTTAGCGGTGCGTAATGAAAGAAGAGAACGTAAGTATCTTTCCCTCAATTTAAAAGAACGCAAAGCAGAAAATGACAAAGATGATGCAAGACGCTTGAAAAACCTTAATGAACGTTTTGCGCGAGAAGGAAAGAAAAAAATTAAAAATCTTGATGCCTTGCCAAAAGATTATGAAGCCCCTGACTTCTTCTTAACCGAAGCGGAGAAGATTGCTGCAGATCTTAGCAAGTTATCACAACAATAATATTGAGGGCTAATTTAGCCCTTTTATAGTCGTCCCACTTTAAAATGATACAGCGTTGGTACGCCTCGCCGTACTACTTGTACTGTCTTCGGCGTACCGCCTTGTCTCATTTTAAATTGAAACGACTATATCATCTCGAGGAACTTTTTATGTTTAAACTAAAACCGGTAAATTTTACTAAATTGGCTTTGTTAGGCTATGGATTATCCGCCGTTTATGCTCAAGCAAACCAAGAAGAATTATCCACACCAAATAACTCTGCTGAGCAAGCTGTTATTGAACAGGTGGATCTCGCACAACAAAAAATCGCTGAGTTAGTAGGGCAGTATCCATTACAATTTGAAAACTTACTAACAAAAATTTATGGCGAAAATGGTTTTACCCCTTTATGGCAAGATCAAAAAGCCCTTAAACAGTTTTTACGCGAATATAGTGCATTGGTGCTAAGTGGTGTGTCAAAAAAATCGGCAACGAGTTTGGACGCCATTGCTAGTGCTGAACCTAATAGCCTTGTTTACGATATGTTGGTTACTGACGCATTTTTAGATTATATGTATTATTCTAACCATTTATTGAAATCTGCACAGCAATGGTTATATAGCCCTAATGCCTATCGTGCGAAAGCACCGAAGGAACAACAAATTGAGGCTTGGTTAAGTGCGGTGAAAAATGGCGATAATTTTGCCTTTGTGCAATCACTTTCCTCAAATAATCATTTATATCAACAAACATTAAATTATTTAGCAGAACAACTTGCTCAACAATCTTTTGAGCAAACGGAAAAACATTTAGAAATTAGCAGTACCTTAAGACCGGGTACACATTCACCAGAAGTGGCAATTTTAATAAAAATGCTTAAAGCAAAACACTTATTGCCTGCACAAACCCTTGAACAAAATGATTATAGCCCTGAAATTGTTGCGGCAGTAAAAAAATTACAGGAAAAACATGGCTTAACCCCTGATGGTATCGTGGGAAGTGCTACCCGTATGCTATTAAATAACCCGACAGGCAAAGCCTTATTATATCAATTAGCCATTAATGCTCAGCGTTTAAGGGTAATCCCTGATTTTCAAAATGGATTGTTTGTGAATGTGCCAAGCTATAAATTACAATATTATCGTGATGGTAATCTGATATTAACCTCTCGCGTGATTGTGGGAACCAATGCTCGCAAAACGCCAGTTATGTATAGTGAATTAAGTAATCTTGTGGTTAATCCACCTTGGAATGCCCCTGTAAGATTAATTAACGAAG
Source organism: Volucribacter amazonae (assembly GCF_029783845.1). Lineage (NCBI taxonomy): Bacteria > Pseudomonadati > Pseudomonadota > Gammaproteobacteria > Pasteurellales > Pasteurellaceae > Volucribacter > Volucribacter amazonae. The sequence continues at coordinate 16,556 of NZ_LWID01000001.1, read as the reverse complement.
ATATTATTCCTAAAGTGCGTCAAGATCCAAGCTATATTTACCGTAATGGTTATACCATTATTGATAGCAAAGGACGTAGTATCGATCCTTATACCATTGATTGGGAAAATATGACCTCTAAAAATTTCCCTTATCGCTTACGTCAAAGACCGGGTGATGACAGTGCTTTAGGACGTTATAAATTTAATATGCCAAGTTCTGATGCTATTTATTTACATGATACGCCACGCAAAGATTTATTTTCCCGTAAAAATCGTGCCTTAAGCTCAGGTTGTGTGCGTGTTGAAAAATCTGATGAATTGGCTACGCTTTTATTAAATGAAGTAGGTTGGAACGAAACCCGCAAACAAAATACCTTAGCCAGTAAGCAAACAACTTCTGTACCGATTAAGGGCAAACACCCTGTTTACTTATATTATGTTACCGCTTGGGTAGATAATAATCAGGTGTATCGCCTACCTGATATTTATCATTATGATACCAAGCCAAACCTAAATAATATAAACTGGTCGGTAATTAGCAAGTTTTTGTTGGAAAACTAAGCCAATTTCAGTAGAATAAAAAGGTTATTTTTATAACCTTTTTATTTAAAAAGTGCGGTTAAATTTTTCAATTTTTAATAGGTATTATTTATGAATGAAATTAATCATCATCGCCGTAAATGGTTATCCCTCGGCGGTATTGTTTTAGGGGCAACATTATTACCTAATACCTTATTAGCTTCTGTTTCTACAGCAAAACCTCGTATTTTAAAATTTAGAAATGTGAATACAGGGGATAAATTAAGTTTAGATTTTATAGTTGGTAAAGGGTTTTCAAGTGCAAATTTAAAAAAATTAGATTACTTAATGCGTGATCGCCGTACTAACCAAATTCATAAAATGGACGTGAATTTATTTAGCAAACTTCATCGGATTCATCGCCAAATTGGTGTACCTAATGCAGAAATTTTAGTTATTTGTGGTTATCGAGCTCCCGTAACCAATGCCAAAATGCACCAACGTAGTCGTGGTGTTGCCAGTAATAGTTACCATACACGGGGGCAAGCCATTGATTTCCGTTTGCAAGGTGTAAGCCTAGCCAAAGTCAAACAAGTTGCTGAAAGCCTAAAAAATGGCGGGGTAGGTTATTATCCAAAAAGTAATTTTATTCATATTGATACTGGGCCAGTTCGTACTTGGCGTGGTAGCTAAAAATAAATGAAATTTAGACCGCACTTCTTAGCCGTTTAGTCAACATAAACGGCTATTTTTATAAAAAATATCTTTATATCAAGGTGGTATTATGAATTTAGAGATTATTCCTGTTACAGCGTTTCAACAAAATTGCTCGTTAATTTGGGATCAAGATAATAATGCAGCGATTATTGATCCCGGTGGCGAAGGAAATCGCTTAATTCAGCGTATTGAGGAATTGGGATTAAAGCTGAGCAAAATATTATTAACCCATGGTCATCTGGATCACGTTGGGGCAGCAGTACAATTAAAGCAACATTTTGGTGTGGAAATTATTGGTTCAAATCCACAGGATAAATTATTATTTGCCACTTTACCTCAACAATCACAGCGTTTTGGCGTTGAGGAAATAGAGGCGTTTGACCCCGATCAATGGCTAGCAGGCGAGGGGGAGGTTTTATCCCTTGGAGAATTTCAATTTGAAGTCTTGCATTTACCAGGACATAGTCCGGGGCATATTGGTTTTATTGAACACGAGAAAAATATTGCTTTTACGGGCGATGTATTGTTTAAGAATAGTATAGGACGTACTGATCTACCCGGTGGAGATTATGATACGCTGATTGCAACTATTCATAATAAACTTTTCCCTTTAAATGACGAAATGATCATTATTCCGGGGCATGGTGCTTACACCACTTTGGCAGCAGAAAAACGTAGCAATCCTTTTTTAAAATAAAATAAGGCAATACAAAAAAATACCGAGGATAATACTCGGTATTTTTCAATCCATAAATGATTTATTTCGGTTCACCAATCGGTAATATCGTTCTGCCATAGGCCTCATTTATGATTTCCGCCGCAGCTAGATAGAAAGCACATAATGCAGTTAATAAGCCTAAATAACCACCGATATTGACAATACTATGATTACCTGTGGCATCACCAAGAGCTAACGCATAAAAGGTTAGGGTTAAGCAGAAGAAAATCGCTTGTAATGCTTTTGCTTTTTTCAGGGTAGCAAGTAACATCATTAGGGTAAAAGTTCCCCAAACAGCGAGATACCAAGCTACAAATGTTGTTGGGGTTTCACCTTTGAAGAAAACGGTAAATAACGCCCAAGACCACCAAAAAGCCCCATAGCTATTAAATGCTGTAAAACCAAAGGTATTGCCTTTTTTAAATTCAAACATTCCAGCAATCATTTGGGCTGTACCGCCAAACGCAAATGCCATAGCGATAACTAAGCCTAAGCTCTTGCTATCAAAAATACCTGCATTCACTAAACATAATAACCAAGTGGTTAATGCAAAACCGCAAAGTCCTAATGGACCGGGGTTAGCATATTGATTTGTTGTTGACATAAATTTTCCTTATAAACAAATGACAAAGGCGCTAATATACACGCAAGCAAGATTAATGCTCAATATAAAGATAGCAAATTTTAAGAATATTTTGGCTTTATTTTTGGAGTTGATATAATGTTTTTATATATAAAAATTATTTTGCTGTGTGAAAAGCAATATATGCTTCTAAAAGTTGGATAAAATCCTCTAGACCACAACTTGCTACGGACTCTGAATCATAATAATGTAAATCCTGCTCTAATTGTAGAGCTGTTTCTGTGCCAAAAGCCAAACTATTTGCTTGGCAAATCACTTGTTGCTGATCAATATATAGGCTATATTCTTTCCCCTCAATCATCTTTACTTGTAGGCATTGTGAGGGATTAAGTTGAGTGAGAATTTGTTGTGCAAGGTTGAGATTGGCATTGATTTCAGTATTTAGCCAATGGGCAAATGCTTCATGTTCCATTGAGCATTTTACTAAGGTTTGTCCAAGATATTGGCTAAATTGAAAATCCATAATAAAAGATTGAGAGATTAAATACTAAATGATGAACCACAACCACAGGTTGTTGTGGCATTTGGGTTGGTAACCACAAATCTTGAACCTTCTAAACCCTCGGTATAATCTACTGTACCGCCGATTAAATATTGTAAGCTCATGGGATCAATGACTAATTGCACCCCTGATTTTTCAATGGTCAAATCGCCTTCATTGACTTTTTCATCAAAGGTAAAGCCATATTGGAAACCGCTACACCCACCGCCTGTAATGTACACTCGCAATTTTAACGCATCATTTTCTTCTTCGCTAATTAATGATTTTACTTTATTTGCAGCTGCGTCAGTAAACGTCAACGGCACTACTACATCACTCATTCGCTTCCCCAGTTAAAAATCAAATCAAAAACCATTGGGCTATTATCTAATAACCCACTAAAGCATTCAAGTTTTTATTAGTTAGTGAACAAAAAAATATAAATTAGCATTTCTTGAAATGGGGAAAAAATGCCAAAACTGACCGCACTTTGGTTAAAAATCTTCGCTTATTTTGTTAGCTTGAAATATGTTATACTTAGAGCCAATTTTTTATTAATTAGCATAGAGAGTCGTAAATGAATATCCCATTAAGAAAGAGTGAAGAAATTGAGAAATTGCGTGAGGCTTGCCGATTAGCCGCAGAAGTTCTTGTGATGATTGAACCTTATGTTAAAGCTGGCATTAGTACCGGAGAATTAGATCGTATTTGCCATGATTATATGGTAAATCATCAAAAAGTTATTCCTGCTTGTTTGGGTTACCATAATTATCCTAAAGCTACCTGTATTTCCCTGAATGAAGTAGTGTGCCATGGTATTCCAAGTGATGATAAAATCTTGAAAAACGGCGATATTTTAAACATTGATGTTACGGTCATTAAGGACGGTTATTTTGGCGATAACTCAAAAATGTACATTGTAGGCGAAACCAATATTCGCAGTAAAAAGCTAGTAGAGGCTGCTCAAGAGGCACTTTATGTGGGATTACGCAAGGTAAAACCCGGTATCCGTTTAAATGAAATTGGGCGAGCAATTCAGCAATATACTGAAGCACAAGGATTTAGTGTGGTGCGTGAATATTGTGGACATGGTATTGGTACGGAGTTTCATTGTGATCCCCAAGTGTTACATTATTATGCTGATGATGGTGGGGTGATTTTACAAGAAGGCATGGTGTTTACCATTGAACCTATGATTAATGCCGGCAAAAAAGAAGTACGTTTAATGGGCGATGGTTGGACAGTGAAAACCAAAGATCGTAGTCATTCCGCACAATATGAACATCAAATTGTAGTAACGCAACAGGGTTGCGAAGTCATGACCATTCGTGATGAAGAACAACAAGCAGGGCGGATAAGTCGTTTTATGGTTAATCTTTAAATCTTGTAAAAGGGGCTTGTTTTAATAGCAAGCCTTTTTGTTCATTTAAGCTAGGGAAGTGAAAAAAATGGCGTTATTCTCTTATCAAGCACAACCAATCCCTACAGTGGAAAATATTAAACAACAAAAAAATGCGTTAGCACAAAGGGAATTAGCACATTTTAATCAAGCTAATGTATATGAATTGATTGCACAACGTAACCAATTTTGTGATGATTTATTATGTCATCTTTGGCAATATTTTGCTTTAAATCAACAGCCTGATTTAGCATTGATTGCGGTAGGAGGATATGGACGGCAAGAGATTTTTCCGCTTTCTGATTTAGATTTTCTCATTCTTAGTCAATCAGCTATTTGCCCCGAAACTGAACAAAAAATTGCTCAGTTTATTCAATTTTTGTGGGATTGTCATTTTGATATTGGGCATAGTGTACGCAGCCTTACCCAATGTATAGAGGAGGGCAAAAAAGATATTAGCATCGCTACCAATTTATTAGAAAGCCGTTATTTATGTGGCAATCAGCAAATTTTTGCTCAATTAGAAAGTGCGGTGCATTATCAAGCAGATTTTTGGCCAGCTGCCGATTTTTTTCAAGCCAAATTACAGGAAAAAAATGAACGTTATCAACGTTATCATAATACCAGCTATAATTTAGAACCTGATATTAAAAACAGCCCGGGCGGATTGCGAGATTTACATTTACTGTATTGGATTGCATTACGCCATACCAAAGCCAAAAACCTCAGTGATATTTTACAAGCAGGGTTTATTTATCCCGAAGAATATGCTTGTTTACAGCAAAGCCAGCATTTTTTATTTCGCACTCGTTTTGCCCTACATTTGATCTTAAAACGCTATGATAATCGCTTGTTGTTTGATCGCCAGCTTAAGATTAGCCAAATGCTGGGTTTTGGCGAGGGCAATCAAGGGGTAGAAAAACTGATGAAAGTGTTTTTTCAAAGTTTGCAACATATCGCTTTATTAAGCCATATTTTATTAAAGCATTATCAAGAACATTTTCTAACCTCGCCAGAGAAAACAAGTGCGGTGGATTTAGATGATAATTTTTGCTTGCTTGGGCAAAGTATTTTATTAAAAAACAAATCCAGTTTTACCCAACAACCTGAAAGTATCTTGGATTTATTTTATTATCTTACCCAACATCATAAAGCGGATATTCACTCTGAAACCTTGCGTGAATTAGTTATTGCTCTCGGTCAGCTTAATTCGCCCCTTTGCCAATATGCAAAAGCAAGGGAAAAATTTATCCAACTTTTAGCTCAACCTCAAGCCATCAGTCGTGCCTTTTTTCCTATGCACCAATATGGGGTATTAACCGCTTATTTACCGCAATGGCAACCTATTGTGGGCTTAATGCAATTTGATTTATTTCATACTTATACCGTTGATGAGCATACTTTGCGTGTTATGCTCAAACTAGAAAGTTTTTTACAACAAGAAAATCAGAAATTACACCCACTTTGTACCCAATTATTTCCCCAATTAGCCGATCGCCGCCTATTATATTTAGCAGGATTATTTCATGATATTGCCAAAGGGCGAGGTGGTGATCATGCGGAGCTTGGGGCAAAAGAAATGCAGGATTTTGCCATTCTACATGGTTTTAATGCCACCCAAACCGAATTAATGTGTTGGTTAGTACAACAACATTTATTTATGTCCATTACTGCACAACGGCGTGATATTCATGATCCCGAAGTGGTATTAGCTTTTGCTGATAAAGTTAAAGATCAACAGCATTTGGATTATTTAGTTTGTTTAACCGTAGCGGATATTTGTGCTACCAATGGTACCTTATGGAATGATTGGAAACGAACCTTATTATTTACCCTATACCAATATTGTTCACAACAATTTGATCAAGGAATGCAACATCGGTTGGATTATCAGCAACAAATTGCTCAAAATCGTCAGCAAGCCCTTATTTTATTAAAGGCATTACCTGAGCAATCCATTCAAGCCCTGTGGCAACAATGTCCTGATGAATATTTTTTACGCAATACGCCGAAACAAATTGCTTGGCATAGTCAGTTACTGTATGAAAATCAAGATAATCTTGTGGTTAAGGTAAGCAATAAATTTGCCAAAGGGGGAACAGAAATCTTTATCTATTGTGCGGATCAGCCTAGCTTATTTCATAAGGTTGTTAGCATTATTGGCACAAAAAATTTGAGTATTCACGATGCACAAATTATTACCAGACAAGATGGTTATGTGATGGACAGTTTTATTGTGTCAGAGCTTGATGGCAGTTTAGTACGCAATGAGCGGCGACGAGCATTAGAAAAAGCCTTATACCAAGGATTAACCACACCAGCTAAAGCCTTGCTAAATCAACGGCGAAATTATAAATTGCAACATTTTCAAGTGCCAACTCAAATACGTTTTTTAAATATACATCGTTCGGATCATACCGAAATGGAGCTTTTTGCCTTAGATAAAGCGGGATTATTGAGCAAAATTAGCCAAGTTTTTGTGGAGCAACAGCTCAATTTACTCAATGCTAAAATCACCACCATTGGCGAGAAAGCCGAAGACTTTTTTATTTTAGTCAATGCGGAGGGAAAAGCCCTCTGTGCCACGCAACGGCAACAGCTAGAACAACGATTAGTGCATACTTTAGCAAATGACTAAGCTTATTGTTGTTACATTGTCACTTTTCTTGATAACTATATAAGAAAATAGTCAAACTCTTAACTATGGCTTTGGGCGGAATTTTGTTATAATTCGCCCCATTTTATTAACCCTTATTTAAGCAACAGCATGAAATTTATTATTAAACTTTTTCCTGAAATTATGATTAAAAGCGATTCGGTACGCAAACGCTTTATCAAAATTTTAACCAGTAATATTCGTAATGTATTAACCCGCTTTGATGATCAAGTTGCGGTGGTTCGCCATTGGGATTATATTGAAGTGCGGTCAAAAAATAATGAAAATTTTGATTTATTAATTGAGCAATTACAACGTATTCCGGGTATTCATCATTTTTTAGCCGTAGAGGAAAAACCCTTTTCTTCTTTACATGATATTTTTGAACAAACCTTAGCTGAAGTCGGCGAGCAATTAGTAAATAAAACCTTTTGTGTGCGAGTAAGACGCAAGGGCAAGCATAGTTTTAATTCCTTAGAAGCTGAACGCTATATTGGTGGTGGATTAAATCAACATATTCCCTCAGCGAAAGTGAAATTAACTCGTCCCGATATTACCGTACGCATTGATATTGAACATGAACATATGATGTTGATCAAAGCACGTTATGCAGGTATCGGCGGCTATCCTATTGGTACACAAGAAGATGTACTATCGTTAATTTCTGGTGGTTTTGACTCTGGCGTATCAAGCTATATGTTGATGCGACGTGGTTGTCGTGTTCATTATTGTTTTTTTAATTTAGGCGGTGCAACCCATGAAATTGGGGTTAAACAAATGGCTTATCATCTTTGGCAACGTTATAGCCAATCCCATAAAGTCCGTTTTATTGCCATTAATTTTGAGCCTGTGGTTGGCGAAATTTTGGAGAAAATTGATAATGGGCAAATGGGTGTGGTATTAAAACGTATGATGGTACGAGCGGCAAGCCTAGTGGCAGAACGTTTTGCCATTCAAGCCTTAGTTACTGGTGAAGCATTAGGGCAGGTATCTAGCCAAACGTTAACCAATTTACGCTTAATTGATGAAGCGGCAGGTTGTTTAGTGTTACGTCCATTAATCTCCCACGACAAAGAGCAAATTATTGCGTTAGCTAAGCAAATTGAAACCGAAGATATTGCGAAATCTATGCCAGAGTTTTGTGGTGTTATTTCCAAAAATCCAACGGTAAAAGCGGTTAAAAGCAAAATTGAACAAGAAGAACAACATTTTGATATGAATATCTTACAAAGTGCGGTGGAAAATGCCAAAATTTTAGATATTCGCCAAATTGCCGAGCAAACCGCTCAATCGGTTACCGAAGTAGAAACTGTTGCTGTATTAGCTAAGGACGATATTATTATTGATATTCGTAGCCCAGAGGAAGTTGAAGAAAAACCTTTGGCATTGAATATCAGTAATCCGATTATTACTTTACCGTTTTATAAATTATCAAGCCAATTTGCCACACTTGAGCAAGATAAAACCTATCTTTTGTATTGTGAAAGAGGGGTAATGAGCAAGCTACAGGCTCTATATTTACAAGATGCAGGTTTTAATAATGTTAAGGTTTTTCGCCAAGATTAAAAATCGTTTTGTTTAAACCTTTCTAATAGTTCAGCAATAGCTTGACATAATAAATGCCGATCATGTCGATATGGCACATCATCGGCATTTAATTTTCTTGTAAGCCATTGTGGTTGCTGTTCGGCATCTATGCGCTGTTCCTTTTGTTCGGTGCTAGTAATCACGCCATCAATAATGTTTTGCCCTACATTGTGATTAATCCAATTAATCCGTTGTGCCAAAGACAATTTAGCCGCTGGGCTATGCTCAACCCCTAAATTATCAATAAAAATTTTCGGACATTGTGCTTGGCGTAAACATTGTTGCACTTCTTTGAGTAACAAAGGGGGCATAATACTGGTAAAAAAACTGCCCGGCCCAATAAGAATAAGTTCTGCTTGTTGTAAAGCGGTAATCGCTTCTGGTGTAGCTGAAACAAGGGGAGTAAGAGCCAATGATTGAGGCAATTCCTCAAGATTATCAATATTTACTTCGCCTAATATTTGTTGCCCTGAAGATAATTGTGCAACAAGATGAACAGGCGTTTCTGACATAGGAATAATAAAGGATTTTACCTTTAATAAATCACGAATCAAATTTACGCCCTCTAAAGGACGAATTTGCATATTTTCTAATGCGGTTAGCATTAAATTACCTAAATTATGCCCAGCAAGTTCGCCTGTGCCACTAAAACGGTATTCAAAAAGGGTAGAAGCGGTACTTGGCTCAGTAATAATTTGATTTAAACAATTACGCAAATCACCCCACGCAATGCCACCATAATCATCACGAATTCGCCCCGTAGAACCACCATTATCTGTGGTCGTAACAATGCCTGTTAATTTTTCTTGCATAAAATTTAAGGCTGATAACATACGCCCTAAACCATGGCCACCACCAATGGCGACAATATGTTTTAGGTTGGTTAATGGGATAGTGTTCTGTTGCAATAACATAATTTATCTCAAATCAATTATTTGCCGAGAAAGATAGCATTTTTTGACGAAGAGATAAATAAGCGATATTTGAAACGACTATAATAACGAAGCATGTTTTTAAAATAGACGATTACATACCCTTTGTATACTTACTTATATAACTAATTTACCTTCTATCCTTAATAATAGTTACCTCAATAAGGTTATTTTTTCCTTGCCGATTGTACATTTATTTCTTTCTATTTTAGAATGATCAAAAATTTATTTGATAACTCCGAGCTTGTTGACCTAAACTGTTTAGATAGCATGGTTTACCAAGCCGACAAATTTTTGTCCAAGGATAAGATTGGAAACGATTTATCCTCTCGTATTTAGAAAGGTGTCTTGATGCAACGCATTCCTATTAAGTCGTTGGGAGCTAACCGTTTGGTTGATGCTTTCCAGCGAGAATATTATTATCTTCGTTTGTCTATTACCGATGTTTGTAATTTTCGTTGTAAACTATTGTTTACCTAATGGTTATCAACCAGAAAAAAATAAACCGCATTTTTTAACGCAAGAGGAAATTATTCGTGTGGCAAAAGCCTTTGTTGTCATGGGAACAGAAAAAATCCGCATTACAGGTGGTGAGCCTACTTTACGCAAAGATTTTTTATCCATTGTTGAGCAAATTAAGGTGATCGATGGCATAAAAAATATTGCCTTGACAACCAATGGCTATCGTATGGCAAACGAGGTGGATAATTGGAAAAGAGCAGGTATTACGTCAATTAATGTGAGCTTGGATAGTTTTAGATCCTAAAATGTTTCATATCATTACAGGCGAAAATAAGTTTTATCAAGTAATGCGAGGGATTGAACGGGCTTAGAAATTGGTTATCGCCAAGTTAAGGTTAATGCAGTATTGATGAAACAACTCAATGAGCGTGAATTTGAGCAATTTTTAGCTTGGATTAAAGATAAACCTATTCAAATGCGGTTTATTGAATTGATGCAAACAGGGGATATGGATCATTTTTTTTTCCAACAATATCATTTATCAGGACAATTATTGGAAAAAAAAATTATTGCAACAAGGCTGGAAATTGCGTTTGAAAGGGCGAAGTGATGGGCCTGCTAAAGTGTTTATCATCAAGATTATCAGGGCGAAGTGGGATTGATTATGCCCTACGAGAAAAATTTTTGTGCCAGTTGTAATCGTTTAAGAGTTTCTGCTCGAGGTAAATTGCACCTTTGTTTATTCGGCGAAGAGGGGATTGAACTAAGAGATTTATTACAATCTGATCTCCAACAATCTCAATTACAGGCACGCTTATTTTCTGCCTTACAACATAAACGGCAGCATCATTATTTACATATGGGCGATACTGGCGTACGTGCTAATTTATCAACCATTGGCGGTTAATTCATAAAGGAATATAAAATGACAGAATTTACCCATATTAATGCCCAAGGCGAAGCGAATATGGTTGATGTTTCGTTGAAACAAGATACTGTACGAGAAGCTCGAGCAGAGGCTTAGTGACAATGTCACAAATACATTAACGATGATTTTAAACGGACAACACCATAAGGGCGATGTATTCGCTACGGCGCGCATTGCAGGCATACAGGCGGCAAAAAAAACTTGGGAATTGATCCCATTATGCCACCCATTATTATTAAGCAAGGTAGAAATCAATATTTGCCCCTTGCTGAGAGTAATCAGGTACGGATAGAAAGCTATTGCAAATTGACAGGTAAAACTGGCGTTGAAATGGAAGCCTTAACGGCAGCAAGCGTGGCAGCTTTAACCATTTATGATATGTGTAAAGCAGTACAAAAAGATATTGTTATTGAACAGATTCGCTTGTTAGAAAAGTGCGGTGGAAAATCAGGTTATTTTGTGTACCACAAGAAACAATAAATGAGATAACAAAATGATAAAAATATTATTTTTTGGACAAATTAGAGAATTAGTCAATACCGATGAATTAATGCTTGAGGCTAAAATTTGAGCATATTCAACAATTATTAGATTATTTAGTACAAAAAGGCGACAAATGGCAATTAGCCTTACAACAAGGAAAAGTGCTTGTAGCAGTTAATCAAACATTATCTTCGTTAGATAGCCCAATTCAAGCAGGTGATGAAATTGCCTTTTTCCCACCTGTTACGGGGGATAATATGGATAATATTAAAATTCAGGTCAGTCCATTGTCCTTTGATCAAAATGAGGAATATCAGTGGCTTGCTCAATCTCAATCTGCTGGGGCTGTGGTTATTTTTGTAGGGAAAGTACGAGATCTTAATTTAGGAGATCAGGTGTCGCAATTATATTTAGAGCATTATCCTGCAATGACAGAAAAAGTATTAAAAGAAATCGCGGAACAAGCTCAACAACGTTGGGATATTCAAGCTATCAGCATTATTCATCGAGTAGGGCAATTAAAAGCAGGCGATGAAATTGTTTTGGTAGGGGTAAGTTCCGCACATCGTAAAGAGGCTTATCAAGCTAATGAATTTATTATGGATTATCTAAAAACCAAAGCCCCTTTTTGGAAAAAAGAAACAACCTGTTCAGGCGAACGCTGGGTGGAGGCTAAGCAAACTGACGATCAGGCAATGGAAAGGTGGTTTAAGTAATAATCATAGGGGAGTAGAATACCCCCATTTGGGGGTATATATATTTTATTTATTTGGCTGACTTACGTTTTTTAGCCCGATATAATTTAAAAATCACATAAAGAGCAACAATGGCAATAATATATAAATACCAACTTGACCTCGCTTATTTGTTGCTCAATCCAATCTAAATTGGCTGCTCCATGATAACCAAGGTAAACCCAAATCGGCACAGAAATAATCGCAGCAAAAAAATCAATTAAAACAAAACGCGTATAGCTTATACGGCGAGTAATGCCTGAAATCATATAGATAGGAGCGCGTAATCCGGGTAAAAAGCGAGCAATAAATAAAACTCGGTTACCATATTTATCAAATTTCTCACGCACTAACGCAAACGTTGCACATTAATAAAACGGCGAACAATTCTTACTCTCAATATTTTTGGCACCATAAATGCGTCCAAGCCAATACATAATACTATCGCCGAAGAGAACGCCAAACATACTTACAACGAGCATAATGTGAGGATTAGCATAACCAAGCCCTGCGATAATTCCCCCTGAAACAAGGTAATATCTTCAGGAATAGGCACACCAAAGCCACAAATAATCAGCACGAAAAGTACGGCACAATAGCCATAATTTGAAAAAAAATCAATCAGTAATTCCATGGCTTAATCTTCTATTCATATCAATCAATCCAACAAGGTGTATATTTTGCCTTTTTTAACAACAAAATACTACTGTAAAATTTCGATAACCGTCACAAATCTTAATATTTTTTGCTTAATTTATACGATAAAGATTAAACTTCTTGATAAGAGTTTGGTAGATTATGGAACGAATATTTGATTATCTCACTAAAATTTATTAAATAGGGGAGAGTTATGGAAACAGATAAAACATTAGATGAGTTAAACGACACATTATCAATGATACAAAATTGGAAAGTTTATCGTAGTATTATTAATCATAATGAATGTATCTTTTCCGTCAATTTAGCCATAGCCGATATTTTTAAAGATACCGCTTTTTCCTCTGTTGTTCAATTCTCCCTCACTTATGACGTGGAGGATACAAATTCCGATGGTTTACCTGATATAGCACAAGCTGATATTTTAATTGATAAAATGGTTAAAATCATTACTCAATTAAATGCCTTACCTGATACATTATATTCAGGGCATGTTATTGGTAATGGAAAAAATGAAATCTTTTTATACAAATTATGCGAAAGAAGTCATTGATATTCTTAACGGATTTGATTCAATTACTGATATTAAGCAACAACAAGATCCTCAAGCAAGTATTTATTTTGATTTTCTATTGCCGTCACCATTAGAGTTAAAACTTAATGCCACAGAAGAAATTTTAACCATATTACAAACCAATGGCGATGATCTGTCTGAACGAAGACCAGTAGAACATATTTTTCATTTTAAAATGAAGACAGCCTACAACGTTTTATTGATAATTTTAATACCAATTTCTTTGATTTTTTTGATTTACAACATGGTATTGAAGAAGAAGAACCAGAACAAGAGGAAGATAATAAAACAGCAAAAACACCAATTTATGTTGCAACATTAACCAATGAAATGACATTAGATGATCGGGATATTTTTCATTTTGTTGAACAATTTAATATCTTAGCCGATCGTTTTGATGGTGAATATATTGGTTGATGAGTAAAGAAACGAAATCAACTCAGCAAGCCTTGCATTAATTTCTCAAAATTCATCAAATCTCTAATTGCCAATTTATTATTGGGCATTTTCAATTATCTATTCATACAATATCCATATAATTCCGAAATAATGAAATATAGTCGTTCACATTCTTAACGTATATAGGGTAGATAAACATTTTAGCCTGTTACATTTATAAATTTATTATTTAACATAATATACATTATGCGAAATTAGTTATAAGGTAAGTAGGAACTACGGTATAAATAAATCACAGACTTATACACAGGTAACAAATACTATCTAAGCAAGACATAATGCTACTATATTGAACACTGTAACAATCATTTTTGTTTAAATATCCTTATTGATTTTATAGTGTAAAGGGAAAATATAGATTTTATGATGAAAAATTATTAATACAGGGACATCAATATAAATAAAGGGTTTCTGTTATTAGATAAGAGAAAAGATATGTTTTTGCTTGCTCGGATATCTAGGGTTGGTTTCCTATTAACCAATTAAAAAACTTAACTCTAGTTAAGTGACATTGTCACTATATGCTAGATTTTATTCATTTATTTAGTGTATTTTTTATTAAAAATTAATGATAATGCGTTCAGATAAAATTTTTCTTCAATTAACCATTGTCTTTTTCTCTTTTTACATTAATTTGTACTTCACAATATGTTAAAGATTTAAACATATTCGTTACTTACTAGGTACTATACTATCCCCCATTTTCCTTATTTTTTCTTGGAGGCAATATGAGTTTTGATTTAGCTCGTCAATATGGAGTATCACGTCAAGCTATTACGGATTATTATCGCATTAATGAAAAAACTGTCGTTGATGAATTATATCAAACGTTGGATTTTAGCCCTGATCAAGAAAAACGTATTAAACAAAATGGAATCAAATTGATTAATCATCTTCGCCAAACCAAGAAAAATCGTTATAGCGTTGATGCCTTAATGCAAGAATATTCTTTGGGCGATGATGAAGGTATTGCCTTAATGTGTCTTGCTGAAGCATTATTGCGTATTCCTGATGCTCAAACTCGCGATGAATTGATTCAAGATAAATTAAAAGAAGGCGATTGGAAAGCACATATTGATAAGTCTCTTCTTTATTTATTAATGCTGCCAGTTATGGATTATTACTAGGTAAGAAATTAAGTGAAAGTTTGATGAAACTACCCTTTCAAATGCTTTAACCCGTAGTTTTGCTCGCTTATCGGCACCTGCTATGCGTTTTGCAATGATAAAAGCAATGAAAATCTTAGGTGAACAATTTGTAACAGGTACAACCATTGACAACGCATTAGCACGAATTCAACCCCGTTTATCGCAAGGTTATGTTTTTTCCTTTGATATGTTGGGGAAGCGGCGATGACACAACAAGATGCTGATCGTTATTTACAAGATTATATATTAGCCATTAAAGCCGTAGGGCAAGAATCTGCACAGCGTGATATTTATCAATCAAATAGTATTTCCGTTAAATTATCTGCAATTCACCCACGTTATAGCCGAGCACAATATGAACGGGTGATGAATGAACTTTATCCAAGAGTCAAACAGCTTTTCTTATTGGCAAAACAATTTAATATTAGTATTAACATTGATGCGGAAGAAGCTAATCGCCTTGAATTATCCTTAGATTTAATTGAAAAATTAATTGATGAACCTGAGTTACAAGGCTATAAGGGAATTGGTTTTGTGGTACAAGCCTATTCTAAACGTGCTGCCAAAGTGATTGATTATTTGATTGAACTTGCTCGTCAAAAACAGTCTTACTTGATGATTCGTTTAGTTAAAGGGGCTTATTGGGATAGTGAAATCAAATGGGCACAAAACCGAAGGATTAACTGATTTTCCGCTTTATACTCGCAAAAACCATACTGATATTGCTTACCTCGCCTGTGCCAAAAAATTATTGGCGGCACAAGATGTGTGTATCCGCAATTTGCCACCCATAATGTACAAACCCTTTGCACGATTTATGAACTTGGACAAGATAAACATTATGAGTTTCAATGTTTACATGGTATGGGCGAAACCTTATACAATAATGTCGTAGGCAAACAAAATCTTGATCGTTTAGTGCGTGTTTATGCCCCTGTGGGGACGCACGAAACATTATTGGCTTATTTAGTACGTCGTTTATTAGAAAATGGAGCAAATTCCTCTTTTGTACACCAATTAGCTGATCCACATATCCCAGCTGAACAATTAATGACACCACCTTGGCAACAATATGCAAAATCACAAGGGCAACCTAATAAAGCGGTACGTTACCACAAAATTTATTCCAAGAACGACAAAACTCTAAAGGGTTTGATCTTAGTAATGAACAGCATTTAGCCCAATTATCGACCGCACTTAATCAAGCCGCAATACCGCTGGGACAATCTTTAGTCGCAATAGAAAGTAGCAAAGATTATCATCTTACTAGTCAGACTGTACAAAATCCCGCTACCTTGGAACCAGTGGGAGAAGTTTGCTTTTTTAATCCTGATTATGTTGCAGATGTATTCCAAACAGGCTCAACAAAACCACGATTGGCAACAAAAAAGTGCGGTGGAAAAAGCCAAAATTTTGCTTAAAACCGCTGATTTATTTGAGCAACATTATGGTTTGTTAATGAAATTAGCCATTTTAGA